>NZ_BPIM01000001.1:1200000-1500000 GCF_026004115.1 Meiothermus sp.
GTGGGGAATACGCCGCCGTGCCGCCGTGCCGTGATGCCGATAACGGTTCATCCCCGCGTGTGTGGGGAATACGCAGGAACAGGATGATGTACGGCAACAGGGCCTCGGTTCATCCCCGCGTGTGTGGGGAATACTACGGCACGTTACGCAGCGGCACGGAATCCTTCGGTTCATCCCCGCGTGTGTGGGGAATACGGCTGGATTATCCAGACCATCTACGGCGTCTACGGTTCATCCCCGCGTGTGTGGGGAATACGCCACCTGACCCTATTAGGGTGTCTGTCGTTTCGGTTCATCCCCGCGTGTGTGGGGAATACGCCGGGAGGGGCTAGAGCGGCTGGCAGACCGCGGTTCATCCCCGCGTGTGTGGGGAATACTGAAACATTACACGACCTACGAACGAAAACAACGGTTCATCCCCGCGTGTGTGGGGAATACTACCTGGTCGCCGGGCTGTGGCGGGTTTTCGCGCGGTTCATCCCCGCGTGTGTGGGGAATACTCCAGACAGCAGTCTGGCCATTGCGCTTGCCGCGGTTCATCCCCGCGTGTGTGGGGAATACGTCATATCTGCGTGCGATATTTGTATTGCGGCGGTTCATCCCCGCGTGTGTGGGGAATACTATACCTGATGATGACCGCTAGCACTTTCCCTCCGGTTCATCCCCGCGTGTGTGGGGAATACCTTGAATTGATTCTGGATAAGACAATAAATAACGGTTCATCCCCGCGTGTGTGGGGAATACCCTGGGCGGGATATCGCCCGGGTTGTAGTGGGCGGTTCATCCCCGCGTGTGTGGGGAATACACTAGACGCCGCAGTGCAGCGCAACTCCGTAGCGGTTCATCCCCGCGTGTGTGGGGAATACTTCAACGCTCAGCGCGTTGGCCCTCAATATTGCGGTTCATCCCCGCGTGTGTGGGGAATACTTTGGCGCTTGCGCGCCACGCTCTCGAGCATATCGGTTCATCCCCGCGTGTGTGGGGAATACTAAAACGTTTGCTCGTGGAATTTCCCGTCGCGCGGTTCATCCCCGCGTGTGTGGGGAATACGCTCCGGCGGTAATCCCTCTAGGATACTCTTCCGGTTCATCCCCGCGTGTGTGGGGAATACATTGTGCAGAAATGCTTGGGGCGGTCGCCCCGCGGTTCATCCCCGCGTGTGTGGGGAATACTTCACGACCCCGCCGAGGGCTACGGCGGACAGCGGTTCATCCCCGCGTGTGTGGGGAATACGGCACGGCAACACAGCAACACGGCACGGCTACGGTTCATCCCCGCGTGTGTGGGGAATACGACAACCCTCTGGACGCCTCGCTGGTCGTCGCCGGTTCATCCCCGCGTGTGTGGGGAATACGATGTGTGGTGCGTGTACGACACCCAGTCATCCGGTTCATCCCCGCGTGTGTGGGGAATACGCCTGCGGATACGGTGCCCCAGAAATCCACTTCGGTTCATCCCCGCGTGTGTGGGGAATACGCTCATCGCAGCGCCCCAGCCTGCTTTGAGCGCGGTTCATCCCCGCGTGTGTGGGGAATACTACTACGTCGTCCCAGTAGCGTTGATCCACCCACGGTTCATCCCCGCGTGTGTGGGGAATACCTGGGCATGGAATACCCAGTCCCGTCCATGCACGGTTCATCCCCGCGTGTGTGGGGAATACCCGCTCGGAAAGCCCGAACGAACGCTGGAGGGCGGTTCATCCCCGCGTGTGTGGGGAATACATAATGCCGTACCCCATCATCGAGAAGTATTTCGGTTCATCCCCGCGTGTGTGGGGAATACGTGCGTTACCGCAACGACGTGAATCGGCTGGCCGGTTCATCCCCGCGTGTGTGGGGAATACACTTGATTCTAACAGCAAATTCAGCCGCTTACCCCGTCTGAAGTGTCGAAATCCCGAGCTGATGGGTTGGGATTTTCTTTTTCAAGGTTCTCGGTCGCCTTAGACTTTTTCCGTTTGGCATGCATGCGCTGCCATTCGGCGTTTTGCACAGCGACCAGCGTGATGCCATCAAAGTCTACCAGGGTGCGGGTGGCGTCGCCATGGGTTCGGATCGTAAAACCTTGCTCGTTGCTGGTACGGTACATCAGGCAACAACGCCCTACGGTCTTTTTCTCTTTGCACTTCTCCCACAGCAGATCCCGCACCAATGCCGACATGCTGCCCACAAAAACACCGCTGCTCACTTCCAGCATCCAGCGCGATAGCTCGCCGCGCAGACGCTTGGGTACATTTTCCAGCACAATCACGACCATAGTTTAGTTGGGGTCGTCTGGCTCGAGTTCGCCATAGGCCACCCCACCAGGAACCGTACCGTCCACATCCCATAGCTCACCGGGGGCCGAGGCATCTTCGGCATAGGGATCGAGGATTTCCAGGGCATCGAACAAAGAGTGTAAATCTGAGACGATGCGCTCCAACAGCTTGACCTCCCGGAGCTGGTCGCGCAGGGCCTGGCGCACCCGCCTCTCTACGCCGAACTCCGATTCGGCTACTACCTTAAAAGCAGTTGGGATCAGGGTTTCGGCCTTGTAGAGGTCGGCCACATCGTAGACGAAGGAAAGCTGCTTGCCGGTGTGGATGAACCCGAGGGCCGGGCTGTACCCCGCCGAGACGATGGCGGCGTGGGCAATCCCGTACAGGCAGGCGGCCCCCGCCGAGAGGGCGCGGTTGATGGGGTCGGCGGCAGCCCAGTTCCCCCGGTTGTAGTTGCGGCCCTTCCACTCCACCCCGGTCTCGCGGCTCCAGCGAGCGTAGCTATCACGCATCCGTACCCCCTCTCGGCCCCGAATTTGTTCCAGGGTAAGGTCGGGCGGCAGTCCTTCGGGAAAGCGCATCCGGTACATGCGCTTGACCACTTCCAGGTGCGCCTCTGGGTCGGCCCAGGCTTGCGCTTGGCGCATCAGGTTGGCACTGGAACGGGTTTCACCCATGCCACTGGCATAAAAGCGCACCATCTCCTCACCCACCCAGAACACCGAACAGCCGTTGTTGGCAAGCTGACGAATGGCGGCATGGGTGATGGAGGTGCCGGGGCCCAGCAGCAGCACCCCCAGCGCGGCAGCCGGTATGGCCACCACCCCTTCTTGGCTGTAGTAGGCTACGGCCTGGTCTTGCTGCTCGAGGCGGCCATGCTCGAGGTAGATGTACGAAAGCCCGTCGCGGAACTTGGGAAGTTCTTGTAGATTGCGGGTTTCGTATTTCATGTCTTCCCCTCATCTCCTAGCGAGAAACCTTTGCGATGGAGAGCAGGCCAAACCCTAGGGCCTTGGCGTGACCGAGGCCGGTAGCAAGCGTGCGCTTGAACACCTCGAGGTCGGCGATCTTTAGGTAGCCCTCGTACAGCACCGACTGCACCACAATGGGCGGGCCACCCGAGTGCTTGACCATCTTCACGCGCTCGCTCTGGGCCACCATCGCGCCCAAGACGGCAAAGCCGCCCTTCTCGCCCTGCCGGGAGAGCCACTCGAGTTGCTCCTCGACCCCCTTAAGACCGTGGCGCTTGCCCTGCTTGGTGACGGTGGGGTTGGCCTTGAGTCGGAAGCGCAGGGTTTGGGCGGGTTGGAGGTGCTCGAGGAGTAGGGGCTTATACTCGGGCAAGCTTTGAAAGTAGCCAGGAAACCGCTCATTGAGTTTGTCCCAGTTAGGTCGTCCTGCGCTCTGAACCAGCACAATCGGGGTTTTACCCGCTTCCAAGCGCCAGAGAAACGGCTCGACGGTTCTCCCACGCTCTTCGCTCTCGCCCTCGGCGGGTCGCTCAGCCTTACGGAAGGCCCAGCACAGGGTGGCGTGGAGCTGGTAGGGGTTGGCGAGGTCGGTGCGGGCTTGCTTGGAGCGGGGATCAAGCTGGAGTCGGCTCAGGTACACGCTCCACCTCCACAAAATCCGAAACCACGAAGCGGGCCCCAAAGCGGCGCTCAGCAAATGAGCCGAGTGGCTGATCCATGCGCAGTGAGCCTTCGCTCGAGTCCCGATTTTCGAGCATCACGGGCAGTCTGGCCGACTCGAGGTCTTTTCCTTCCTCGTCCTTGGGCCAATCACGCCCGAGGAATTCGTACTTCAAAGCTTCTCGCAAGGGCTCGTCCCGCAAGCCATCGGGCAGGAATACGCCAGGGCTTGGCACATAGCCTTTTCTTCCGAGGAAAAGCGGCCAAACCGGGTTTTTGAGCGCCTGGTGAGCGCGCTTGAGCAGCCTCCAATCCTTTCCTTCCAACCCCACGAGGAAGACGGCATCGGCCAAGTAGTAGCGCCTCGAGATGGTGGTGGGGTGCACCTTGGACTCATCGGCAGCGATCACGTTCTGGGCGGTCTGGTAGTCGTAGCGCAGCACGCCCGGCTGATCCACCCGTACACCCATAAGTAAATCCGCCAGTTCCAGTACAGGCTCGCGCTTCTCACGGTCTATGCCCATCGCGGCGCACAGCAGACCGATCACCCCGCTTTTGGAGGGCGAAAGATCGGTGTCCCGCTCGTCGAAGCGGCTCTTGGTGCCCCAGGACTGCATGGGGCCTGCCAGGCGTAGCAGTAGGGTGGGCATGTCAGACCCCCATGTTGGCCCTGACCTTTTCCAGCGCCTTTGTTATGAGTTCGCCCAGGTTTTTAGCAGATGTGCCGATTTGGCTTTTTGCCTCGGTCAGGTTGAGTACCCAGGCCTCCCCGTTTTGGTCGTAGGCCTCGGAGAGTTTCTGCCACTTGGCCTCGAGCTGCTCCAGCGAGGCCTCGGTGAGGCTCTTCTCCTTGTTAGGACGAATCGGCTTCTCAAAGGCGTTGGCCAGGTTGCGCGGGTCGGCCTCCTGGCGCACGGTGAAAACGACATACTCCGGGTCGTTGTGGGCGGCGAAGGAGTTTTGCTTTCCGCTGGGCTTGGCCTTGACCATGGCCCTGAGGAAAGCCTCGAGGCCCCTAAGCATCAGCTCGGCATCGCCCTGGAGGTTCTCACGGAGCTTCTCGAGGTCTATGGCTGCATAGCGATAGAAGCAGGCCGAGTTGAACTCCACCGTGCCCAGCATGTCGGCCCCGGCATTGTCGTCGGGCTTGAGGTCATCCACGGCGGTGTAGAAGTCGAACTCGCGCTCCACGGCGTGGGTGGAGATGGCATGGGCCACCTGACAGGCGGCGTCCTGGTTCTTCTCAGGCAAATCGGCCAGCATGCGGCCAAAGAGCGCCACATCGAGGGCCTTGCCCCCATCCAGCACACTGCCCAAAGCTTTTTTGATCTCGTCAGGGACGGCTTCCCTGCCAGCTTTCTTAGCGTCTTTGGCTTTCTTTTTACCTCCCTCTTCCTCGGCTTGGGGTGCCACCAGGCCGTCCCAGTGACGGTCTATGAGGTCGGCGATTTTGGCCACCTCTTGCTGGCCCAAGAACAGCAGGTACTGGGTTTTGCCCTCTGCATCAACCTTCAGGCCCATACCGCCCAGGGCTTGCTCTACTTTCTGCCGAGCCTCCTCCTCGCTCCGGCCCTTGGCCTTAAGCTGTTCTACCAACGTTTGCACCAATCGCTTGGTGCGCAGAGCCATCGCCTCCTGGGGGAGGCCGCCCGGGTGATCGCGCACATACTCCCGCGCGGCCCGCTTGAGGCACTGGCTGCTGATGCGCCCCCGGCGCACCCCGCCAAAAATGGCGTCCTTGGGAGAACCGGTGTCGTCGCGGTTGAGGTTACTGGGGGCGAAGTTTTGCAGGATGTGGATCTCGAGCAGGTGTTTCATTCTTCCTCTCCTCCTTCGGTTTCTTTTGCCACAGTGCGGTAAAAAGCCCTGGCCCACTTCTGCTGCACCGGCCTGCGCTCATGGTTCCAGGCCAAGAGGTCGCGCAAGAGTTCCGACCAGTAGATGGGGATGCCTTCCTCGCTCTTGAGCAGCCGTACCATCTGGCGTATCCGGTACGGGAGCTGTTCCTCGTCGGCATCGAGCAAGGCGATGAAGCGCTGCTCGATGCTTTTGGACTGGCCGCGCTCGAGGTAAAGCTGGGCGATGGCGTGGCCCAGCGTGCGGCGGTAGCCTTTACTCACGTCACTCTCTTCGCTCTGGCTCACTTCAGGTTCTTCCTCGGGATTTTTGCGGAACTGCTCCAGCTCCGATGAAGACACCGTATTAGCCCACAACCCGGCCACCAGGTAATAGACCATCCGCTCCCAGCGGTCTTCCCGCTCGTCCTGAATGCGGCCCAAGAACCCCTCGACCACAGGGATTACTTCCTGGCCTGGATCGCCCAGGGCGCGGCGCATCCGCGCCAGGTCGGCGGGTTCGCTGCGACGGCGTAAGTGGAGTACAAAGGCTTGTTCCTTAGTTATTTCCTTTTGCACCTGCTACCTCCCTTCCGTAGATATGGGCCAGCAGGATACCTTCGCTCTTGTGAATGGCCCGCAACGCTCTGGCATCGTCCCCGGCGGCTAAAATTGTGAGCTTCCATGCCCGCAAGGCTTCCCGCCGGAGGATCTTTAGCCAGTCCTGCTCGAGCCGGGCTTGCTGCTCTTCGAAATCGGGGCCCAGCCGCACGATCCAGTCGGCGAAATGGCCCTCGAGCGCCGACCAGTAGGCAACTTGGTGGGGAAAGCTCTGCACCAGCTTGTTCACGTCGTCCTTGTGCGGCTGCCGATCTCCCAGGGTCAGAAGCTCTTTAGCCAGGACTCGAGCCGCCCCATTCAAAGCCCCTCCCATTTCTTCGGCTCGCTCCAGGTTCTGCTCCACAAAGCGCCAGATGTCCTGATCGCTCAGGATGGCCTCGGGCAGACGGTAGACCTCACCCCGCCATAGCTCAATCTTGGCCTGGTCGTTGGCCTGGCCCGCGACCATTACCGGAATGCCCCGTCCTTTAAACCGAGTACCCAGCGCCCTGTAGACGTTGCGGGCGTGATCCACCACGCCTAAGCTCCGTTCAGAGCCGGGTTTAGGCAGCAACGAGGCGAAGTCCCGCCACAGCGCCCGGCCCTCGCGAAAGCCGAGCGGATACTGCTTGGAGGGGTCTTTGGGGTCGGGGCGGAAGGCCACCATGGGGTCGGGGCGTACCGCGGCTTCCTCGTAGCGAATCCCCGAGGCGTAGGCGATCCAGCGCACCACGGTCTGGCCGTTTTCTGTTTCGGGCTCGAGGCGCACCGCGCGCGAGAGCCAGGTGTAGCGGTGGACGATGCCCTTGGGGGTGGCCCTGGCGGCCTCGCAGTTTTGCAGGTTGGACACCCGCAGCGGCTCCTGCTCCCAGGTGGCAAAATCGCGCTCGTACTCGCTTTTGGGATAGCTGACGAGGTTCAAGCATAGCGTCTCGTGGAGGTTCTCGCCCAGCATGAGGGCCAATGCTGCCGTTGCCACGGGCGCGGTAGCGGTGTGGCAAAGCACGCTCTTGCCCGCCGAAAGGGCAAAGGTCTGGTTGGCCACCAGCAATCGGGCAGCCTCGGCGGGGTACAGGGGGCGGGGCCTCGAGGTGACGGTGTGGTCGAACAAAACCTTGTTGTTGTCGGAGTTGAGCTCGGGGGCCAGCACCGTCCAGGAGCGGCAGGAGCGCTCGAGGGTGAAGTCGGGCACCTGGAATAAGGGCTTCTTAGGGTGGAACAGGTCGAAACGGTCGTGGTACCTGTCCAGATAAGCCCGGATCTTCCCTGCGTCGAAGTTGTTCTCGAACCATTCTGCCGCCTCGTAGGAATCCACTGGGCCTTGCAGCGCCCGGTGCAAAATAGCCTCGAGTAAGCGATGTAGCGCTACGGTCACGAGCGGACTGGGATCTTCGATACGCTCGAACCGACGGGCTTCGAGCAGGGTTTGCTCGAGGCTCACCTCCTTTAGCTGGTTTCCCTCCCTAACGGGAATCCAGGGCTGGGTTATTAGGTTGAACGTGGGCAAAACTCACCTCCCTTGATTTGGATAGCGATGGCTTAAGACGGGAAACACATCCCTCACGAGGTATCGCAGTCCCACTCATCAAGGGAGCCATATTGCTCCTGCAGCCTGTGCTCGGCCAACCTCAGCTCGAGCTCGGCCCTGAATTTTTCGGTGTTGGAAACGTTTGCAGCATGTGCTGCATCCATCACCAAATTTACAAGCTCGTCGTCTGCTAAAATGCCATAGAGCACGGAGCACACCTCCTGACTCACCGAGGAACCTCTCTTTGCTTGGCGGCGGGCGAGGTTCCTCGGTTTTAGGGCATTAAAGCAGAAAATGGTTTGATTGTCAATCTCCCTAACCCTCTGTACTACCAACTTACGTTTTAGCAATAAGCCCCACGAATGTGGGGATGTTGTAACCCTTTGTCCTACCAACGGTTCATCCCCGCTTGGGCGAGGAACGCTATCTATCATAGCGCACTCCTATAAACCACCCCAAGCTCGGGGTGAAGCTCGAGCTCGAGTTCCCCCAGCACGGCCCTTCCCCCCTCGAGCACCACCAGGTGGGCGTGGGCCAGCAGTGGGGTTTCGCTCCAGACCTTGGCGGCTAGGCCCTGGCTCTTGCGGTGGGCTTCAAGCGCGGCGAAGTCGTCGTTGATAAGCTCATGGCGGCTGAGCTTGACCGAGCGGGCAAACACACACTTAGCCTCGGCCAGCTCGAGCTTGGCGGCCAGGCTGACCGGTTGCTGCCCGCCTGCATCCAGGCAGAGCCTTCCCCCTACCTTGTGCAGCAATACCACCGTAACGCTGGGGCGACCCTTGCGGGTTTTGAGCAGGCTGGGGTCGTCGTCGGGGTTGGGGTCGTCGTCGGGGAGCTTGGGGGGGAGCTTGGGGAAGGTCGGGGGATCGAGCCAGTCGGTCTCACAGGGTTCACCAAACGGGGCGTAGGCTGCCTCGTCCTGGTCTCGCGCATTCCTTTGCTCCATGCGGGTCTGGGCCTGCTCGAGGGCCGTCTTCCACTCTTCTGAAAGCCCCTGGAGCGGCGGCTCGCTGTACACCTTCTGCACAAGAGGATCTATGTCGCCCGGGAGGTCAATGTGGGTGCGGCTCCGCAGCGCGAGCCAGCTTCGCAGCAGAACGTAGCGCTCGTAAATTCGTTCGGCAGAACCAAAATCCGGCACGCCCTCCTCCTCTAAGCCCGCTACCCACAGCACTGGCTTGGTGTGGGCGTGGCGCTCCTTGGGGTCACGCTCGTGACGGTGCAGCCGCCCGGCGCGTTGCAGCACCAGATCCACCGGAGCCAAGTCGGTGAACATCACGTCGAAGTCGAGGTCGAGGGATTGCTCGACCACCTGGGTAGCGACCAGGATGGCTTTCTGAGGACGCTGGCCCTGTTTGCCAAACTTGGCGAGGACGGCCTTCTCGCGCTCTAAGCGCTCCTCGAGGGGGTAGCGGGCATGGAACAGGTGAACCTCTACCCCATCCGCCTTGCCCACCAACGCCTGGTACAAGTCCTGCGCCCGCTGCACGGCGTTGACGATGCAGGCTACGCAGCCGCCCGACCGGGCCTGCTCGAGCGCTTTCCCGGCGAGGGCCTCGAGGTCAAGCGGCAAGGCCCTCAGCACCAGCGTGGGCTGTTTCCTCGCCTCAAAGGTTTCCACGGCGGGTTTAGCGTCGCCCTTTACGACGCGGGTAATGCGCGGGTAGGGTTTGTCTTCCGCTTTGGGTATCTCACCTGCCCCGAACGCCTTGAGCAAAGCCTCCCGCTTGGCCTTGGGCAGCGTCGCGCTCATCAGCACGACCGATGAACCCAACGCCCAGAGCCAGCGCACCAGGGTCTCAATCAGGCCGCTGGTGTAGGTGTCGTAGGCATGCACCTCGTCCAGCACCACCACCCGGTTGCCCAGCCCCCACAGCCGGACGAACTGGTGCTTGGTGGGCAGAATACTCAAGAGCGCCTGATCCACCGTCCCCACCGCATACTCCGAGAGCAGGCCGCGCTTGCGGTGGGAGAACCAGACCTGGGCCTTTACCCCTTCCTCTCCTCCTTCGGGTGTGTTGGGGCGCACGCGTATCTTCTGGTACGCCTCTACCAGCTCGCTGGCCCCGTGCAGGAGTTGCAGGTCGAGCCTGCGGGACTTTCCATAGCGGCCCAGGAACGCCTTGGCCCGCTCGAACATCAGGTTGCCGGTGGCCTGGGTGGGCAAAGCAATGTACATCCCCCGGTGCCCGTTGGCCGCTTGCAATCGCAAATGGGCATAGAGCGCGGCTTCGGTCTTGCCCTCACCCATTGGGGCCTCGACCAGGAACAGGGCGGGGGTGTCGATCCCTTCCAATAACCGCTCGAGCACGGCTTGCAACGGGCGAGCCCTGAACGGCTGGTCGGGTTTGCCCAGGTAGGCAAACACCGCTTCCAGGGTTTGCGGCTCGGGCATCAGGGTTTCCCGCTTGAACCAGCCCACGCTATCGAGCTTTTGTGCGGCCCGCTTTTTAGCTTCCTGGTAATACTCGGTCAGGTCGTCCCCGAGCGGGTGGAAGTCGAGGCTGGAGCCGATCCAGTCGGCGAAGCTGGTCAGGCCCGCCAGGCGTTCGAAGGCCGCACCCTTGTAGATAGAGACCTTGGGGGCATTCCCTACCTCGAGCACCTCGAGTACCGCTTCGAACAGTTCCTGGCGTACCTCGTCCCAGACCCCTTTGCCTTTTTCCCTGCTGGTCACATCTTTGAGGTCATTCTGTGTGGCCCGAAAACCATGGTGCGCGCCCACCGCAGCAGCGACGTTTTTGGCGGCCCTGCTTACCCAACCTCGCCCCTCGAGAAGTCCTGGCAGTACTTCCTCACTGATCACGCTGTGGGAAACGTCATTCGGTGGGAGGGTAGGGTCAACATTCCAGGTCAACCCTGCGGCCCGGACCCGCTCCTTACCCTCGAGCCACTTCTGCTGGAAGGCCGGGCTGGCCTTGCCGATGTCGTGCAACCCCGCCAGGGCGCAGATCCAGGCTTTGGCTTGCTGGGGCTCGAGATTCAGATCCCGGGCGTACAGCTCGAGGGTCTTTGGGGGCTCACGCTCGAGAATCGCCTCGGCGCTGGCCGCTACGTCAAGCAAATGAGCAATGAGCGGATGCCAGGAGCCGTCGTTCTTCTCCCTGTCACTTTTCGCCCATAGGGCTTTTGCCTTTTCCAAAAGCATAATCACCTTACCGTATCGCTCCTTCGCGTCATTTCCTGTCGCACATCGCCGCCACCTGCCGCGCTTCCTCGAGCCACCTTCTCCTGAGGCCCTCCGGCCCCAGCACCTCCACCCGCGCCCCCCAGCTCTGCACCCAGGAAAGCAGCTCGAGGGGAAAGTTGTGGTTATCGGTGCCCACGGTAATACAAACCTCGAGGCCCCCACCCGGAAGCCTCGAGGCAATATGCAGGTTGGGATAGCCGCCTTCCAGGATGCGGTAGGCGGCCTCGGGGCGGAAGCGCAGCCGGACTTCCACCGGCACGCCGCCGCTGCTCCCGACCACCCCCCAGGCATTGGAGAGGTAGTGTCGGGGGTCAAAATCGTTGGGGATGGTGTAGGCCCCTGGTTCCCCTACCAGCCGCACGCGGCGCATCCGGCTCAGCTTGTAGGTGCGCAGGGCCCGGCGGTTGCGTTCATAGCCGATGACGTACATGCCCAGGTTGGTGCGGGCAATCTCCAGAAAGTAGACCTCGAGCAGGTTCTGACCCGGCCTGCCTGGGCCGCCGGGCTTCAGGTAGTCGAACGCAATCGGCTGGCGTTTGAACCAGGCCTCGGCCAGCGTGGCCATGGCAAGCCCCTCGTCCTGGTGTTGCAGGGTGCGGTGCTCGAGGTCTTCGGTGCTTTTGAGGGCCAGCTCTTGGGCCGGCGAGGGCAGCCGCCGGGCCAGTTTCTTGAGGGCCGAAAGGTAGGTGGGCTCGTAGCCGGGGGTGTGGTGGTAGAGCATCCGCAAGGCGCTGTGGGTAACCAGGGCTTCCACCGGGCTCAGCTCCTGGCTTTGCAGCAACTGATACTGCGGCGAACGACCCTTTTTGGCCACCTCGATGGCTTGCAGATCCTCGAGCAGACGTAAAGCCGTCCGTTTATCCACCCCCAGCGTTTTGGCCAGCTCCTGGGCCGTGTGGGGCCTGGTCGAAAGCAGGTCTCGAGCCTCCATCAAACGCAAAGACTTTTTGTGGTGGGCACGCTCCCGGCGAGGTTCATCCCTCATATGGCCTCCATATGGCCTCGCGTATCAGCGTAGCAGGCAATGCCCAGCGGTCGTCCATTTCAGGTCTTTGCTTTGTATGCTGCTCAACTCTATTGATGGAAGCATAGTCATATCCGAATACACGCAGCAGGCATCTATGGTTTATCTCCGGGCTTTTTTCAATGCTAGCAATAGGGCGGGGAAAGCAAGGTTCATTTTCCATACCCCACAGTATCCGGCTCAAGCACGACTATTCTTGACGCGAATAGGCCCAACCCCTCCCTCAAGGCTGGGCGTCTCACATGGAGCGGTTTCTACCGGCAAGCCCTCAAGGCTGCTGGGCCGACAACGCCTCCACCCGCTTAGCCCCCCGGTAGACCCGCTTGTAGTAGGGGCTGTCCAGGCTTTCAATCACCACCCGGCTGCCGTAGCTGTTGGCATGGGCAAACACGCCCCGGCCCAGGTAGATGCCCACATGGTCGATCTGGCGGCCCCCAAAGCTGAAAAACACCAGATCGCCCTGGCGCATGGCCCCTTGCACCGTGCTGAAAGCACCCCATTGGTCGCGGCTGGTGCGGGGCACCTTGATGCCCACCTCGGCAAAAACCTGCTGCACGAAAGCCGAGCAGTCCACCGCGCGGTCGGAGTTGGCCCCAAACACATAGGGCAGCCCCAGGTATTTGAGCACCACCAGGATGAGGGGATGGGTGGGGTCGTAGTCGGTGTCGGCGGGCGGGCTGGGCTGGGGCTGCGGGGCCGGTTCGGGGGCGGGTTGGGGTGGGGTGGGGCTCGGAAGTGGGCTCGAGCCCACCAGATTGGCCGAGGAGCCTGCGGGAGGGGCAGGATTGGGGTTGGCAGGGGACGGGCTGGATGCAGAGGGATTGGCAGGAGGGTTGCTGGGGGCCGCTACGCTCACCTGGGGAATCCGAAGCACCTGCCCCAGCGATAAGGCGGTGCCCTCGAGGCTGTTTTCTTGCTGGATGGCCTGCACCGTGGAGCCATAGCGCCGGGCAATGGAAAACAGCGTATCGCCGCGCTGCACAGTGTGCTGTACCACCCGGGGCGGCAGTTGCAGCACCTGCCCCACGCTCAGGGTGGCCTCGCTCAGGCCGTTGAGCCGCATCAGAATTTCCACGGTGGTATCGTGGCGTCTGGCAATGGAGAACAGGGTATCGCCGCGCTGCACCGTATAGGTCGGCACGCTCTGGGCCAGCGCCATCGCAATAAGCCAGGGCAATATAGCAATTGGGCGCATATCAAAGTGAGTATACGCCCGGTTGCCATATTTTCACGTTCATGTAGCCATTATTCGGCTTTCATGGGGAACCCCCGGAAGCCTGAGCGCGTTCGGCCCAGGCAATGGCGGGCCGCAAAAAGAGTGGGGCCAGCAAGGTCGTGCCCACCACCATGAACAGCACCAGGGCATACTCTTCCTCGTTCACCGCTCCGGCGGCCAGGCCCAGCGCAGCCACAATCAGGCCCACCTCTCCCCGGGGGGCCATCCCCACCCCCACCACCACCGCCCGGCGAAAGCCCTGGCTCCAGGCCCCCAGAAACCCCCCCAAAAGCTTGCCCACCAGGGCAATCAGCAAAACCCCGCTGCCCACCAGCCAGACCTTGGCACTGAGCAAGGCGGTCAGTTCCAGGCGCACCCCCACCATGGCAAAAAAAATGGGGGTCAAAAACTGCCCCACCACCCGGACGTGCTCCTCTATGGCCAGCTCTTCGCGCACCTCAGCCAGGAGCATTCCGGCCAGGAAGGCCCCCACAATGGGGGCCAGGCCAATGGTGGCCGCCAGCGCCGCCAGCCCCACCCCCACCAGCAGGGCAAAGCCGAAGGGATTGCCCAGGGTGAAGCGGGGCAGCGAGACTCGCCGTAGCCAGGGCACCAGCAGCATGGCCCCGCCCACAAACAACACCGAGAGCAGGGTGATGCGCAGCGCCACCGCCAGCTCGAAGGTGCCGCTCTGGGCCACCCCGTTCACCACCGCCAGCACAATCAGGCCCAGCACATCGTCGATTACCGCCGCCCCCAAAATAATGCGGCTGTAGTTGCGCGAAAGCACGCCCAGCTCCAGCAGCACCCGGGCAGTAATGCCCACGCTGGTCGCTACCAGGGCCGTACCCAAAAACAGCGCCGGGAGTTGGGCCAAGCCAATGCTAAGGCCAAAGAAATACCCCCCCACAAAGGGAAACAACACCCCCAGCACCGCTACCAAAAAGGCCTCCTTGCCCACCGCCAGAATGTCGCGCAGGCGGGTCTCGAGGCCCACCATAAAGAGCAGGAAAATGGCCCCCAGTTCGGCCAGGAACTCCAGAATTTCACCGTCGTGCACCAGGCCCAGTAAAGCAGGCCCCACCAGCAAACCCGCCAGCACCTCGCCGATCACCACCGGCTGCTTGAGCCTTGCAAACAACCAGCCCACCAGCTGCGCGGCCAGCAGGAGAAAAAAAACCTCGACCAGATGCCCCATGCCGTGCATCAGTGCCCCCGCACAAACAAGCGCAAGAAGTCGGAGCGGGTCAGGGTGCCCAGCAGTTGCCGCTGCTCGTCTACCACCAAGACCCGCCGGTACTGCCGGTCTTGCAGCATCAGGCCCAGGGCTTTCTCAATGGGGTCGTCGGGGCCTACCGCAGCCACCTCGGTTCGCATCAGGCGGTGCACGGGGGTGTTCTTGTAGCGCTCCACCAGCCGGTCGAAGGAGCCGGGGTCTACCCACTCGTCCAGAAAGCGCAGGGCCTCCACATCAGAAAAGGGCACTTTTTGCGGCTCGGGTAGCATCTGGTCGATCTCGAGCAGCCCCACCACCGCTCCCCCATCGTCCACCACCGGCAAGCCCCCCAGGCGGTGCTCGAGCATCCGCTCGGCAGCCACATACAGGGTTTCATTTTTGTGCACCGTATAGGGGCGCGACCCCATCAGATTTTTGACCTGCATGGGGGGATTGTACCCAATGGGGCCCAGGCGAAAGTCCCAAACATGAAATGGGTGATAAAGTTCCCAATTCCGCTTATGGGCTGGCTAAGTTGAGCCCTCACTTTGGCTGCGTAGCGTAGGAGACGGAGCCAAGTTTACTTGGCCGTAGCAAAAAGGAGGTTTGTATGAAAAGCCGATTGGCCATAGCTAGTTTTGTGCTGGCCGCATTCTTCGGTGTGTTTGCCAGCGCCCAGACCCAGTTTCGGGATATCCCGGCGGGGCACTGGGCCCGCCAGGCGGTGGAATTTGCCGTACAGTGCGGTCTGATTGAGGGTTTCCCGGATGGTACCTTCCGGGGCAACCAGAACCTTACCCGCTACCAGGCCGCCCTGATTTTCTTTCGCCTTTACCAGACCAACCGCCTCGAGAACGCCCGGCCCGAGTGCCGCCTGGCCGTTGAGCGGGGGGCCCAGGAGGTTGGCCCCGAGCTGGAGCAGCTCCGGCAACGCTTTACGGCCCTCGAGAAAACCAGCCAGGATCAGGCCGGTAAGCTGGCCGAGCTCGAGGCCGAGGTCAAGCGGGCCATCGAGACCAGCCAGCGGGCAGCCGCCCTCGAGCAGCGCTTGGCAGCCCTCGAGCAGCAGGTTCAGCGCCTGAGCCAGGCCCCGCAACCCGCCCAGCCAGCCCAGCCGGCAGGCCCCACCCCAGCCGAGCTTCAGGCCCGCATCGCCGCCCTCGAGCAGCAAGTCCAGCGCCTGAGCCAGGCCCCGGCGGCGCCCACTGCGCCCCAGGATGCGGTGGCCCTCGAGCGCCGCATTGCCACACTCGAAGAGCAGATTCGCAACCGCCCCGACACCGCCCGCGTGGCGGCTCTGGAAGAGCAGGTACGCAGCCTCAGCAACCAGGTCACCACCCTGCAAGGCCAGGTGACCGAGCTGCGCCAGCAGGCCCAGCAACCCGCCCCTGCCCCCCAGCCTCAGCCGCAACCCCAGCCGCAGCCTCAGCCGCAGCCTGAAGTACGGCCGGTGCCCCCGGTCACGCCCGCCGCTCCCCCGGCCCGCAACCTCTACTTTGGCGCCGGAGCCGCCCTCGGTATCCTTCCTACCCCTCCTGGCGGTATCTTTGACACCAATAACCTGGCCGTTAGCGGCATGGTTGGCGTGCGCAATGTGTTCCTGGGCTTCGGCCTGCGGGCCGGCCTGGACTACAACCTGGGCACCCAGGCCCTGGGCATCGAAGCCTACCTGACCCGCCACTTTGGCAGCGGACTCCTGAGCCCCTACGTGGGGGTGGGGGCTCGCTTCCTGCCCGCCCTGGTCAACCCCATCTATGGCACCGCCGCCGTGGGGCTCGATCTCAACCTGTTTGGCCCGCTGGGCCTCTTCGTGGAGGGCAACCCCCGCTTCGAGCCCGGAGGCAACTTTGGCCTGGGCGCCCGCGCAGGCTTGAAGTTCAATTTCTAGAGTGGTTCCCACAAATACTCGTACGGCGGGGTTTGCTGTGCCGAGTACATTACGCCTCACTGTGTGAGGAGTAATGGTGGGAAACGCGATAAACCGACGTCTACGCACAGAGCCCTCGTATGAGGGCTCTTTTTTTTTTGAACCCATGGGCGCAAAGTCTGTGATACCGGATTCAAAAAGACAGTTTACAAAACCAAAAACACCAGAGGCTGTCTTTTTGGATCCTAGAGCACCCCCCTCCCGAACGGTCGGCGAAGAAAGCGTCTCCCTTCCAAAGGGGCTTACGCCCTCCGCTACGCGGATAACTTCCAAGGGACGGTATCGCCCTCCGCTACGCGGATAACTTCGGCCCTGTTGATCCGTTGCGGTTCGGTAAGGAATCAATCGAATCTGGTGTTATTTGTCCTTGCAAAAACTTGATATTTATATTATGTAATATACATAATCACTGAACGGTTTCAGTGATTTGAATTCCCCTTACCCCGGAGGTTTGCATGGGCATCCACTACCTGTTCCTGGACATGAACGCCTACTTTGCCTCGGTGGAGCAACAGCTCAGGCCCGAGTTACGCGGCAGGCCGGTAGCGGTAGCGCCTATGCTGGCCGAGACCACCTGCTGCATCGCCGCGAGCTACGAGGCCAAGCGCTACGGTGTTAAAACCGGGACGCTGGTACAGGATGCCCGGCTTTTGTGCCCTGGGCTCGAGGTGGTCGAGGCCCGCCCCAAGGAGTACATCCGCATCCATCACCAGATTCTGCGGGCGGTAGATACGGTATTGCCCATCGAAGCCGTGCTCTCGATAGACGAGATGGTCTGCAAACTGATGGGCCGGGAACAGGAGCCCGCTCATGCCCTAAGGCTGGGGGAGCAGGTCAAACAGGCCATCTACCGGCAGGTGGGCCAGGAGCTTCGCTGCTCGGTGGGGTTGGGGCCCAATCGGTTCTTGGCCAAGGTGGCCGCCGAGATGCACAAACCCGACGGCCTGACCCTTTTGCAGCTCTCCGACCTGCCCCACCGGCTGTATTCGCTGGCCCTGCGCGACCTACCCGGGATTGGCCCTGGCATGGAGCAGCGCCTGTTCAAGCACGGCGTGACCACGGTGGAGCAGCTCTACCAGCTATCCGTGCTACAGCTTTCGCAGGTCTGGGGCAGCCGGGTACACGGCTTTGCCTGGTGGCACCGCCTGCGGGGGGCCGACCTGCCCGAAACCCCCACCAGGCGGCGCAGCCTGAGCCATTCTCACGTGCTGCCGCCGGTGTTTCGCAGCGAGGCCGGGGCCCGGGCCGTGCTCACCCGGCTGGTGCACCGCGCAGCGGCCCGTCTGCGCCACGAGGGCTACTGGGCCGGTTCGGTGGCCCTGTTCGTGCGCTTTCTGGACGGCAGTGAAAAGCGAAAATGGGATGCTCACCTGCGCATCCAGCCCAGCCAGGACACCCTGACCCTACTGCGCGTGATCCTGCGGCTCTGGGCGCAAAAGCCCGAGGGCACCCCCTTCAAGGTAGGCCTGGCCCTGGGCAGCCTGATTCCCGAGCAGGAGCTGGGCTGGCCGCTCTTTGAGTCCGACCAGAAACTGGTGCGGCTGGCCCAGGCTATGGACAAAGCCAACGGCAAGTACGGCCCCCAGGCCCTGTACTTTTTGGGTATGCACCGCACCGAGCAAAGTGCTGTCACCCGGATTGCCTTTAGCCGCATTCCCGACCTCGAGCTACCCGATATTTAGCTTTGCGCTTTGGGCCCTGGGCCTTAAGCTAGAACCCGTGAGCGCCCTCTACCGCCAGGCCCGCCCCACCACCTTCGACGAGATGGTGGGCCAGGAGCACGTGAAAGAAGTACTGCTGAACGCACTTCGGCAGGGCAAGCTGGCGCAGGCGTATCTGTTCTCGGGGCCGCGGGGGGTGGGCAAAACCAGCAGCGCCCGCCTGATTGCCCAGGCAGTCAACTGTTCGTCCGACCCCAAGCCCTGTGGGGTCTGCGAGGGTTGCCGTCTGGTGCGGGAGGGGCGGCACCCGGATGTGCTGGAAATTGACGCCGCTTCGAATAACTCGGTGGAAGACGTACGCGACCTGCGCGAGCGCATTCTGCTGGCCCCCATCCTGGGGCAGCACAAGGTGGTGATCCTCGACGAGGCCCACATGATGTCCAAAAGCGCCTTCAATGCGCTTTTGAAGACGCTCGAGGAACCCCCTCCGCATGTGATCTTCATCTTTGCCACCACCGAGCCCGAGCGGATGCCCCCCACCATCCTCTCGCGCACCCAGCACTTCCGCTTCCGGCGGCTTTCCGAGGCCGAAATTGTCGAGAAGCTGCAGCGCATCCTGGCCAGTTTAGGCCGCGAGGCGGAACCCCCCGCCCTGCAACTCGTCGCCCGGCTGGCCGACGGGGCCATGCGCGATGCCGAGAGCCTGCTGGATAGGCTTCTGACCCTCGAGGGCCCCCTCACCCTGCAACAGACCGAAGAGGCCCTGGGGCTGCCCCCGCAAGAGGCCCTGTTTGCTGTGGCCGAGGCCCTGGACAAAGGGCAGATCCGGCAGGCGCTGGAACAAGCCCAGCACCTCTACACCCAGGGGTTCGCAGCGCGTACCCTGGCCCAGGGGCTATTGGAGGCCTTACGGGCCGGACTGTACGGGCGCATGGGGCTGGGCACTGGCCCCCACCTGAACCAGCCCGAGGAGCGCATAGTGGCCGCCATGACCGCCCTGGACGAAGCCATGGAGCGCCTCCTCAAGCGCTCCGATGCGCTTTCGCTGGAGCTGGCCATCCTGAGCGCCTACCAGGCCCTCCATGCAGCCCCCGTCGCCTACGCCGTGCCTGCTGCCAGCCCGGCCATTCCCGATTTCGACCCCAGGCCCAAGAAGGTAGAGGGTCGAGGGCCAAGGGTCGAGGGCCAGGAAAGGAGTTCCATACCCCCCAGCGCCCTTGCATCGAGCGTGGCCGACCTGGCCTCGGAGTGGCGGCGGGTTATGGGGGCGCTCAAGATAACCATCCGGGGCTTCGTGCGCGAGGCCGAACCCCGCTTTGAGGAAGACAGGGTGGTGTTGTTGTTTCCGGAGCAAAAAAGCTTCCACCACCAGGGGGCGCAGAAGCACCTGGGTGAAATCCAGAAGGCGGTGCGGGAAGTGCTGGGCATAGAGCAGGTCGAGCTGCAGCTGGGGAAAAAAAAACTAACGGATGAGCCTCTGGCCCGTGCCTTCTCGCCAGGCAAGCCCATCCCACCGGCGGCCACCGGCCAAGTAGAGCCCGCTGTACCGCCAGCCGAACCTACCCCTGCTCCAGAACACCCACAACCACTACCCACTGAAAACCTTCCCATACCCCCGGGGAGCAGCGCTGCCCCTGTCGAGCCTGCCCCTGCCGACACACCCTGGGAAGAACCCAATCCATCGCTGCTGCACCCCCCGGTGGCCGGGCCACCCGAACCAGCGCCCTGGAACCCCGAAGCCTCGCTGGATCAAACCCCTCCCGAAGAGGCGTCGGATGATACCGAGGCCAAGCCCGCCAACGAGGCCAGTCTGTTAGAAGACCCGCGTTTTCAAAAACTGGTACAGCTGTTCGGCGGAAGGCTGCGCAAGTTTTACCCCGAGGCCCCGCGCGAAGCCGCCCTCGAGGCCGCTTCAACCGACCTCGAGGAAGAGCCCGACTAGCGCACCGGTAATACCAAATCCATATGAACCCCTTGCCTTCTCCCCGGAGGAAGAAGGTGGCGACACCCCGACCGCGCTATTTAACAGCGATAGGAACACGATTGACTGCACCTGGTGTCGCCGGATGAGGGGGCTTGGGATGACCCTCAAAGCTAACTGCCTGGGTAAAGCTTGGTAGTAGGCCATGCCCGGTACCCATCACCTATAGAAAAAATAGTGGTATAGACTAAGTTCCTATGAACACCACCGATCTCAACGGGGAAACCGTGGACAGTATCCTCAAGCGCCTGCGCCGCATCGAAGGGCAGGTGCGGGGTTTGCAGAAAATGGTGGAAGAGGGCCGCCCCTGCGAGGATGTGCTCACCCAGATGACCGCTACCAAGAAAGCCATGGAGTCGGCCTCTACCCTGATCCTTCAGGAATTCCTGACCCTGTGCGCCACCGACATTGCCAAAGGCGACAGCCAGAAACCCGCCCAGATTGCAGCGATGCTGCGCAAGTTTGCCGGGTAACAAAGAATCTATCGCTTGAACAAAATGGAATTGGCAATTTCCAGACAGGCCTTTTCGACCTTCTGGGTAAGCGACGCCCGCTCGGCCTGGGAAGCCACCACCCGGTCAATGGCATTTCGCCAGACCTGATCGCGCCAGCTCGCAATAAGGCGCGAAATCAGCCATTCGTCCAGCGAACCCCACCGCCCGGCGGTCGCCCGCTTCTTCCCACCGGCGAAGGTGGTCTTGCATGCGTTCGATGATAGGTGCGGAGGACATGGGTTTTCTCATCTTAGGGCGGGAGCGGCTAAATGCAAGAAGCCAATGCACCAGATACTCCGCGGCAATGCTGGGGCAGAATGCCCATGTGTCTTGCGTCGTTGGTCAAGGGCCGGTAAACCCGAGGACGCCACACATGCTGGCTTACAATAGGCCAGTAGCGTTTTAGCCCCGGGCCATGCAACATTCGCATTCATAGAGACGGCAACGCCTTGTTTACCTGGGCAAACCAATCTCACGAATCCTGGCCACCACCCACTGCATAGCATCGCTGTTGCGGGCCGTGACGCCGCTGTGGTCCTCGCGTGACTGAAAGCGGAAAAGGTTGGCCTGCGAACCATCGAGCCGATAATCGGGGTCGTCGTCGAAGATGAAGTTGAGCGGGGCCAGGTTGGCCGGGCTGCGGCTGACCACCTCGAGGCCCACCCGCACATTGGGTGGAACCACGTCGTTGAGGTCTTGTTTGGTTGGCTGGCCCGGCACTGCAATCACCCTGCAAGGGTTGCCGCCTTCGTTATCGTTGAGCGGGAAAGGACGGCGCAAGCCCCGGACATCGTAGTAATCCTGGATGATGCGATTGTTGCGCAGGTTGTCGGCATCCCAGAAGCTGCAAATGGCATCCAGGTAGATAAAGTAGTCGAAGCGCACCTCGGGGTGGTTCCAGGCCAGCAGGCTGGCCCAGACGGTGCCGTGGGAGTGGGCCAGCAGCACCACCCGGGTAGGGTTCTCGAATCCCTTGATCCAGTACTCGTAGACCCGCCGCAGGTAGCCTTCGGCCTCGAGGTAACCGTTCTCCTGCTGCCTCGAGATGCCGCTGGTGTGGGCATACAGAAAAGCCGATACATCAAAATATTCCGTGCTGTAACCCAGACTACGAAAAGCCCCGGCCACCGCTTGGGCGGTCTGGCGCGGCGTGCTGCTGCGGGGAAATACCTCGTCGTCGAGGTAGCCATAGTTGTCGAACGGCGGGTTGCAGGCATCCCCCACCACCGGCAGCGAAGCACAGCGTCCTGCAAATCCGATCACCACCACATCGGGGCTGCCGGCTGGCCGCAGGTTGCGCTCTGGTGGGGCCGGTATACAAGCAGATAGCAGTAACACCAACCACAAAAGGTGCTTCACGGTTCACAGCGTACAACCGAGGATGGGCTTGATGGTCTCGAGCAGGCCCCAAAAACAGCCTTTCAAAAGCTTTTTTTGTGGCCAGGTGCGCCGTGCGGGGTCAGCGGGGGACTTGCACGAAATGGAGGGCAGTGTTATTTTGTGGAAAACGTTTACATAACGTTCTAAAGCAGCATTTATCGCTCGTTTATGGCTACTCCTCGCACCAATCCCGATATCCGCCGCGTGGCAGCGGAGGCCGGGGTCTCTATTGCCACGGTCTCGAGGGTGCTCAACAACCCCGACCGCGTCAGCCCCCAAACCCGCGAGCGGGTGCTCGAGATTGCCACCCGCCTGGGGTATCAGCCCAATCCCAACGGCAAGCGCCTGCGCAAAGGACGGGCCGAGACCATCGGCCTGGTGATTCCCTCCCCCCAGGGCCGCTTTGCCGATTCATTTTTTCTGGAGCTGCTGGCCGGGCTGGGGGAAGGGCTCTTGGGCGCCGGTCTGGATTTGCTGGTAGCCACCTGCCCGCCGGGTGCGGAGGAGCTGACCGTCTACCGGCGGTTGGTGGAAGGCAAGCGGGTCGACGGTCTGGTTGTGGCCCGCACCCGCCGCTACGACGAACGCATTGCGTACCTACTCGAGCAAAACATCCCTTTCGTGTCGCACGGACGCAGCGACCTCATCACCACCCCTTACCCCTACCTGGATGTGGATGGGCAGCAGGGTTTTTATATGGCCACAGCGCATCTGCTGCACCTGGGCCACCGTGAGATTGCCTTTATCGGGGCACCCCACGAACTCAACTTTGCCGCTCACCGTCTGGCCGGCTATCGGCAAGCCATGGCCGAGGCCAACCTCCCCCTCCGGCTCGAGTGGCTGCTCGAAGGCGACCTCAGCGAGAACAGCGGGTATCAGTTGGCCCAAAGTTTGCTGGAACCGCCCAGGCTCCCCACGGCCATCCTTTGCGCCAACGACCTCATGGCCATTGGGGTTCTGCGGGCTCTGCGCGAACGAGGCCTGCAGGCTGGCCGGGAGGTCTCGGTCATTGGCTACGACGATATCCCCCAGGCCCAGTACACCGACCCGCCGCTTTCAACCGTACACCAGCCCTTCCGCGATACCGGCAAGCGGCTGGTGGAGATGTTGCTGGCCCGGCTGGCCGGGGTGCCGGTTGCAGCCTTGCAGGAGGTCTGGGTTCCCGAGTTGGTGTTGCGGGGGTCGGATGGTCCCCCGCCGACCTAGAAGGAGGAAGGCATGAAGAAGAGCAGGTGGTTGTGGTTGGGTCTCTTGAGCACCCTGCTGGTGCTGTCCGGGGTGCTGGCGCAACAGACGGCATCGCTATTGTTTGTCTCGACCCAGTTCACCCCCATCGAGGAAGCCCAGCGCATGCGCCAGGTGATCCTGAAGGATTTCCAGGGGCGGGTGGAGTTCATCCCCGAGGACAACGCCCCCTTTACCAGCCGCATTCTCTCTGAAGTGCGGGCGGGCCGGGTGAATGTGGGCCTGGCCGGGGGCCTGCACGGCGACTTCCCGCCGCTGGTTGCCGCAGGTGCGCTGGATCCTGTGGACGATGTGCTGACCCAGCTCAAGGACCGCCGGTTCTCGCAATCGTTTGTGAACCTGGGCAAGATGGGCACGGGCAACCAGCTTTACATCCCCTGGATGCAGGCCACCTACATCATGGTGGCCAACCGGCAGGCCTTGCAGTATTTGCCGGCGGGCGCTAACGTCAACACCCTTACCTACACCCAGCTTAAGGCGTGGGCCGCCAACATCCAGCGGGCTACCGGTCGGCGCATGCTGGGCTTCCCGGCAGGCCCCAGGGGCCTGATGCACCGCTTCACGCAGGGATATCTGTATCCCTCCTACACCAAGAGCGCGGTCACCAAGTTTAGAAGCGATGAGGCCGAAAGCATGTGGCTCGAGTTCAAGAGCCTCTGGCAGCACGTAAACCCGCAGTCCACCAGCTACGACTTTATGCAGGAGCCCCTCCTGGCCGGCGAGGTCTGGATTGCCTGGGATCACATCGCCCGCTTGCGCGATGCGCTCAACCAAAAACCAGGCGACTTTGTGGCCTTCCCGGCCCCCATCGGGCCTTATGGCCGGGGCTTCATGCCGGTGCTGGCCGGGCTGGCCATCCCCAAGGGCAGCCCCAGCCGGGCCGCGGCGGTGGCGGCCATCGAGTACCTGACCCGCCCCGAGGTGCAGATCACCACCCTGGTACAAAACGGCTTTTTCCCGGTCATCCAGGTGCGCCTGCCCGACAACCTGCCCCAGGGCATCCGCATGGGGGCCGATGCCATCGCGCGGCAGGCCCAGAGCAACGTGGCCCTGCCCAGCCTGTTGCCGGTGGGCCTGGGCGCCAGAGGCGGCGAGTACAACAAGGTCTTCCAGGACACCTTTGCCCGTATCGTGCTGCGCAACGAAGATGTTCGCCGGGTGCTCGATAGCGAAGCCGCCAACCTGCGCCGCATCATGAACGAAACCCGGGCGCCCTGCTGGTCGCCCGACCCAGCCAGCAGCGGGGCCTGCCCGGTGAACTAAAGCGGTTCTCTAAGCGCCGTAGGTGCCATTTGGGCTAAAGGAGCAGGGGTCGGTCTAATACACCGGCCCCTTTCCAAAGTGCGCGCCCGGCTCGGGAAGAAAAAGGAAGGGTCAGATGCGTAGTGAACGGTACATACCCTACGTACTCATTTTGCCGAGCGTGCTGTTTTTGTTGTTCCTGTTCGCTTGGCCGCTCCTGGAGGCCCTGCTCTTGTCGGTGCGGGGCAGCGGGGGGCAGTGGACGCTCGAGAACTTCCAGCGCATGGCCGCCGACCTCTACTTCAAGGATGCCGTCAAATACACCTTGCTGCTGACCGTGGTGATTGTGCCCTTGCAGGTGGTGATGGCCCTGGGGATGGCCATGTTGCTGGGGGGCATCTCCAAAGGCAGGGACCTGTTCTTGTATGTATGGACCATCCCGCTGGGCATTTCCGATCTGGCAGCCGGTATTGTGTGGCTGGCCATTTTTACCGAGCGGGGTTACCTCAACAGCTTTTTGCAGGGCATCGGGGTAATTCAACAGCCACAGCTCTGGCTTAGCTACGAGACCCCCTGGATGATTTTCCTGGCGGTGGTGGCGGCCGAAGTCTGGCGGGCGACGGCCATTGTGTTTGTGATTCTGGTGGCGGGCCTGCAACTGATTCCCAAGGAATACGGCGAGGCCGCCGAGGTGTTTGGCGCCAGGCCCTGGCAACGCTTCTGGAAAGTCACTCTGCCGCTGCTGATGCCGAGCCTGCAGGTAGCCCTGATTCTGCGCACCATTCTGGCCCTCGAGGTCTTTGCGGTGGTGGTCGCCCTGGGCGGGCGCAACCTGCCGGTGCTGGCTGGCGAAGCCTACTACTGGTACAACGCCTATCAAAATCCGGGGGTGGCGGCGGCCTATGCGGTCATAATTCTGGGGATCTCGGTGGTCGCCACCATACTTTATTTGCGACTGATGCGCTCCAAGCAGGAGGGGGCCGCATGAACCTGCGTTGGCTCTATCTGTTTTTGGCGATCGTGCTGGTATTGTGGGTACTGATTCCCATCTTTCTGATCGCCACCCTGGCTTTTAGCGACCGCCCTTCGGTCTTTGCCTGGCCCAAGGGCCTCTTGCCGCTGCAGTTTTCCCTGGAGACCATCTCCTTCTTTTTTGGGGTGGAGGGGGTCTGGAAAGCCATCCGCAACAGCCTGACCGTGGCCGCCATGACCCTGGTTTTCTCGGTGCTGCTGGGGGCCCCGGCGGGCTATGCCCTGGCCCGCTACCGTTTTGCAGGCGCCGACGCCTACCGCCTGCTGATTCTGATGACGCGGGCTTTTCCCCTGGCCATTCTGGCCATCCCGCTGGCAGTGCAGTTCATCCAGGTGGGCATCTACGACACCGCCTTTGGGGTGGCGCTGGTGCACACCGCGCTGGCCCTGCCCTTTGCGGTGCTGGTGACCAGCAGCCTGTTTCTGGGCATCCCCAAGGAACTGGAAGAGGCGGCCTGGACCCTGGGCTGTAACCGCATCCAGGCCTTCCTTCGGGTGGTGCTGCCGCTGGCCCTGCCCGGACTGGCAGCCACCGCCATTTTTGCCTTTGTGATCTCGTGGAATGAGGTCTTTGCCGCTACCCTGCTCACCCTGCGCGAGCGCACCCTACCGGCTTTCTTGCTGACCTCGCTCAACGACTCTCCCCTGCCCTTCCGCTTTGCCGGGGGCTTCTTCCTGATTGTGCCGGCCTTGATCTTCATCTTCATCATCCGGCGCTACCTGTTTACCCTGTGGGGCATCGCCAACCGGTGAGGGCGGCAAGGGACAAAAAAGAATCTTTGGGAGTTGCACCCCCAGCTTTTCAGCTTTCGACCCTCCAGGAGGTTTATGGCTTCGATCCGAGTGGAAAACATCGAGAAAACCTTTGGCAAGTTCAAGGCTCTGAACGGGGTTTCGCTCGAGGTGCGCGACCAGGAATTTGTGGTGTTGCTGGGGCCCTCGGGCTGTGGCAAGACCACCCTGCTGCGCATTATTGCGGGCCTCGAGCAGGCCGAAAAGGGGCAGGTCTGGATTGGCGACCGCGATGTGAGCCAGCTGCCCCCCCGCGCGCGCAAGATTGCCATGGTTTTCCAGAACTACGCGGTTTTTCCCCACCTCACGGTATTTGAGAACATCGCCTTTGGCCTGCGCATGCAGAAGGCCGCGCCGGAGAAACTCAAGGCCAACGTGGAGCGAGCCGCCAACCTGATGCATATCGAGAACCTGCTCGAGCGCTACCCGGCCCAGCTCTCGGGCGGGCAGCGCCAGCGGGTGGCGGTGGCCCGGGCCCTGGCGGTCGAACCCGAGGTGCTCTTGATGGACGAGCCCCTCTCCAACCTGGACGCCCTCTTGCGCCTGGAGATGCGGGCCGAACTCAAGCGTCTTTTGGCCGAGAGCCGCACCACCACCCTGTACGTCACCCACGACCAGGTAGAGGCCATGAGCCTGGCCGACCGCATCGCGGTGATGAACACCGGCTACGTGGTGCAGTACGACGAACCCATGAAGGTCTATCAGGAGCCGGCCAATACCTTTGTGGGCGGCTTTATCGGCAGTCCGCCCATGAACTTCTTGAAACTTCCGGTGGAGGGCCGGCAGGCCCGGATCGACTCGCTCAGCCTGGACTTGCCCATGGCGGCCCCCGGCCTGGAGGTTTTGCTGGGGGTACGGCCCGAGGATCTGGAAGCCTTTACCGTTCAGCAGCCGCAAAGCTTCCCCGCCGAGGTGCTGGTGGTGGAGCCCCTGGGGCCCCACCTCCTGCTAACCCTGCGCTTTGGCCCGCAGCACCTCAAAGCCACCGTACCCCCCGACTTTGCAGTCAGGGCGGGGCAAACCATCTGGCTTAAGCCCCAGCCGGATCGCCTGCGCTGGCTGGACCCCAGCAGTGGACAGGCCCTCGAGGCGAGGTAAAGATGCCGGTTCAGGAATCGCTTACCGAGGAAGCCCGGCGCATCCTGCGGGCCAACGACCGGGGGGGCTTCACCATCCCCACCGCCGGGCTATATCCCTTTCAATGGCTGTGGGATGCGGGCTTTACCGCCCTGGGCTGGATGCAGTTTGATGAAGGGCGGGCCTGGCAGGAGCTCGAGACCCTTTTCCTGGGGCAGTGGCCGAACGGGATGCTGCCTCACATCGTCTTCCACCGGCCCGAGCCCACCTACTTTCCCGGCCCCGAGCGCTGGGGGGTGGCCCGCACCCCGCCCACCTCGGCCATCACCCAGCCGCCGGTTATCGCGACCTTTGTGCGCTGGATGCTCGAGCAGGCCCAGGATCAGGCCCTGGCCGAGGCCAAAGCCTGCAGCCTGTATCCCAGGATGCTGGCCTACCACCGCTGGTTCAAGCGCGAGCGTGACCCGGAGAATACCGGCCTCATCAGCGTGCTGCACCCCTGGGAGACCGGGGCCGACAACAGCCCGGCCTGGGACGAAGCCCTGGCCCGGGTCGAGGTAGACCCGGCCCTGCCGCCCTATACCCGCCGCGATACCGCCCATGTGGACCCCAGCCAGCGCCCCCACCAGAGCGAGTACGACCGTTTTTTGACCCTGCTCGAGGTCTACAAGCGGGCCGGCTTCGACCAGCTTCGCCTGCTCCGCGAATGTCCTTTCCGGGTAGCGAGCCTCTTGATTGACTGCGTGCTGCACCGGGCCAACCGCGATCTGCTGTGGCTTTCGCGCCGGTTGGGCTTCGCCGACGAGGCCGAAATTGAGGGGTGGCTCGAGGCCAGCCAGCGGGGCATCGAAAGCCTGTGGGACGAGGAAGCTGGGCTTTATTTCAACCGCGACCTCCGTAGCGGTGCGGCCATCCGGGTTGGGGTTTCGGCCTCTTTCCTGCCCCTCTACGCCGGAACGGCCAGCCCACAAAGGGCCCTGCGCCTGCTGCACACCCTGGAGGGGTGGGCCCGGCAGGTGCGCTACCTTGTTCCCAGCACCGACCCCTATAGCCCCCGCTTCGAGCCCCAGCGCTACTGGCGCGGCCCGGTCTGGGCAGTGGTGAACTATCTGATTGCCCTGGGTTTTGCCGAGTACGGCTACCCCGAGATGGCCCTTCGCATCCGCCAGGACACCCTGAAGTTGTGCGAGATGACCGGTTTCAGCGAGTACTTTCACCCGCTCACCGGGCAAGGCTTGGGGGGGAGTGCCTTCTCCTGGACAGCGGCCATCTACCTGGCCTGGGGTCAGGCCGAAGGCCCCGTGCGCTGAGTGGGTGGCTGGCGGTCTTGCCGAAAATCGTATGCTAACTGTCAAGCAGCCTGCCGAGCCCCTTGCCCAAGAGCGAAAACCGCGGCCCTACCGGGCTTGTACGCCCGTTCTTGCGCCCACACCGTAGGATAGGAACTGCGATTCAACACCCTGCCCTTCCTCCTCATACCGCCATGACCATCACGACCGACCTACAACAGAAAATGCAGGCCCACCTCGAGTTCCTCTACCCGGGCCGGGGTGAGGAAGTACTGGAACAGCTCCAGGCTCTGCTAAAGCGCTACCCTGCCCTTGCTCGAGCCACCCCAGCGCCTCACTGGAGCGAAAAAGACGCCGTCCTGATCACCTACGCCGACCAGATTACCCAGGCCGGCGAGGCCCCCCTGCAAACCCTGCAGCGCTTTTTGCGGCAGTACCTGCATGGGGTGTTCTCCGGGGTGCACATCCTGCCCTTCTACCCCTACACCTCCGACGACGGCTTCAGCGTGGTGGACTTCAAGCAGGTCAAACCCGAGTGGGGCTCCTGGGAACACATCCAGGCCATTGCCCAGGACTTCCGCCTGATGGCCGACCTGGTCTGCAACCACGTCTCGGCCTGGTCGCCGTGGTTCCAGGCTTTCTTGCGCGACGACCCCAGGTATCAAAACTATTTCATTGTGGTAAAGCCCGGCACCGACCTCTCCAAAGTCTTCCGGCCTCGAGCCCTGCCTTTGCTGACCCCCTTCCAAACCAGGAGCGGCGAGAAGCTGGTCTGGACCACCTTCTCCCCCGACCAGGTTGACCTCAACTTTGCCAACCCCGCGGTGCTTTTGGAGGTACTGGATGCGCTCTTGTTCTACGTCAAAAACGGCGCCCAGCTGATCCGGCTGGATGCGGTGGGGTTTATCTGGAAAGAGCCGGGCACCTCCTGTATGCACCTGGAGGGGGCCCACCGCATCGTCAAGCTGATGCGGCTGGTGCTGGACGCGGTGGCGCCGCAGGTGGTTCTGATCACCGAGACCAACGTACCGCACCGTGACAACATCGCTTATTTTGGCAACGGGCGCGACGAGGCCCAGATGGTTTACCAGTTCCCCCTACCCCCACTGGTGCTGCACACCTTCCGCACCGGCGACGCCAGCAAGCTGGCCGCCTGGGCAGCGGGCCTGGAATCCCCCAGCGAACAAACCACCTTCTTCAACTTTCTGGCCTCCCACGACGGGCTGGGGGTGGTGCCCGCCCAGGGCCTTTTAGAGCCCGAAGAAATTGCCGCCCTGGTGCAACAAGCCCTGGATCATGGGGGCCGTGTCAACTACAAAGACACCCCTGAGGGCCCGGTGCCCTACGAGCTCTGCCTGACGTTGTTCGATGCCCTCAATCCCCCCTACAGCGAGGAGCCCGAAGACCTCCAGATTGACCGCTTCCTGGCTGCTCAGGCCATTCTCCTCAGCCTGCAGGGCGTACCGGGGGTATACATCCACAGCCTCTTCGGCTCTCCCTCCGACCATGCAGGTCTGGAGGAAAGCGGTATTAACCGCCGCCTCAACCGGCACAAGTTCACCGGCCCGGAGCTCGAAGGATTGCTGGGCAACCCCCATACCCGCGCGTACAAAATCCTTCAGCGCATGACCCACCTGATCAAGGTGCGGGCCTCCCACCCGGCCTTTCACCCAGGCGCCCCCCAGGTGGTGATGGAGTCCAGGGAAGTGCTGCGCATCATCCGGGGCTACCGCGACCGGCAGGTGGGCTGCTATATCAATGTGACCCCAAAACCCCAGCTCATCAACCGCGTGGGGCGCGACCTGATCAGCGGGAAATACTTTTCCGGGCAGATTCCGCCCTATGGCGTGTTGTGGCTGGTTTGAGGCAACGGAAGGTTTTTTACCGCACCGCCCCGGCCAGCAAATACTGGGCCACGTAGTACAGCGGTAGCCCCAGCAAGGGGTTCAGGGGTTCTTGCACCACAAAGCGCTCCCGGGCCACAAACAGGTCGGACAGGTAAAAAAGCAGCGCCCCCAGCCAGACCTGGGGCTTTGGCACCCCCAGGCCCACCCAGAGCATCAGGCTGATGACCAGGCCGTAGGCCAGCACCGGCCCCCGCCAGCCCGCCAGATGCGGCCACAGCCAGCGCAGCCAGAAATACCCCCCCAACAAGACCAGCAGCAAGCCCCCCAGGCCCGGTGAACCCACCTGCACAAAGGCCCCCACATAGGCCAGATGGGCCAGCAAAAAAGCCACCAGACCGGCCAGAAAGACCCGGTTCGACCTGAAGAGCAGAAGCATGTCTCCGACCGCCGAAAGCAGCAATCCTGCAAAAACAAGCTGTGCGAACAAACTTGCCAGGCCCAGGCTGAGAGCGAAGAACAAGAACCCCAGCGAGCAGAGCACCTTGAAGGAAGCCCGCAAAGCAGGCCACCGCTGCCACTCCGCCCAGAGCAGGCCCAGCAGACTGAAACCGCCCCATCCCAGCCAGAGCCCACTCCATTCATTCATGGCTTTCCACACCCACCTGAGTTAGTCTTTATACCGGATTCACAAAGACAGTTTACAAAACCAAAACCCAGGGGCGGTATCGCCCTCCGCTACGCGGATAACTTCGCTCAGGTTGATTCGCCACCTAACGGTAACGAGTCAACCGAATCTGCCCCCAGCTTACCTTAGATCGCGCTACAATCGAAACGAGTATGCAAGCGGCCAACATGTGGTGGGTGGGGCGACGCCTGGGGTGGGTGGCTTTGGGGCTTTGTGGCTTGGCGCTGGCCGCGCCCCTCGGCCCAGCCTGGCCCAACCTGGCCGACCTCGACCAGGACGGCTATCCCGACATTGCCGAGTTCCACGGTGCCGCCGAGCGCGAGGCGTTTTTGGAGTGGTTTGCCGCCATTGCCGAGGCCCAGTTCACCGCCCCCTCGCCCGCCTGGCTACCCCAGGAGCAGGACTGCGCCGGCCTGCTTCGCTTTGCCTTTTTCGAGGCCCTGAAGCCCAAGACGACGGCCTGGTTCCAGAAGTTTCCCTACCTGCCCAGGGTACAGACCCCGCCCCTGAGCGCCTACCCCTTGCCGCAGATTGGCCGGGCGGTCTTCCGCATCGAACCGGGGGCCTACCGCCCCGACGATGTGCAGGCAGGCCGCCTGGTTAGCTGGGCCAGCGCCGTGTACCTGATGCGGTACTCGAGCGTCCTGCTGGGCCGCACCCCGGACAAGGCCCGGCGCGGCGACCTCTTGTTTTTCGTGCGCCCGCTGGCCAAGGGCTCGGCTTACCACAGCATGGTCTACCTGGGGAACGGCCTGGTGGTCTACCACACCGGCTATGCCCCCTCCCAGGGCGGAGAAGTGCGGCTGGTGAGCCTGCAAACCCTGAACCTGCACCCCCAGAAATACTGGCATCCCAGGCCCGAGAACCCCTATTTTCTGGGGTTTTATCGTTGGAAAATCGTGCATTAGCCCACCCCATCCGGAGGCCCCATGAGACCTCATCCCCAGTCCGCACTTCCTCAGCTTGCCGAACCACCGCCCGAGGAACTGCAGCAATGGTAGGCAAAAATCCACAAATCGCATCCAGGTGAGGTGTTATGCGCAAATATTCGCAGGATTGGAAACGTTTTTGGCAGGCAGGAATGGGGTTGCTGGGGCTGGTATTGATCGGCTTGATACCGGGCTCGGCCCAGCGCCAGGAGCCGCAGCTATATGGGGGCGGCACCTTTAGTCCCACTCAGCAGGTGCGGGTGGAGTATTACCTGCCGGGGGGCGGCAGCAGCCAGGTTCGCGTCCTGCGGATTGGGAACCCCGAAAAGGTGGTGGAGCTGGGGGGGCCGCGCGGTTTTGAGCGTACCCGTGAACTGGACTTGACGCCGGTGCAGAGCGTGCCGGTATTTCGCACCGCAAACCGGCCCTATGGTGAGGTGAACCTGGGGCGCTTGCCCGAGGGGTTGTACCTGGTCCAGATTGGCACCCCACGCCCTAGCTCGGCTACGCTGGTGCTGGTCACCAACCTGGGGCTCCTGGTGAAGTCTGACCCGCAGAGAATGCTGGTCTACACCGCCAGCCTGAGCAATGGACAGCCCCGCACAGCGCAGATTTTTGTCTCCAGGGACAAGCGCCTCGTCCAGCAGGTGCGGGCCGAGGGTGGGCTGGCCTATTTCCAGAGCGACCTGAAGAGCACCGAAAACCTTTTTGTGGCCGCCCGCTCGGGCACTTCCTGGGCTTTCAGCAGCGCCTACTGGCAAAGCTGGAACCAGGAGCAAAACCGGGTTTATCTCATTACCGACCGCCCGGTCTACCGCCCCGGCCACACGGTGTTTTTCAAAGGGACGGCCCGCAGCACGAGCGGTCTCAGGCCGATGGCAGGCCAGCCGGTAGAGGTGGAAGTGCGCGACTACGACGATAACGAAGTGTTCTCAGGCCGCTTCACCACCGACGCCTACGGCAGCTTTAGCGGGCAGTTTCGCATCGGGCTGGACGCCCGACTGGGCGGATATACGCTGGTGGCCCGGCTGGAGGACGAAGAGCATGCGGGCGAGTTCGAGGTGCAGGAGTTTGTCAAGCCCGAGTACAGGGTAACGGTCGAAGCGGCCCAAAAGGTAGCGGTACAGGGGGAGAAAGCCCGCTTTGTGGTGAAAGGGGAGTACCTGTTCGGGGGGCCGGTCTCGGGTGGCAGGGTGAGCTACTCCATCCTTCAGCGACCCTACTATCGCTTTGCGTATGTCTCGAGCTACGGCTTCTACCAGAACGAGGGCTACGAAGATACCTACGAGGGCAAGATCATCGAGCGGGGTGAGGGCCGGCTCAATGCCCAGGGCGAGCTGGTGGTGGAGGTACCCCTCAAGCCGGGAGAGGAAGACTACCGCCTGACCCTCGAGGCCGGCGTGACCGACGAGGCCGGGCGGGAGATCGGCGGAACCGGCTTCCTGACCGCCTACCGCGCGGGGGTTGTGCTGGACATCCGCACCGACCAGTACGCCTACCAGACCAACGACACCCTGACCGCCACCGTGCGGGCCGAAGACCTAGAGGGCAACCCTGTCTCGGTGCCCTTTACCGTGACCGCCAGCCGCGCCTTCTGGGTGCGGGGCCAGGGCGAAGAGCGCGAGCGAACCCTGCGCCTGCAAGGCCGCACAGACGCCAGGGGCCAGGCCACGGTGCGCCTCAAACTGCCTAAACAAGGCTCCTATGCCCTTACGGTGGAGGCCCGCGACGGGGCCGGGCGGGCCACCCAGGCCCTGGACTGGGTCTGGGTCTCGGATGGTTCGTACTGGTTCTGGGACTATAAGAGCCTGAGGATTACCGTGGACAAGCCCGAGTACAGGGTGGGCGAGACGGCCCGCTTCGTGGTGCAGTCGCCGGTTTCGGACGGCTGGGCGCTGGTGAACCTGGAGGGCGAGCGCATCTCCAGGCCGGAAATTGTGCGGTTTCAGGGCTCCACTTTCACCTACGAACTCAAACTCACCCCAGAGATGGCCCCCAACGGCTACCTATCGGTTACGGTGCTGGGGAAAGACGCGTACTACACCGAAGTGGCGGGCTTCTTGCTCCCGCCCAGCGAAAAATTCCTGAACGTTGCCATCGCTGCCGACAAAGCCACCTACAAGCCCGGTGAGACCGCGACCTACCGGCTCAAGGTAGCCGACCCCCAGGGCCGCCCGGTGAAAAGCCAGGTGACGGTGGGGCTGGTAGACGAGGCCATCTACCTAGTGCGTCCCGAGAAAGCCCCGGACATACGCGGCTTCTTCTGGGGCTTGAAAAGCAATGTGGTGGGCACCCAGACCGCAGGGGGCTACTACTTTGGCAACGTGGCGCCTGCTTACAGCACGGCAGCCCGGGCTCCCATGGACAAGGCTGTCTTCGGGCAGTCCAAAGAGTCCCTGGCCCAGCCCAGGGTACGCGAAGACTTCCGCGATACCATCCTGTGGCTGCCCAGTGTGGAGACCAACGAACAGGGCGAGGCCACCGTGGAAGCTCGCTTTCCCGACAACCTGACCCAGTGGCGCCTGACCGCCAGGGCCATCTCGCTCTCGGATACCGTGGGGCAGGCCACCCAGACCGTCACCACCACCCTGCCGGTGATTGCCCGCCTCAGCACCCCGCGCTTCCTGGTTCGGGGCGACGAGGCCACCTTGCGGGTGATTGGACAGAACAACCTGGCAGAAAACCAGGCGGGCCAGCTGCGCCTCGAGGCCACCAACATCAGTCTGCTCACCCCCCCCACCACCCTGGCCCAGCTTCCCGCCGGAGGCCGGGCGGCTACCGGCTACCGGGTGCGGGCCGACCAGAGCGGTACCGTCACCCTGCAGGCCTCGGCCCTCACTCCCGCCGCTTCAGACGCCCTGCGCACCCGGCTCTCCATCTTCCCCAAAGGGCTCAAGGAAGAGCTGGGCTGGGCCTCTCAGTCGGGCGAGCGCTGGAAGTTTACCCTGCCGCCCAGCACCGACCTCAGCCAGACCCAGGGCAAACTCTATCTGCACCCCTCGCTGGCGGCTGCCGTCACCCCGGCCCTGGGGTATCTGGCCGGTTACCCCTACGGCTGCTCCGAGCAAACCATGAGCCGATTCCTGCCCAGCGTGCTGGCCAAGCAGGCAGGCGACTTCGCCCAGTTGCCTGAAAACCTGGCCGCGAACCTCGACGACTTTGTGGCCGCCGGGCTCAAGCGCCTCTACGACTTCCAGCACGAGGACGGCGGCTGGGGCTTCTGGCAAAACGACGCCTCCTCGGTCTATATCTCTTCGTATGTACTTTCGGGGCTGTTGCAGGCCCAGCAGGCCGGTTATCGGGTACGTGAAGACGCGCTCAGGAGGGGTGTACAGTACCTGCTCAAAACCCTGAACCGGCCCGACGCCAGCACCTACGCCGCCGACGCAGTGGCCTACGCCGCCTATGCCTTTGCCCTGGCCGGGCCCCGCTACATGCCCCAGGGCTGGCAACCGGGCGTATTACAAGCGGGTCGTCCCCTGCTCAATCGCACCGCTTTCCAGTCAGTCCAGCCTTTGGATTTGGGCTACCTGCAAGACTACCTGACCCGACGCGACCTCACCCCCTATGGCCATGCGCTAATCGTGCTGGCCTACCAGCAGAACGGCAATCGAACCCAGGCCGAGCGGGCCCTGGATGGTCTGCTGACCAAGCTGACCGAACGCGAGCGCAGCGCCTACTGGGAGGTGCGGGCCCCGCGCTTTGCCTGGAACGACGACCGCCTCGAGGCCACCGCCCGGGGTCTGGAAGCCCTGGCCAAACTGCGCCCAAACCATCCGGCCATCGCAAAAATTGTGAACTGGCTCATGCAAGAACGCAAAGGCGCCCGCTGGATCTCTACCAAGGACACCGCCGCCGTGGTGGTGGCTGCGCTGGCCCTGGCCAAAGCCTCCGGTGAGCAACCCGGCGAGCAGGAGGTGCAGGTCTTGGTCAACGGGCAAACCCAGACCCTGCGGGTTCCGGCCAAAGGCGCCGAGCTGGCCCTGGAAGGCTTGCGGGTGGGCGCAAACGAAGTAGAGGTTATTAGCAATAACCGGCTGTACCTGAGCGGCAGTGTGGGCTACTTCGAGGAGCGGGCCTACCTGCAACCCGAGGCCAAAGGCCTGCGGGTGGCCCGCACCTACGAGAAGCTCACCCCCCGCTACGACACCAAGGCCGAGCGCTTTGTCTACGACCGCAGCCCGCTCAGTGGCCCGCTCAAGGTGGGCGAGCTGGTGGTCGTGACCCTGACGGTGCGCCCCGAGCAAGGCGCGGTGCGCTACGTGGTGGTGGAGGAGCCTACCCCGGCAGGCCTGGCTGTGGTGGAAAACGACGACTCCTTCCGCATTGCCGGGGTGCGCTCGCGCTTTGGCGACGATTACTACGGCTGGAACTACTGGTTCGACGGGCGGGAGATCCGCGACCGGCAGGTGGAGTTCTTCTTTAGCTACTTGAGTGGCCCCGTGACCTTTACCTACGTCCTGCGGGCCGAGACCCCCGGCCGTTTCACTGCGCTACCGACCCTGGCCTGGATGATGTACGAGCCGGAGGTGCGGGGGGTGGGTACGGTGCGACAGGTGCAGGTAAGGGAGTAATGGAGTGGGGAGAAAAAGGCTTATGCACCCTCGCTTCTCCCAGACGCTCTTTTTTTCCCCTTACCTGTTGGTGCTGGCGCTGGCCTTCATCTCCCCCGCCGGGGCGCAGGCCTGGAAGAGCGCACAGGCCCCGGGTTTTGTGGTGCGGTGGGCCCAAAACGCCGACACCCAGCACCTGAGCGAGGTCTTCCGGGTTTTGCAAAAGGCCCACCGGGATTTACAGACTGCCGGTTATTCCTTGCCGCCGCAGGTTCGGGTGGTCATCCACCCCAGCCTGGCGTCCTACACCGCCTCGACACGGCTGCCGTGGTTTGTGCTGGCCGCCGCCAATCGCAGTACGCACCAGATTGACACCCAGCGCCTGCGGATTCTTTTGGAGCGGGGAACCCTGGAAGGCACCCTGCGCCACGAGCTCTTTCACCTGGCCCAGCCCGCGGGCTGGCCGCGCTGGAAAGCCGAGGGAATGGCCTTGCGTTTTGCCGGAGAAGAGCCTACCGCCAGACCGCTCGAGCCCATTACCGAGGCCGAGCTCGAGCGCCTCCTGGCAGCCCCACCCGACCGGGAAACCCTTCGCCGGGCGATGGCCACCGCCTACCGCTGGACCAGCCGACTCCAGCGGTAAAGGCCCTTCAATACCCCATCGGCTTCGGTCAAATAGCCGGCCATCGGCTATGGGCTTTCAGCCCACCACCTCGAGCATCTTCTCCACACTGGTCACCTTGACCCGTGGCCGGCCCTGGGTCTGTCCCAGCGCGGTTTCGTGGGCGTCCAGGCGCAGCCAGTGCTCGAGGGTTACGTAGTGCACCCCCCGCTCCCTGAGGAGCCGTGGGATGGCCTCGGGGTCGGGGTCAGGGGCCAGCGACAGGTGGGGGGCATCCTCCAGCAACAGTTTTACCGTCTCGGTAGCGCAGGCTTTGTTGGTACCAATCACCCCACTGGGGCCACGCTTGATCCAGCCCGCCGTGTATTCCCCTGGCGCCACCTGGCCCTCGCGCAGCACCCGCCCGGCCTGGTTGGGGATAACCCCTTTGCGGCTGTCGAAGGGCACCTCGGGCAGGGGCACACCCTTGTAGCCCACCGAGCGCAGCACCATCCCCACCTCGAGCTCCTCGAACACCCCCGTACCCACCGCGTTCAGGTTTTCGTCCAGACGGTTTTTCTCCAGGCGAATCTTCTGCACCCGGCCCTCGCCCAGAATCGCCACCGGCGAGACCAAAAAGCGGATGTGCACCCGGCGGGGCTTGCCCGTAAGCGGCCTGGCCGCAAACTCTCGCAGAATTTCCAGGTTCTTCTGAAGGGCAGGTTCGCCCGCAATGGAGGCGGCACTTTTTTCGTCGAGCTCGAGTTCCTCCGGCCTGACCACAATATCGGCGTTGTGCAACTCGCCCAGTTCGCGTAGCTCCTTGGTGGTGAACTTGGCCTGGGCCGGGCCCCGGCGGCCCAGCATGTAGATGTCGGTGACCTGGCTCTGGGCCAGCACCGGCAGGGCGTGATCGGCGATGTCGGTTGTGCGCAATTCATCTGCCGACTTGGCCAGGATGCGGGTCACATCCACCGCCACGTTGCCCATCCCCACCACCGCTACCCCGCGCATGTTGAGGCGGAGGGGCAGGTTCTGGTAGTCGGGGTGGCCGTTGTACCAGGCCACAAACTCGGTGGCCGAGAGGCTCCCCGGCAGGTCTTCACCAGGGACGCCCAGATGACGGTCGCTCGAGGCCCCCACCGTATACACCACCGCATCGTAATGCCGACGCAGGTCACCCAGGGTCAGGTCGCGACCAAACTCGACATTGCCCCAAAAGCGCACCCGGGGGTCTTGCAACACCTTCTGCATCACCTTGGTGACCGACTTGATGGTCTGGTGGTCGGGGGCCACCCCATAGCGCACCAGCCCATAGGGGGTGGGCAGTCGGTCAAACACATCTACCGAGACAGGGGTTTCGCTCTGCTTGATCAGGGCTTCGGCAGCATAAATGCCCGAAGGCCCCGAACCGATGACCGCGACCCGCAGGGGTCGGTTTGCGTCGAACTGGTTTGCCATTCCTAACATCCTCCGGCCTGCTTGTAGAATACGGTGGCGGGTCGGCCCCGCACAGACAGCGCAAATCATATCCCATGAGCGGCATGACCGGAGGGATGGGTGTACCTGAACAAAAACCCCCGTACTACCCGCCATCCCCCTCCCGCTTCTTCAGGCCCGTTCACCCAAGGTTACCTCCAGGTCATGCAGTTGACCATTCCGCCAAACTTTGAGGCTCACGCGGGCTCCGGCCCCCAGTTCCCCCGGGGCCGCCAGCAAATCTTCACATGTGGTACAGGGTCTTGCCGTGAATGGCGAGCAGGCTATCCCCCCGCATCAAACCACCCTGGGCAGCAGGGGCTATCGGGCTGTAGCAAGACTGCCATTTACCCCACCTTTTGTTCAGCCCCGGCTGGGCGCCCAGGCCTAGATGGCCACGCAGGACACTTCTACGTTCCATGGGTTTGCAGGTGTTCTACCACCCGCCGCAGGGTGGGTAGTGGGGGCGTGAACGCCCTCACCTCAAAGACAGCGCCAACCCCTTTGACCTACAGTAAGCTTGTTATCCCGGCTTTTCTTCAAACCGTTCCCAGCTTGGCCTCGTCGGCCAGATTGAGTTCGTCTTCTTCTTCCATCTTTTGCGCTTTCTTACCCTTGCCGGGCTTACGGTCCAGCTTGCGCACTTCCTCGATAAAGTTTTCCAGGCTATCAAACTCGCGGTAGACCGAGGCGAAGCGTATGTAGGCCACCGGGTCTAACTCTTTCAAAAAAGCCAGGGAGCGCAGCCCGATTTCCTCGGAGGTAATCTCCATTTCCTTGACCGTGTCCTCGAAGCCAAAGGCAAACTCCTGCAAGACCTCGGGGTCAATGGGGCGCTTCTGGGCGGCCAGGCTCAGCCCCCGCAGCAGTTTATTGGGATCGAAGGTCTCCTTGCGTCCCGAGCGCTTAATAACCAGCAAAGGCTCCACCTGGGCCCGCTCGTAGGTGGTAAAGCGGCGTTTGCAGGCGGGGCACTCCCGGCGGCGGCGAATGACCGAACCCTCGTCGGAAGGACGGGAATCCAGCACGCGGCTATCGGGGTTTCCACAAAATGGGCAGTTCATAAAACGGTCAAGAGTCTAAGGACGAAGGTCGAAAGCCAAATAATTATCACCTGCCAGACCTTTGAAATTCCTTTCACGGTAGTTCCCTCAGCAGGTCATAGATTTCCGGCTGGTGCGGCGGTTCGGGGAGCAAAACCTCCAAAAGCTGCCCCCTTACCCCCTCCGAGACCATCGAGCCCAGGGCCACCGCCACCCGCACCAGGGATCGGTCGTGCTCCTCGCCTACAGGATCGCGGCTGGGGATGACGCCATTGACCCGCACGTTGGTGGGGAAAATGCGGGTGGCCCCTTCAATCAAACCGGCCACCGCCCCGCGAATCGCTGCCACATGGGGCTGCTCCCGTTGCAAGGGGGGCAGTACCAGGGTTACGAAGCCCCCGCCGCTCAGGTAGCGAAGGCCCTGCTGCAATACGTACAGGCTGGATTTCACGTCGGCGTTGAGCAGATCGTACCACTCCCCCTCCAGGAGCTCCACAAACGGGGTTTTGCTCTCGGCGCTGGTGACGTGCACAATCCCGTCGAGCATCCCAAACAGCTCTTCGATTTTCTCGAAGGTGTTCATCACATCGAGCACCAGCGACATATCCCCCCGGATGGGAATGGCCGTAGCCCCCAACTGCTCGACCTCGGAGGCAATCGCGGTGGCCATTTCCACATCGGGGTCTACGGTGATGACCGTGGCCCCATTGCGGGCATAGGAGCGGGCCACCGAACGCCCAAACCCCCGCCCGGCCCCCGTCACCATTACGATGCGCTGCTCCAGACCCAACAAATCTCGTGAAAATTCGACCATTGAACTCCATCATAGCGCAAAAAGCCGTGTGGAGCGTAATGTTGATAACGCTGGGGCTTTCCCCTGGGCAACCCACCCCCATCAGTCGGCAGCCTGGGAGACCCGCATGGCGTCTTCCAACCCCTGGATTTTGAGGAAAACTTCCACCAGATGGCGATCCAGATGGCCGTGGTGGACGCTGCGCCATAGCTCCTGGGCCGCCATTTCGGGCGGCATGGCGGCTTTGTAAGGCCGCTCGGAGCAAAGCGCATCGAACACATCGCAGATGGCAAAAATGCGGGCCGATAGCGGAATGTGTTCGGCGGCCAGACCATCCGGGTAGCCGCGCCCATCCCAGCGCTCGTGGTGGTGGCGTACCACCTGACGGGCTGCCAGGGGCACAAAAGGTAGGTTGCGTACCAGGTCGTCACCTAAAGGGGCATGGGTTTTCATGGTACTGAACTCTTCCGGGGTGAGCTTGCCTGGTTTGAGCAGGATGGCATCGGGGATGGTGAGCTTGCCCACATCGTGCAGATAGGCCCCCCAGCGCAAATCGCGCAACTCGGTCTCGCTCATACCTAAGGCACGGCCCAACTGCTCGGCCATGGCCGCCACCCGGTCGGTGTGGCCGGCGGTTTCGCGGTCGCGGGCCTCCAAGGCCAGACCGATGGCCCGCAAGGCCCCGTCGTAGGCGGCCTCGAGCTGCCGGGTGCGCTCCAGACGCAAGAGCAAAGCCCCAAGAATCTGAGCGGCTCCCTTGAGCAAGCGATTTTCCGAGGTATTCCAGCCCTGGCTGGGCTCGAGGCGAAAAATAGCCAGCCCGGCCTGGAGCTCTGGATCGCGCACCACCTCAATCAGGTAAAGGCCCCTTATGCCCACCTTGGCATAGACCTTCAGCAACGGGTGGCTGAGCGTATCGCCGACCTGAAACACCTCCTGTTGCTGCACCAGGCGTGCTAAGTGCTCACGCGGAATGGGATTCTGCAGAAGATGCATCGCTTCCGACCGAAGGTGCCCGGCCACCGAGCGAACGTGAAAGGCATCTCCCTCCAGGATGCCCAGGGCTACGGCATCGGCCTGGGCCATGCTGCGAATTTTGTCCAACGCCAGCGGCAGGAGTGAGGCGTCGTTGCCGCCCAGCATCTGCGATAGCTCCAGCAGGGCTGTTTTTTCAGCAATCTCGGCCTCGAGGCTCTCGTTGGCCCGTACCCGCTCCAAGGTGTTGGCGGCGATGTTGGCAATAACCTGCATCAAGCGCATATCCCGATCCAGGTAGGCGTATGCACCGTTGCGAGCGGAAATCAGCACCCCCAGGGGATGTCCTTTGGAGCTGAACAATGGCATCACGATTTCCGAGTAGGGCGGACGGGGTGTTTTGAATGGACCAAAGGCCCGCTTGTCGAGATGGGCTTGCTGGCTCCAGACAGGCGCTCGGCTTTCCACCGCAGCCCAGCTAAGACCCTGGCCCTGGGGCACCAGCACGTCTTTGATCTCCAGGAAAAAGCCCGCCGCCGCATAGCACCGCAGGTGTTTGCCGTCCGGCTCAATTAGGAGCAACGCCGCGTGTTCTGAGTTCATCAGGCGGATGGTCTCGCGTACCAGCCGCTTGGTTATCTCGCCGGTACCCTTCAGGCCCCGCAAGGCTGCGCTGAGGGCCTCGATCACTTCGAACTCGTGGATGCGGGCCTCGAGCTCGGCCTGCTGGCGGTGGGCCGCCAGCAACACCGTGACCTGCAAAGCGTACTGGCGGGCCACCTCCACCGATTGCTCGCTAAAAGCCCGATCGCGGAAGGCGTCCAGATTGATCTCGGCCACCACCTCGCCTCCTAGCAAGATGGGCATACAAAGGGTGGAGCGAATGCGGGCCACCAGATCCTGACTGGCCTGGTTGAGCTGGCTGGCCAGCCGCTCGTTCTCCTGGTGAACTGCATAAATGCGCTGAATGTCGGCGTGGTTGGCAATGCGGGGTTGGCCCTGCCGCCAGGCTGCCGGGTTGCCGTGCCAGGTTATGACCTCTAGCTCGCTACTATGCACCCCCAGGATGCCCTCGCCAAAGCCTTTCTGAGCCACAAAGACAAAATCTGAACCCTGGCGCAGACGAATGCTGCCGGCCTGGGCTCCCGGCACCACCCGCACCGCCGATTCCAGCAGGCGGGGCCAGAGTTCCTCTTTAGAACCCCTGGCCAAAGCTTCCACGGTACTCAGGAGGGCTGTGTAGGCCGTTTCGATGGGTCTGGTGTGCATCTGGCGGCGAGACCCCTCCAGATAAAGCCCCAGCAAAGGCCCGGTCAACACCGCCTGCAACAAAAAGCCGGCCACCAGTTCTCCCAGCCCCTCACGGGCCAACAGGAACAAGAGCCCGATATTGAGCAGGCTTAAGACCCCCAGCGCTACCACCAGGGCCTGTATCCGGTTCCGCACTACCAGCCTGGGGTAAAGCCACCAGACCACCAGCCCCCCCAGCAGCAGGGCTAACCCCTGCACCCCCATGCGGAGGTTGACGGAGCTTGTGGTCTGCGCCACCTGGACAACCGGTATGTCCAGCAAACGCAACAAAGTGTGCAGACCCAGGGCTAGCACGTTGATCAGCAACAGGCCCACCAGGGTGCTCCGCCAGCGTTTTTCGTCATCCAGGGCAGCGAGCAGCAAAAGCCCTACTTGCAATGCGAACAACAAGCTAGAGTAAAGCCCCAGCACATCCATAAAAAAAGCGCTCGAGAACGCTATAAGACCCATGGTCGAGGCCAGCATGGTGAATGGTGTCATGCCCCAACGCTCCCGACCACCGTGCGCTGCTATCAGCAAGGTTGTACAAATGATGGAGATGAGCACCCCTGCAAGTTCCACAACACCTAGAGGTTAACTTGGAAACACATAAAACAGCGGATATTTGCACCAATTTTGCCAGGAAAGCGTTACGGAGCTTTGGTCGAGCCAAGCAACCATCGAAGATTGAATGAAGACGGCATCAAGCACCCAGAACCCGGTCCCCCTATGTCCTGCGCCCTTCCTTGTGGGAGAACAAAAACCAAACCCGTCTTGCGGGGCTAGTGTGCCATGTGCTACACTCCCGGGAGTAGAACAAATACCGCAAAGGAGGTGAAACCCTGATGATGATCTTCTACTTTCTGCCTGCCCTTGGAGTCGCATCCGCGGTTTGCGGCCGAGCGGTTACGTTAATGCCATAAGTGCCAACGTATACCCAAGCTGGGGGCAAACCTAAAGCCCCCAGCTTTCTTGTGGTTTTACGAAAGGATTGTGCGATGACAATGATTCAAAACCCAACCCGTTCTCTATCCCACCCCAAGCCCCCGTTGATTGGTATTGCTGAGGTTCTAATGTCTGTCAACAACCCCAACCGGCCCCCGGCCACCTCCTGGCTCGAGGAAGAACTGGAAGCCCCCGGTTCCGACCGGCTTTCCGACGAAGCCAGTAGCCAGGAATATTTCGCCGACCGCGCCCACCGCAAGGCCCGCAAGCCCCCCCGCCGCCAGACCGTCAAGAAGCTGCTCGAGTCCGGCCAGGCACAGGGCCGCACTTTTGGGCACCTGGGCTTGCATCCCCAGGGCTCTGAGGTGTTGCGCAGGGTCAGGCAGATTGCCCGTGAGAATGCTACGCCGTTCACCCCTGTGGAGGAGAGCTTGCTATGAATATCCGCCCCTTCGACTTTTCCGAAGCCGACTACCAGGCTTTTGCCGCCGTGCGCGAGGCCGCCCACCCCGAGGCGCCGCTGGACATTGCCGGATTGCAGCACCTGGATCGCACCCGGGCCCAAAACGACGTAATGGAACGCTTTTTGCTCGAGCAAGCCGGACAAATCGTAGGGATACTGGAGTACGCCACCCCCTACTACGACCCCAAACCGGGGGCCCTCGAGATACGCTACCACCTGCACCCCGACGCCCAGGCCCTCGAAGCGCCGCTTTGGGAATTTTTACTGGCCCAACTGGCCCCCCACCAGCCTCGGGAGCTCCAGGCCCAGGTGCGGGAAAACTGGCCGGAGTACCGCTTCTTGCTGACCCAGGGCTTTGCCGAAGTGGAGCGGCGCTGGGAGTCGGTGCTGGATTTACAAAGCTTCGACCCCACCCCTTTTGTCCGCCCCTTACCTCCGGGTATCGCCCTACGGCCTCTGAGCGAGTTGCCCTGGCAGGAAGAGGCCTTCCTGCAAGCTTTATACGAACTGGAGATTGAATTGCTCGGGGATGTGCCCAGCCGCGAGCCCATCACCCCCTGGCCCTTCGAAGTCTGGCAGGCGCGCACCCTGGGCGACCCCAACCTGCTGCCCGAGGGGTATTTCCTGGCGCTGGAAGGCCCAAAGATGGTGGGGGTTACCACGCTGTTCAGATCCCACCGCCCCCAAACCCTGCGCACGGGGCTTACCGGGGTACGGGCCAGCCACCGCCGCCAGGGCCTTGCGCTGGCCCTCAAGCTGCGGGCCATCGAGTTTGCCCGAACCTACGGGGTGCGCTACATCCGCACCTCCAACCACCAGATCAACCGCCCCATGCTGGCCATCAACGAGGCCCTGGGGTTTGTGAAGGAGCCGGCAGCGGTGTTCTTGCGCCTCAGTCCCGTACCCCAAAGGCCCGGCTAATGGTGTAATCGATGATCAGAAATAGCACAATCAGCATGAGCAGGGCCCCCCACCAGGGGGTGTTGACCCAGATTAGTACGAAAGTGCGCTCGAGCAGTTTCCACAGGATAAAACCAAATACCACCGTGGTCACGATGGCAGCCAACTTCTGGCGAATCTTTTGGCTCACAGGCTTAGCTTAGCATCAGGAGCAGCGTATGGTACCGAACCTGAACATTCGACCTTTTGAGGAGCGCGACTACCCCGCCATTGCCGCGGTGCTGATGGCCGCCTGGCCCGACGAAGTGCACACCGAAGCCGGGCTGCGCGAACACGATAAGCACGCCCCTGAGATCCGGTGGGGTCGCTTTGTGGCCGAGGTTGAGCACCAGATGGTGGGGGTGGGCGAGTACAGCCAGTTCGAGGGCATGTACCACCCACAAAAGTTCGCGGCCTGGGTCACGGTAAAGCCAGCTTTCCGCAGCCAGGGCATCGGCAAAGCGCTGTACCGGCGGGTTCTGGGAGCGATTGAACCCCACAACCCCATCTCGATCCTGAGCAGCACCCGCGAAGACCAGCCCCACGCCCTGGCCTGGCTCAAAAAACTGGGCTTTGCCGAGAAGATGCGCTACTGGGAGTCGCGGCTGGACGTAAAGCGCTTCGACTTTGGCCCCTGGGCCGGCAAGATTGAAGCTGTGGAAGCTGCGGGTTTCGAGCTTCGGAGCATGAAGGAGCTCGAGAGCGACCCAGCCTACAAGCAAAAGCTCTACGACCTCTGGCTCGAGGCCCGCCTGGACGTGCCACGCCCGGAGGAAATAAGCGAGGTGAGCTTCGAGGACTACTGCAAATGGGTGTTCGATAGCCGCTACTACCTGCCGGAAGGGCATTTTGTGGCCGTAGACCAGCACACCGGCCAGTACGTAGCCCTCTCCACCCTCTGGAAAACCGACAGCGACTACCTGCACACCGGCCTCACCGGCACCCGCCGGGCCTACCGGCGCAAAGGGCTGGCCCTGGCCCTCAAGCTGAAGGGCATCCGCTTTGCCCAGGCCTACGGAGCCAGGGAGATTCGCACCGGCAACGAGTCGAACAACCGCGCCATGCTCTCCATCAACGAAGCGCTGGGTTTTGTGAAGCAGCCCGCCTGGATCGACCTGGTCAAGGTTTTGAAGGAGGGTTAGAGCGGTCCCCACGAATACTCGGTACTGCGTGGGTTGCTGTGCCAAGTACATGTGGGAAACACAATAAGGCCCACCGAACCCCACCAACCCCAAACCAGGCCGCGCCGCGCTTCGCTTTGGAAGCTGCCAAGAAAAGCAAGGCTGCCGAGGCCGCTTGTAGCAAGCTCTCGAGCGAAAACATCGCACCAGCAGCGCTCAAAAGGCAACAAAGGCGAACAGTCTGGGATGTGCGCGGGTGATTTGTGTTGTTAGACGCCCCATTTATGCGGCCGCCCATTCCGCAGACAGGAGCGCGGCCTGTTCCAGCACCGTCTGCGTCGCCTTCTCCTGCTTGTCGGGCGGGTAACCGTACTTGCGCAGGATGCGCTTGACGAGCACGCGAAGCTGAGCCCGCACGTTCTCGCGAAGGTTCCAGTCGATCGTCACATTGTTGCGGACCGTCTCTACCAGCTCCCGTGCGATCGTGCGCAGCGTCTCGTCGCCCAGCACCTTCACGGCGCTGTCGTTGGTCTCGAGCGCGTCGTAGAACGCCAACTCCTCCTCGCTCAGGTTCAGCTTCTCGCCGCGGGCGTTGGCCTCACGCATCTCGCGAGCCAGGGCGATGAGTTCCTCGATCACCTGCGCCGCCTCGATCGCTCGATTCTGATAGCGGCGGATCGTCTGCTCCAGCATCTCGGCGAACGAGCGGGCCTGGACGAGGTTCTTGCGCCGCCAGGTGGCGAGCTCGCCCTTCAGCAGCTTCTGCAGCAGCTCCACCGCGAGGTTGCGCTGGGGCATCCCGCGCACCTCGGCCAGGAACTCATCCGAGAGAATCGAGATGTCCGGCTTCGCCAGGCCGGCCGCCGCGAAGATGTCGACGACACCCTCGGGCGCCACGGCGCGGGAGATGATTCTCCGCACCGCGTCGTCGATCTCTTCTTCCGGCCGCGCCTCGCCGGGCGCGCGCTTGGCGAGCACCGCGGCCACGGCCTGGAAGAAGGCCACGTCGTAGCGAATGCGGAGCGCCTCGTCGTGCGGCACGGCTAGCGCGAACGCCTGCGACAGCTCGCGCACGGCGCGTACGCACCGGTCCTTGCCGTTCTCCTGGCAAAGGATGTGCTCCTGCGCGGCGGGGAGGAGCGTCAGCCGCTCCTGGGGCGTGCCGCTCACCCACTTTCCCCGGTCGAATCCGTGGAAGAGGCCGCAGCAGACCTCATACTTCTCGAGCATCACTGCCACGGCCTCGTCCTGGTCGAGCGCGGTGCGCCCGGTGCCGCCGCTCTCGGTGTAGGTGGCGAGCGCCGCCTTCAGCTCGTGCGCGAGCCCCAGATAGTCGACCACCAGCCCGCCGGGCTTGTCCTTGAACACGCGGTTGACCCGCGCAATCGCCTGCATCAGGCCGTGGCCGCGCATGGGCTTGTCGACGTACATGGTATGCAGCGACGGTGCGTCGAAGCCGGTGAGCCACATGTCGCGCACGATGACGAGCCTGAAGGCGTCGTTGGGGTCGCGGAAGCGGTTGGCCAGCGCCTCGCGGCGGGGCTTGTTGCGGATGTGCGGCTGCCAGTCCGCCGGGTCCGAGGCCGAGCCGGTCATGACGACCTTGACGCTCCCGCGCCCGTCGTCGTCATCGTGCCAGCCGGGCCTGAGCTTCACGATCTCGCGATAGAGTTCCACGCAGATACGCCGGCTCATGCAGACGACCATCGCCTTGCCATCCATCGCCTCGAGCCGCCGCTCGAAGTGCTCGAGGATGTCCCGGGCCACGAGCTCGAGGCGCTTCTCGGCGCCGACCACCGCTTCGAGCTGCGCCCACTTGGTCTTGAGCTTTTCCTTGCGTTCGACCTCCTCGCCTTCGGTGGCCTCCTCGAACTCCGGGTCGATCCGGGGTCGCTCGGATTCGTCAAGCGCGAGCTTGGCCAAGCGGCTCTCGTAGTAGATTGGCACTGTGGCGCCGTCCAGCACGGCGCGCTGGATGTCGTAAACACTGATGTAATCGCCGAACACGGCGCGGGTGTTCGCGTCCGCCAGTTCGATCGGCGTGCCCGTGAAGCCGATGAACGAGGCGTGCGGCAGCGCGTCGCGCATATGGCGCGCGAAGCCATCAATAAAGTCGTACTGGCTGCGGTGCGCCTCGTCGGCAATCACCACGATGTTGCGCCGTTCGGAGAGAGTCGGGTGTCGGTCGCCCTTTTCTTCCGGAAAGAACTTGTGGATGGTCGTGAACACCACGCCGCCCGCGGCCACCAACAGCAGCTCGCGCAAGTGCGCGCGGCTCTCGGCCTGCACCGGCGGCTGGCGCAGTAGATCCTTGCAGCGCGAGAAGGTGCCGAAGAGCTGATTGTCGAGATCGTTTCGGTCCGTCAGCACCACGACCGTCGGGTTCTCCATCGCCGGCTCGCGGACGATCCGGCCGGCGTAGAAGGCCATCGTCAGGCTCTTGCCCGAGCCCTGCGTGTGCCAGACCACGCCGATGCGCCGGTCTCCGGGCATGCCTCCAGGCTTGCGGCCCGCCTCGTAGCGGCCGCCGGCCTCCGCCACGCGGTCGCCCCGCGCCAGCTCCGCCGCGCGCAGCGTCTCCGCCACGGCCACCTGGACGGCGTGGAACTGGTGGTAGCCGGCCATCTTCTTGGCGATGCGCCCGCTGCCGTCGTCCTCGAAGACGATGAAGTCGCGTACCAGATCGAGGAAGCGCCGCGGCGCGAGCAGTCCCTCCGTAACCACCTGCAACTCCGGGACGTGGGCGTCGGCCAGCGTCTCGCCGGAAATCGTGCGCCAGGGCTTGAACCACTCCCGCCCCGCCGTGAGCGTCCCGGCGCGCGCCTGCACGCCGTCGGAGATCACCAGCACCGCGTTGGTGGCAAAGAGAGAAGCAATCTCGGCCTGGTAGGTTCGGAGTTGCTGCCACGCGGTCCAGATCGTCGCGTCTTCGTCGGCCGCGTTCTTCAGCTCCAGCACCGCGAGCGGCAGGCCGTTGACGAACAACACCACGTCGGGCCGGCGGGTGTGCTTGTTCTCCACGACCGTGAACTGGTTCACCGCCAGCCAGTCGTTGCGTTCGGGGTCGTCGAAAGCGATCACCCTGGCCTGCGCACCGCGGACGTGTCCATCGGCGCCGCGGTACTCCACCGTCACGCCGTCCACTATCAGCCGGTGCAGGTTGCGGTTGCGCTGGATCAGGTCGGCGCCCTCGGGCCGCGTCAGTTTGCGGAAGGCGTCCTCCAGCGCCTCCGCTGGAAGGTCGGGATTCAGCCGCACCAGGGCATCGCGCAGGCGTTGCTCGAGAACCACCTGGCCGTAATCGGTGCGCTCGGGCGCGGGACCATCCGGCGCGAGGTCGGGGCCGTGGGCGATTCGCCAGCCGATGGCCTCCAACCAAGCGAGGGCGGCTTCTTCGACGGTGGATTCGGTGAAGGGATTCATACTCATTCCTTCCTCTTTTGCGGCGCCTTGTCTTCTGGATGCTGAGCCTCATAGATCCAGAAGTTGATCGGCCTCTGCGGGTCGGGCGTCCACAGCCCCTGTTTTCTCTTTAGGCTCACCCCAAGTTTGTGCTTCTTGCACCTCGCGTCGAGATGTTGCAACACAGAAAATCGCTCACTTGAACTACGCGACGCGTCCGGTGCCTCGTTCTGATCGTCGAAAAGCCCAGATTGCGGCGACTTCGCCGTCAGCCACGCTTGATAAGCATCGAACTGGGTTCTGGAGAAGACTGCCATCCCGGCGAAAAGGTCGGCTAACTGAAGCAGTGGTTGTTCATGAGACAAGGCCGACCGTATCTCTTCCAAGCCGAAATCGCGGCGGAGTCTGACACGAAACTGACCCTCGTTGAAAAGCGAGCGTTCGATTTCCAGGCGATCAGCAACATTTTCAAGGCAGTCCTGAACAGTGCTCCAGTCCATCGCCGTGTGCTCGTCAGGATGAAGCCGCCACACTGCACCGTGTGGCCACCGGCTCCGCAGCACGTTGCGAAAGAGGTGGTAGTACATCCGTTGAAGGTTGGCGATATCGTCCCGGCCGGGTATATCGTGCCGGCTATCTTGGATATCCCATATCAGGATATCTACCCGGAGTCTTCGATCAAGCGCATGTTTTATCGTGAACTCACACATCTTTTGGGCGCCGATCCGCTCTCTCGCCTGGCGTAGCTTCTCCCATTTGAACTCGCTAATACCTGATTCTGTGAGAAGACCCTTTAACTCGTTGTTAAGATCTTCTAAGGCATCAACCAGCACCGTTACCAATCCCAGGCTTCTAAAGCGCCCCGTGTTCCAGTTGGACTCGTCGCTGAAACCAACATGCGTAATGCTTTGGCTATTCACAACCCTCTTTCCTCCAAAAACCGTTCCGCATCCTTAACCCGCACCTCGCCGGAGATGAGCTTGGGCAGCAGGGTGTCGCGCAGGGTGGCAAGGGTGCGGGATTGCTCAACATTCGCCAAAATAGCTTCAAACCATGCTGCAACCAGTCCTTCAAACGCGGTAAGGACAGCAGGCTGAGGCACTGGGCGCTGGATTGCCTCGAATGTCTGGCGCGTGATTGTCGAAAATACCGAACCATGCGCCATCGACTTGAGTTGATCGATCATCCGTTGCGCAGTCAGGTATACGAAATAATCACCTGCATAGCCGGTCCCGCGCAGGCCATAGCAAGACTGGTTAAACGTCATTTCTCGGCCTGCGATGGCAAGATTGCCGACGGTACCACGTGCAGAAATGATCGTTGTGCCCTTCGGGATCAATCGCGCAGAACTTCCAGCCAAGCCTTGGCTTGTGATCGTTTTCTCTGTGGATACGACGAATACGTCGCTCGCAGCGGGTGTATCGACTACCGAGAACCAAGGGATGTCCCCGTCCCAATACTCCTTAACAGATGTCTTCGGCGTTCCTCCGCCAATGATCGTTAGAACCTCACTGAGCGGCTGCATTTCCCACCCCTCCGGAATCTCGCCCAGTTCCGATTCGACGAGGCGGTCGGGGAAGAGGTCGTAGAGGTGGGCGGGCAGGCCCGGCAGGGACTGGCCGCGCTGCCAGCGGCCTTCCAGCTTGGCGCGCACGGGCTCGAAGTCCACGAACCACGCGCGGAACAAGGCGCGGGCCATCGCCTCCAGCGTTTCGTTTTGCTTGCGGTTGAGTTCGATCTTGTCGTCCAGCGTGCCAAGGATGTGGGCGATGGCGCGTTGTTCGTCCGGCGGCGGAAGTCGGACAGTCATTTGCCGAAGATGCGTCGGCCCGAAATGCCTGATCACACTGCCAGCGCCAACTACCTCAGCCTGCTGCTGAAAGTCGGGACCTTCGAGTAAGTACCGAATGAACGGCGCGACGATGCTGGCATCGCGCGGACGCATCCGGATGATCCCTGTATACGGGATGGCGCCCACGCCATCGTCGCCAACGACCGCAATTCGCCCCAGTGAAGCCGATGTGCTGAGCAGGATGTCGCCCTTCGCCAGTGCAAAATGTGACCATTTCCTCGCCACCATCTCGGGATCGAGATAATTGCACCCAGCCAGGACAGAACTGCCGCGATCAAGACCTGATAGTCTTACAAGCGGGACGCCCTCGTCACGGAAGTCTTTCGCAAGAATCCCGGGGCCCTCCTGGAAGTCGATTACGTTTGAAAACGGTACTTCCCGCCACTCACCCCCCATCCCCAACCTCCTTCAAATCAGCCTCCATCGCCCCATCCCTCCACGCGCCCCCACCCTGCCGTCTCGCCAGCGCCGAGTTTTTCATTCCGCCGCCTCCTCGAACAGCCGCAGGTAGGGGTCGAAGCGAAAGCGCCGGTTGCGGGCGTAGCCGGTGATCTCGCGCAACAAGCCGATGCCTTCGAGGCGCGCGACGATCTGGTTGGCCCCGGCCGGGGTGATGCCGAGCCACTCGCGCACGGTGGCGACACTGACGATGGGATGCTCGAACAGGCGGTCCATCACGCGCTGGCCGTTGGCGGCGGCGCGGCCCAGGTGCTCGGTGATCTTCGCGCGGTAGTCCTCGCGCATGCGCAGGATGGCCGCGGCGGTGGCCGTCGCCTCACGGCTGACGACCTCGACCCCCTTGAGAAAAAAGCCGAGCCACCCCTCCCAGTCGCCCGCGTCGCGCACGGCTTGCAGGCGTTCGTAGTATTCGGCGCGATGTTGCTTGAAGTAGTGCGACAGATACAGCACGGGCTTGGCCAGCAGCCGCTTTTCGACGAGCAGGAAGGCGATGAGCAGTCGGCCAATCCTTCCGTTGCCATCCAGAAACGGGTGGATGGTCTCGAACTGGGCGTGGGCGAGCCCCACTTGCACCAGCGGCGGCAGGCCGGCGCCGTCGTGGAGGAACTTTTCCAGATCGGCGAGGGCTGGCGGCACTTCGTGCGGCGGCGGGGGTAAGAAGCGGGCGGTGTTCAGGGTGCAGCCCGCGGGGCCGATCCAGTTTTGGCTTGTGCGCAGCTCGCCGGGCGCAAGTCTTCCGCCGCGCACGCCGCGCATCAGTTCGGCGTGGATTTCGCGGATCAGCCGCACCGAGACAGGCAGCTCGGCCAGCCGCGCCAGCCCCAGGTTCATTGCCCGCACGTAGTTGGCGACCTCGTTCACGTCCTTGGGGGTGTCGGGGTCGAAGAGCTGCGCCTCGGCGGCCAGCAGGTTTTGCAGCGAGGACTGGGTACCCTCGATCTGGCTGGAGAGCACCGCCTCCTTGCGCACATACATGAAGACGAACAGATCGGGGTTGGGCAGCGTGAGCACCGCACCATCGAGACGGCCGAGGGCATGGTCGGCGGCCGAGAGCGCCTCGCGCAAGGCCCCACCGAAATCGAGCGGCGGGTTAGGCGGCAGCGGTGCCGGGATGAAGGCCCGATAGCCCGTCGGCTGGCGGAGGTAGCGCCCGGCACGGTCTGGCTTATTTTCACTTGCGTTGCTCATGGCCCGAAGTTGACTGCTTGGTAAACGTTACGTTTATTTTGCTGACTTACTCCGGGCATAGTCAACGTTCCGTTGAGAACCCCAGCGCCTCCAGGTTGGCCTCGATCGCCCTCCCATGCGGCGCCCGAACCACGGGCTCCAAAGCGCTCGCCAGACGAAATGCACGCGCCGCGCAAATAAATGCACGCGTGCATTTCCCGTGCATTGCCGTGCATTTAGTGTTCGTTACTGGGGTTTCCGATAGGCAACGCTGCGTCCCCGCTCGCCTTCACGCTCGATCACTCCTCGTTCTGCGAGCCGGTCTAGCAATCGGTAGGCTTGCGGGCCGGTGATCCGGCACAGCTCCGCCGCCTCGCGCCGAGTGATGCGCCCGTGCTTGTCCACGTATTGCAGCACCATCTGCTCCTGTTGCAGGGGTTCAAAGCCGCGGCTGCGCACATAGCCCGCCTTGTCGCCAAGCAGCCGGTAGGTCGCGGCGGAGAGGTGCCAGGTGCGGCCTTTTTTCTGCCCGCGCTCTTCGACGAGCCCGGCTTCGACCAGGCGGTGCAGCGCGGCGCGCGTGTCGGTCTCCGGCTTTTGCACGAGGTGGGCCGCTTCGTCCGTGGTGAGGCTGCGTGTCTGCCACAGGCTGTTGAGGATGAGCAGCTCGTCGAGCGCGAGGTCGCGCCCCTGTTGCGCTTCGGTCACCAGCAGGCGCACGAAGTCGAGGTTGGCCGCGCCGCCGGGGATGACGACGCTGACCGTGGCGTCGTTGCTGTGCGCATAGGAGGGGGCCGGACGGCCGTTGCGCAGTTGCTCAAAGAAGATGGTGTCGATGCCACGCGCGGTGCGCTCGACGATGCCGGCGCGCTTGAAGGCATCGGCCAGCAGAGGGTTCCTGGGGCGCGGCGCGGTGACGAGCAGGTTGTCGAGCCGCACGCCCTCGGGAAAGCCGCCGGGGCTGGTAATCTCGATCTGGTCGGTCTGCCACTGGAAGTGCACGGCGCCGAGGCGTTGGTAGTCGCGGTGGATCAGCGCGTTGGCCAGCGCCTCGCGCAACGCGCGTTCCGGGTAGTCGGGCACGCCCACGCGCAGCAGCCCCACCATCAATTCCTGTTCGCGGTTGCGGGCGCGGATGCGTGCCTCGATTTCTTCCATCACCCGCAAGAGCGGCCAGCGGAAGAAGTCGTTGACTTCGACCTCCAGCCTGCGCAGCACCTGGAAAGCGACTTCGTGACTGGGAACGAAACGGCGCAGGGCATCCTCCTTGCCGAAGAGCAGCAGCGCCGCCAGCCGAACCCCGCGCACGACGCCGTTGGCCTCCACCACGCCGAGCGCCTTGGCCAGTTCCAGATCGGGCAGATCGAGGAGGGATTCGTCGCTGCGCCCGCGCCGCTCGCGCACGCTGCGGCGAAAGCGCTCGAACTCGAGCGGGTCGAGATGTTCCCAGCGCGCCTCGGTGACGATCTGCGCGGATGGGTCGAGCAACCCGCGGTCGGCCTGCAACGACTGCACGGCGTAACCGTCCATCGGCACGCAGGCAGGTTTGCCGTCGCCACCCAGCACGCGCCGCAGAAAGACGCCTTCGCTGGTCGCCACGGGTTGCGGCTCGGGTGGAATTTCGATGGCGAGCACGGTCAGGCCATCGAGCTGCACGCTTTCGATCCGCACGGACAGCGATGGCCGAGTGCGGTTGGCGATCAGCGCGGCGATGCGGGCCAAGTCGGTTGCCGCGCCATGCCGGGGCCGCGCGCCGGTGATGCGGCCATCGTCTTCCACGCCGACGAGCAGATAGGCGGCTTCGCGGCCGACGCGATTGGCCAGGCAGGCGACGGCTTCGATGAGCGGGCGGTCGGCCAGCGGCGCGCGTTCCTCGCCCTTGAATTCGACCGCGAGGGTCTCTCCGCCTGCGATGAGGGCGCGCAGCGTCTCCGGGCTCATGACGATTCGCTCCCAAACCCCAGCGCCTCCAGGTTGGCCTCGATCGCGGTATCGAGCCTGGCGGCCTCCGCCTGCTGTTCCCGCAGTTGCGCGACGAGGCGCTTCATCTTTTCCTCGAACGGCTCGCCGTCGTCTTCCTGCTCTGCCGCGCCGACGTAGCGCCCGGGTGTGAGCACGTAGCTATGTTTGCGGATGTCGTCCAGCGTGGCGGATTTGCAGAATCCGGGGATGTCACAATATGTAACGGTTGCCCCATGATGGGCAGGCACAAGGCCTGCCCCTACGGTGCCGCGCCAGGCGTGGTAGGTATCGGCGATCTTCTTGATGTCCTCGTCGGTCAGCTCGCGGTGGGTGCGGTCCACCATGCGGCCCATCTTGCGGGCATCGATGAAGAGCACCTGGCCGCGGCGGTCGCGGAAGCGTCCGTTCTTCTTGTCGCGCGCGAGGAACCAGAGGCACGCCGGAATCTGCGTCGAGTAGAAGAGCTGGCCCGGCAGCGCGACCATGCAGTCCACCAGGTCGGCCTCGATCAGGTTCTTGCGGATCTCGCCCTCGCCGGACTGCTGAGAGGACATGGAGCCATTGGCCAGCACGAAGCCCGCCACGCCCAAGGGTGCCAGGTGGTGCACGATGTGCTGCACCCAGGCGAAGTTGGCGTTGCCCACCGGTGGCACGCCGTACTTCCAGCGCTTGTCGTCGCGCAGGCGTTCGCCGCCCCAGTCTGAGACGTTGAAGGGGGGATTGGCCAGGATGAAGTCGGCCTTGAGGTCGGGGAAGCGGTCGTTGTGGAAGGTGTCGCCGTGGGCGATCTGGCCCTCAATGCCGCGGATGGCCAGGTTCATCTTGGCGAGGCGCCAGGTGGTGTAGTTCGACTCCTGCCCGTAGATCGAGATGTCGGCTTTGGCTTTGCCGCCGTTGCCATTGCCATTGGCATGAGCGCGGATGAACTCCATCGACTGCACGAACATCCCCGAGGAGCCGCAGCAGGGGTCGTAGACGCGGCCGCGGTAGGGCTCGAGCATCTCCACCAGCAGCTTTACCACGCAACGCGGGGTGTAGAACTCGCCGCCCTTCTTGCCCTCGGCGCTGGCAAACTGCGACAGGAAATACTCGTAGACACGCCCCAGCACATCCTTGGCGCGGGCTTCGGCATCGCCCACCTTGATGTTGCTGATCAGGTCAATGAGCTGGCCCAACCGCGTTTTGTCCAGCGCGGGGCGGGCGTAGTCCTTGGGTAGCACCCCCTTCAAGGCCGGATTATCGCGCTCGATGCCGGCCATGGCATCGTCCACCAATTGGCCGATGGTGGGTTGCTTGGCCTGGGCTTTGAGGTGTGCCCAGCGCGCCTCGGGGGGCACCCAGAAGATGTTCTCGGCGCGGTACTCGTCCGGGTCTTCGGGATCCGCGCCCTGGGCACGTTCGGCCTCGAGCTTCGCGTGCTGCTCCTCGAAGGCATCCGAAATGTACTTGAGGAAGATGAGGCCGAGCACGACGTGCTTGTACTCGGCGGCATCCATCGAGCCGCGCAGGGCATCGGCCATCTTCCAGAGCTCGGCCTCGTAACCGAGGGCGGCGCCGGTAGCGTTCGAGCTGCTCGTGTTGTTCTTTCGCTTTGCCAATGGCTACCTCATTCGATCGTTGCACTGCGGCGGTTGGCCGGGGCGTCTAACTAATATTTATACCGCACCTGCGGAATATACCCCCGCCAAAAAGTAGTTATGCCGCAGTGACGAATGCCGACAAACCAACCATGCTTTACTCATCCAAAAACCTCCTTCTTTTTGATCGCTGCGCTTAGGTTCGTCTCCCTTGCTTTTTTCGAGTACCAGACAGTTGTATTTGCATTATCACAGGTTTTACCCAAGCGGCTGTTTAGTTGACCAGCAGCCCATCTTCAGGGCCAGGCGGATCCGGCGCTCGAGCGCCGGGCTTCTACCTTCGGCGTGGTGTGTTTGCGGCTCACCGGGACTGCGGGTAGCGGTGGAGGGGGCTACCTGAGCGGCAAAAGCGCTGCAAACAGCCCCAGTGCCGCACCCCCACCAATCACCCAGACCACGTTCACCCCCCGGTAAATCAGGAACGTGGCGGCGGCCAGCAACGCAAACCAGCCGAGCCCCTCTACCCCTAGCTGCACAAGTACCAGCACCATGCTGGCGCTAAGGCCCATGCTGATGGGCACCAGGGCCTTGCGCAAAGCCCGGCTCCAGCGCGCCCGGGCCATCCAGTCCCAGCCTTTTACCAGCCACATGGCCCCCAGCGCACCGGGCAAAAACATGCCCAGCATGGCCGCCAATGCGCCCGGCAAACCGGCGGCATTCAAGCCGTAAAACAGCACCGCCAGCATGTTGGGCCCCGGCACAAACTGCCCCAGGGCAAAGCCGTCGGCAAACTGCTGGCCCGTGACCCAGCCGTTGCCGATAATGATCCGGGCCATCTCCGGCAGGTTGGCCATCCCCCCGCCAAAGCTCAGCACCCCAAAGCGCAAGAAGGCCAGGAAGACCGCCAGGGTTTCAGCCACGGGGCTCCACCTCCGAGCCGGGCCAGGCTTCGGCGGCCTCCGGCCAGTAGAGGGCCATGCCCACCGGCACAAACATGAGCAACACCAGGAGCAACGGCCAGTGCAGCAGACCATAGGTGGCAAAAACCCCCAGGGACAGCAAAACTGCCTTGAGCGAATCCAGCGCAATGGGGGCCTGGCGTAGCATGGTGGCCAGAATGAGCCCAATGGCCGCAGCCGCCACCCCGTTCAGGGCGCTTTCGGCCAGCGAGCCCGGCAGCGCGCCAAAGCGGAAGTAGGCGAGGCTCAGAAGCAGCATCAGCAGGGCGCCAGGGGTCAGCACGCCCAATAGGGCCAACACCCCCCCCACCACGCCCCCCAGGCGCATGCCCAGGTGGGCCGCGGTGTTTGCAAAGACAGGCCCCGGCAGGATGCGGCACAGTGCAGTAGTCTCCAGAAACTCCCGCTCGGCCATCCAGCCCCGCCGGAGCACCAGGGCCTGGTAGAGCTGGGCATTGCCCCCGCCCCCAAAAGCCACCAAGCCCACCTGCAAAAACGCCCAAAAAAGATGGCCAATGGGCACTTTCATGCCCCGGATGATACACTGTCCGGCGGTGCATTACGTTGTCGGTGACATTCACGGCTGCCTGCAAGCCCTCATCCGGCTCTTGCAGCGCGAGGGGTTGATAGGGGAGACGCTTCAGTGGACGGGTGGGGAGGCCCAGCTCTGGTTCCTGGGCGACTATGCCGACCGGGGCCCCAATGGCATTGGGGTGATTGAGCTTTTGATGAACCTCGAGCACCAGGCAGCAGAAGCCGGGGGCGCGGTGCACGCCCTCCTGGGCAACCACGACCTGATGCTGCTGGCCGCACACCGCTTTACCCAGGTCGAAATTCCCAGCTTCAAGCGCCAGGGGCAGCGCATGACCTTTTACGAAATCTGGCAGCGGGTAGGCGGCAAAGAGCCCGATTTCGAGCGATTGAACGAGAGCCACATTGAATGGCTGCAAAACCGCCCGGCCCTGGCCCGGGTCGAGGGCACCCTGCTGATGCACGCCGATAGTCTGTTCTACCTGGAGTACGGCGACAGCCTGGAGCAGATCAACCAGAGCCTGCGCGATATTCTGCGCTCGGATAGCGTTGAGGCCTGGGACGCGCTGGCCGAGCAATTTGCCAGTCGGTTCTCGTTCCTGAACGGGGGCATTGCCCTGACCGAAGAATTCCTGGGGCAACTCGGCGCAAGCCGCCTGATCCACGGCCACACCCCCATCTACAGCCTGATTGGCTATGCCCCCCAGATGGTGCTGTACCCGTTGGAATACAACGACGGCCTCTGCTTCAACGTGGATCACTGCTTGTGGAACGGAGGGCTGGGGTTTGTGCTAAACCTGAGCCAACTGAGCGCATAATGACTGCATATGCTGCCCTACCTTCAACTTTCGGGTTCCCCCTACGATCAAGGCCTGAAGCAAGGCATTGCCTGGGCCGACCGGATTGACCACAACCTGGGGCTCTATTTCCACCGCTTTGAGGTCGAGTGCAAGCTCTCCCCCCGCGAAGCCCGCGAACGGGGCGCGCGGTACTTGGAGGCCATCCGGCAGCAAAGTCCGGCCTATGCCCAGGGCCTCGAGGGCATAGCGGCGGGGTCGGGCCAGCCCCTAATCGACATTGCCACCCTCAACGTGCGCTACGAGATTGTCTACCACCAGTTCGGCCACGAGGCCCCCAACGGCTGCACCGCGTTTGCCCTCATGCCAGCCCACAGCGCCGACGGCCACCTCTGGATGGGCCAGAACTGGGACTGGATGGAGGGGGTGCAAGGCGCCCTCCAGCACATCACCGAGCCCGACGGTACAAGGGTGCTGGCCTTTACCGAGGCGGGCATCTTTGGCGGCAAGATTGGCCTTAACGCCCACGGACTGGGGCTTTGCATCAACGGCCTGGTCTCCAAGGGCGACCACTGGGCCGGGCTGGGCAAGCCTTTCCACCTGCGAACCTACGAGGCCCTGCGGCAAAAAACGCTTGATGATGCCAAAACGGCCATTGTCGAAAACCCCCGCACAGCTTCGGGCAACTTTCTGGTCGGCCAGGGGGGAAAGGCCCTGGACATAGAGGTTTCGCCCAGCGGCGTCGCCCTGTGGGAGGGCGAACGCCAGCTGGTACACGCCAACCACTACCTGGCCCCCGAGCGCTTTGGCATCGAGGTGCCGCCCATCGAGTGGCTCGACCGTTCGCACCACCGGGCCGAACGCCTCGACCTGCGGTTGCGCGAGGTCAACAAGCCCGGCCTAAAGGAGCTTCAGGCGGCCCTCTCCGACCGGGAGGGTGCTCCTTATGCGGTCTGCCGCACCGCCAGCCCCGAAGAATACGCGCTGGGTGAGCCCTACCGCACCATCGTTTCGGTCATCATGAACCTGGGCACCCTCGAGCTGTGGGTTTCCGACGGCCCGCCCCACGAGAACCCCTACACGCACTACCGGGTTTGAGCCACGCTCACCTCATGTCGTTCATCGAGCGCTACCATGACCCTATGGCCCACATCCAGGTAGCCCAGGGCGATATTACCGAGTTTGCGGGCGACGCCATCGTGAATGCCGCCAACAACCACCTGATCCTGGGCGCTGGGGTCGCGGGGGCCATCCGGCGCAAAGGCGGGCCCCGCATCCAGGAAGAATGTGACAGACATGGGCCCATTCGGGTTGGTGAAGCGGCCCTCACCGGCGCCGGAGCGCTGCCGGTGCGCTTTGTGATTCATGCGGCCGTCTTGGGCGACCAGCCCGCCAGCCTGCAAACCGTTCGAAGTGCCACGCGGGCTGCGGTTCTTCTGGCGCTGCAGCATAACTTGCGCAGGGTGGCTTTTCCCCTGCTGGGAACTGGTGTGGGCGGATTGGCGCTAGACGAAGTGATCGAAGCGATGCTGGACGAGCTACAGAACGCTCCCAACACCCTGGAAATCACCCTGTTTGGCTACAGCCCCTCCGATGCAGAGGCCCTCCAGCAGGCTCTGGCCCGCCACGGCTAGCCTTTGCGCAGGCTGCGAAACAGCCGGGCGGTATTGGCCGCCGCCGTCGCATAGAGCAAAGCCCCCACAAAGAAGGGAAGCCCGAGGAGCCAGGGCGGAAGGCCAGGTTTCGCAACCCAGGAAAGCAGAACCCCACCCAGCAACCCGCCTGTGGCCAACGTAAGGCTTTGCAGCCCAGAGAGGGCCCCTTGTAGGGTTCCTTGTTCTTTCGGCGAGACCTCGCGGGTCAGAAAGGACTGGATCAAGGGCTGGCCCAGGTTGCTGAGGGCGGCCAGCGCAATGGTGGCGTACATCATCCAGCCCTGGGTGGCCAGACCGTACAGGGTAAAGGCGAAAAAGCCCACGCTCTGGGCCAGGGTAAGCGCCCGTCGCTCGCCCAGTCGGCCCACTATGGGCCGAACCAGCCCGGCCTGCACAATCACACCGCCCAGGCCCACCAGAAACAGCGAAAAGCCCACCTCTAAGGGCTTCCAGTCGAACTTGTAGGCCGTGTACAGCACCCACACGCTTTGCAAAGCCCCAAATGCCAGGAAGATGAGCGTAAGACTAAAGGTCAGGCCGCGCAAAATGGGGGTCTTGCCCAGAATCGAGAGGGCCGTGAAGGGATTGAGCGATTTGGCTTGGGTGCTGCGGTTTTCCGGCCTGAGCGACTCGGGCAGCACAAAATAGCCATATAGAAAGTTGAGAAAAGCCAGGCCCGCGGCGAAGTAGAAGGGCAGGCGCAGGTCTATGTTGCCCAGCAGCCCGCCCACCACCGGCCCCAGCACAAAGCCCATCCCGAAGGTGGCCCCAATCAGGCCAAAGTTGCGGGCCCGCTCCTCGGGCCTGGAAATATCGGCGATGTAGGCGTTGGCGGTGGAGAGGCTGGCACCCAGGGCCCCGGCGATGACTCGAGCCAAAAACAGCACCCAGATAGACTGCGTCAGGGCCGCAATCAGATAATCGATGCCGGTGCCCAAAAGCGAGGCCAGCAACACCGGGCGCCGCCCATAGCGGTCGGAGAGCATGCCCAGAATGGGGCCGCATGCAAACTGCATCACCGCATACACCGCAAAAAACAGGCCGTTGAGCCGCGCCCCGGCCTCCACGCTACCCGCCAGGGTCTCGATAAGCTTGGGCAGCACCGGTATGACCAGCCCCAGTCCCATCACGTTGATCAGCACCGAAATCAGAATGAACGGTATAGAGGCGGTTCGAGCAGAAGCCATAACCGCGCCATTATGTCACCTCAAGGTTCGGCCAATAAGGAGCGCGCATATCCTTCCATTTGAGTCGAAGAAGCAGCACGATGAAGAAGCCACCTGTACAGGTTTAGTTTGAGTGCATGGGGTCGGATCTTGAACCATTTGACTTTGGCCATGGACTATCGGCTATACGCTATCGGCAGGGTAAGCTAAAAGCGTGCACCTGGAGAGCCTCGAGGACACCCGTACCCTGGGCCTAAAGCTCGCCAAGACCCTGCCCGAAGGCACCCTCGTACTGCTGACGGGGCCCATGGGCGCGGGCAAGACCGCTTTGGTGAAATTTATCGCCGAGGGCCTGGGCTTCAAAGGCGAGGTGACCAGCCCCACCTACACCCTGATTCACGAGTACCCCACCCCAGCGGGCCTGGTAGTGCACATCGACGCCTACCGCATGGCCGATCAGGAGGAGCTTTATCACCTGGGCCTGGAGGACTACCTGCCCGAGGCCCGCCTGGTGCTAATTGAGTGGGGTAAGCCCGAGGTATTTCCGGATAGCCTGGAAGTTCGCCTCGAGCCCACCGCGCAAGGGCGCAGCGTCGAGCTAATTCCCCACGGGCATGCACCAGCAATAGCTTTGCTATAGCCCTGGAACGCAAAACTCCCACATCCTGACTGGCTTCTTCCTGCAGGCCGCGCATTCTGGGGGGCATTGGCCGCTTCTGACAAGAACCGTTTTTCGTTTTATAATCCATCTCGACCCATCGAGGTTTGTGGCAAATCCCGAAGGAGGAAGTCTATGAGAATAGTCCTGCTAACCCTGTTTGCCCTATGGGGTGCAGCCCTGGCCCAGGGTCAGATCACCATCACCTACTGGCAATATGATTTCAGGAGCAAGGTGGAGGCGGTCAACGAGCTGATCAAAAAGTTCGAGGCTGCCAACCCCGGCATCAAGGTACAGCACCAGACCTTTCCCTTTGACGCCTACCAGCAAAAAGTGGCTTCGTCTATTCCGGCCGGCCAGGGGCCCGATGTGGTCAACCTGTTCTATGGCTGGCTGCCCACCTGGGTCAAGGCCGGGTATTTGCAACCCATGCCCGCCGAATATACAAAGGTGCTGGATAGCGAGTTCTCGAGCCTGGCCCAGGCGGCCAAAGTAGGGGGCAAGCTCTACGGTATGCCCACCGCGGTGCGTTCGCTGGCTCTTTTCTACAACCGCGACCTGCTGAATGCCGCCGGCTTCAAGACCCCCCCTAAAACCTGGGATGAGTTCCTCAGCATGGCGGCCAAGCTGACCGTCAAGGACGGCAACAAGTTCACCCAACTGGGCTACGCCATGGCCCCCGATGGCCAGGACCACCACCTGGTGCGCGAGGTACTCATCCGGCAGTTTGGTGGGCGGCCTTACTCTGACGACGGCCGCAAAGTGCTCTACGACAACGCAGCCGGGCTCAAAGCCTTCACCTTCTACACCGACTGGCTCAAGAAGTACAACGTGGGAACCCTGGGCAACCAGTTCTTCCCCGGCAACAACGCCTACCGCGATGCTTTTATCGCTGGCAAGGTAGGCATGATTATTGATGGCTCTTTCGCCATCGGCACCATCCGCAATGGAGCCAAGTTCAACTGGGGTGTAGCCGAGTTGCCTATAGAAAAAGCCGGGGCCCGCAAAGTGAACTACGGTTCCTTCTGGATGCACGGCCTGACCCCCCTGGCCACCGGGCCCAAACTGGCCGCTTCGCTCAAGTTCCTGGAGTTTCTGGTCTCCGAGGAGACCCAGCGCTACTGGCTCGAGAAGGTGGGCGAACTGCCCGCCCGCAAGAGCCTGATCAAAGACCCTAAACTCACCCTGGATAAGGTGTACGGCCCCTTTGTCATTTCGCTGTCCTATGCCAAAGCCACCCCGTTTGTGGACGAGATCGGGCAGCGCAAGGTGATGACCGACGCCATTAACCGGGTGCTCCTGGAAAACAAAGACCCGGCGGAATCCTGGCGTAGCGCAGCCGCCGAAGAGCAAAAGCTGCTGGACAACTTTTGGAAGTAAATGGTCTGAAGTTCATGGCTTGTAGCTTGTGGGTAAAGCACAGGCTGCAAGCTCTCTCTTATCCGCCTTTTTATGAGACCACCTGAACCCGCCCAACGAAGGGTGTCGCTGGCGACCCGCGAAGCGCTATGGGCCTTTGCCTTTCTGGCCATCCCACTGGCTTTCTTCCTGTTTATCCGCATCTGGCCAGCGTTTCAGGCGCTGTGGCTCTCGCTGTTCGACTGGCACGCCGACCCCAGCAAGCGGCCTTTTGTGGGGCTGGAACACTACGAGCAAATGTTGAGTGACCGGCTTTTGCTCAAAGCCCTGCAAAACACGCTGGCCTATACCCTGCTCGGCGTACCGCTACAACTGCTGCTGGGGCTTGGTATTGCCCTCCTGCTGAATGCCGTGACCCGGTTTCGGGATGTGTTTCGGGCCATCTATTTTGCCCCCTATGTCACCCCAGCCGCAGCCATTGCCTGGGTCTTTAGCTGGATGCTCTCGCCCAACTTTGGCATCGTCAACGAGATTTTGAGTGTGTTTGGCATTCCACCCCAGCCCTTTCTGACCAAGCCCTCCCAGGCCCTGGCCACCGTGACCCTGATTGTGGTGTGGCAAAACCTGGGCTTTCAGGTGGTGCTCTTTTTGGCGGGTTTGCAAAACATCCCGCGCGACTACTACGAGGCCGCCCGCATCGATGGGGCCAGCAACTGGCAACTGTTCCGTCACATCACCTTTCCCCTTCTGAACCCGGTGATGGTCTTCTCGGCGGTGATTGGCACCATCGGCTTCTTGCAGCTTTTTACCCAGGTGGTGAACCTCAACTTCACTGACCAGGGCGGGCCGCTCGGTTCTACCTTGACGCTGGCCCTCTACATCTACCAGGTGGCCTTTGCCCGCTTTGAACTCGGCTACGCAGCGGCCATTACGGTTTTGCTGTTTGTGATCATCCTGAGCATTACCCTGGTGCAACTGCGGCTGTTGTCGCGGCGGGTGGAGTACTGATGAAGCGCCTGTCTACCTTCTTGATTTACGCCCTGCTGATTCTGGGCAGCCTGGTAATGTTTTTTCCGTTTGTGTGGATGTTCCTGACCTCCCTCAAACCTTTTGCCGAAATTTTCGAGCTCCAGGTATGGCCCCAGGCCCCCACCCTGGACAACTACCGCGAGGTGCTCTTCAAAACCCAGTTTCCCCGCTGGTTCTTGAACAGTCTGATTGTCGCGGGCATTACCACGCTCTCGGTGTTGTTCTTCGACTCGCTGGTCGGCTATGCCCTGGCCAAACTGCGCTTTCCCGGCAAGGGTCTGATTTTTGTGCTGATTCTGTCCACCCTGATGGTGCCTACCGAGATGCTTGTGATCCCCTGGTATGTGATGAGCACCGAGTACGGCTGGAGCAACACCTACTGGGGCCTGTTGTTTCCGGGCATTATCAGCGCTTTTGGGGTGTTTTTGATGCGGCAGTTTTTCGAGACCCTGCCCACCGACCTGCTGGACGCCGGGCGCATAGACGGGCTAAGTGAGTTTGGGGTGTTCTGGCGGATTGCTTTCCCGCTGGTGCGGCCGGCCCTGGCGGCTTTGGGTATTTTTACCTTCCTGGGCAACTGGAACGCTTTTTTGTGGCCGCTGATCGTGGTGCAGACCGCCGATATGCGCACCATACCGGTGGGGGTGGCGCTGTTCTCGAGCGAGGCCGGCACCGCCTGGAACCTGATCATGGCGGCCAGCAGCTTAGCGGTGCTGCCGGTGCTCTTGGTATTCCTGTTCTTCCAGCGCCAGATTATCGAGGGGGTGGTGCTGACGGGGGTAAAAGGCTAGAAAAGCCTTCGCAAACAAGCCGGCGCATTGTCTGCTACGAAAGCAACCTCTACCGTAGCACCTCGAAGGCGGTAATCTATTTTCCATGAACAAAGCCATCGGGCGCTTCTTTGGGCAAAAGTACCGCTGGCAAGTGGTTTGCTTTGTGGCCGGAGTCCTGGTGGGCGTGATGTTTGCCAACTGGTTCCGTAGTATCGTCACCGTAGTGTTCGTAGCAGGGGTGTTGCTGGCGCTGTACTTCATCTGGGTCTACTTCGATAAGCTCAAAAAGCAGTAGCGGCAGGCCCTTTGCTAGCTCCTTCCAACGCACGATGATGGAACTCATGACCCCCGCCCCCATCCTGGACACCCCGCCCGCGCACCTGCCCACGGGCAACCTGGATATTCACGTGGAGGCCAGCCCCAACGCCCCTTCGATTGCCCGTATCGGGGTGGCCTCACTTGCACTGAATGGGCTTTTGGACTGGGTGGGGGAGCCGCTGCTGGAGGTCTCGGGGAAGGGCTGGAAGCTCTCGCGCACGGCGGACTGGATTCCGGTCTGGGAAAACGAACACCTCAGCGCAACGCTGCTGGCCCCTTTTGGCGAGCGGGGGCTGGCGCTGCGTTTGGAGCCCCGCACCCCCGGGCCTATTCAAGTGGCCGGCAACCTGGAATACCTGGGCCTGCGGCGCTTTCGAGAGGAAAAACTGGACGCAACCTTCCGTGTTTCGCACGATGCCTGGACGGGCAGCTATGTACTCGAGGCCCGCACCGAGCGCACCCTGCTGGCCCTGGGCTTGCAGGCCGACACCGCCCCCAGCCGGGCCGACTGGGGGCCGCAGTTTGTGCTCGAGTGGGCGTCCGGCCCGGTCACGCTCTACCTGGGCCTGGCCCCCGAGGCCGACGGCGCCCGCACCACCGCCCTGCACTTGCGCCGGGTGGGCTGGGACAACCTGCTGCGCCAGACCCTGCACAAGCTGGCCTTGCTGGCAGGCCACTACAGCGGCCCGCTCTACGAGGTCTACCGGCGGCACCTGATTTTCAGCTACTTCTACGCCCAGGCCAATACTCTGGAGGGCGAGCCGGTGCTGCTCACCTCGCGCAGCCCGCACTACTACGTCTCGGGGGCCTACTGGGCGCGGGACGGGCTTTTGTGGTTCTTTCCGGCCTTGCTCAAGGCCGACCGCAAGCGGGCCAAAGAGGTACTCAAGGCGGTCTTCCGCCGCTTTGCCCGCTGGCCGGGGGAGCACGCCCAGTACCTGAGCGGGCCGCCTTTGTACCCGGGCTTCGAGCTCGACCAGGCCGCGGCCTATCCGTTAGCGCTGGCCCGCTACCTGGAAGCTACCGGCCCCAACCCCGAACTCGTCGCCGAGTTGCGCGAACCGCTGGAGTGGGTGTTTGAGCGTGTGGCCCAGGAAAAACACCCTTCCCTCTCGCTTTACCGCACCTTCCTCTCCCCCACCGACGACCCCGTGCCAGAGCCCTACCTAACCTACGACAACGCCCTGTGGGCGGTGGCCCTGGAGCGCCTTTCGCCCTACTGGCGGGAGTCCGAAACGCTCAAGCACGAGGCCCGCGCCCTGCGCGAGACCCTCTACCGCCAGGCCGAGCGCAACGGACGTTTTGTGTTTAGCTTTGAACCGGGGGGCAGCCACACCTTTGCCGACGAACCGGCAGGCAGCCTGCTCTTGCTGCCGCACCTGGGCTTTTGCAACCGCCAGGACCCCATCTGGCAGGCCACCGCGCTCTGGGTTCTGGGGAACGACAACCCCCACCACTACAAAGGGCGCTTTCCCGGCGAGGGCTCGGCGCACTTTCCTTTTCCCTCGGGCTTTGGCCTAGCCAACCGGATTTTGTCGGGATTGATGCGGCCTGCGGGGGATGCCCTGATGGTGCTCGAGCAGGCCCCTTTAGACCAGGGCTACGCCTGTGAGTCCTTCGACCTCGAGACCGGCCAGGCCCGCACCGGGGTAGGGTTTGCTGCGCTGGCCGGTTTTATCGCCTATGCGCTCGCGGCCAGCAAAGAAGGCCGGTCTCCTGTCTAGCGCATGGGTAATACCAGATTCAAAAGAAAGTCATTCAAAGCAAAAAATCCAGAGGCTATCTTTTTGAATCCTAGAGCACTCCTTTCAGTCGGGTTAGTTTGTCATTGAACAGTGACGAACTAACCGAATCTGGTATAGCTTGTTTTGCGGCATGTTTTGAAGCACGTTGCTTGCCCAAAATTGCATGTGCAGCTCTTTGGGAGGCACTGAAGTGCATACTGAATTCTTGGCTGCTAAGTACGACAACGTTAGGAATTTGCTCTACCCGAAAAGGGGAGCCCATAAGCCGCGCCGCTTTAAACACCGGCCACTTCTTTCGCCGAGACCGTCACCGCAAAAATCTAATGTGGGCGCACTTAGACCACTAGCCATTCAGGCTGTTTGCCACATCATCAGCAACAGCACCGCGGTTCCGATCAGCGCCACCGTCAGGGCCGCCGTGCGGGTCTTGCGAAAAAAGAGCGAAAGCCCAAAACCGGTCAGGGCCACCAACAGCAAGAACCCGCCCGAAAGGTCGATTAGCCAGGCCCAGGCCCGGCCCGCGTCGCGCCCCCGGTGCAGGTCGTTAAGCACCGCCACCGGGCCCTGGGCCACCACCTTCAGGGTGTAGCTGCCGTCCTGGCGGTCGATAAAGGCGTCGGCAGCGTAGGCCGGCCCGCGGAAGCTGATGGAGGCTTCTTGCTGGTTGGCCTGGGTATCGCTGACCCGGCCTTTTAGGCCGTGGGCTGCCCGCAGGGCCTCGGCGGTTTGCAGCCAGTCTACCTGCCCATCCCGCTGCCAGTTGTGCGGCAGGGTACCGCTATAGGTGTGGGTGGTCTGGGCGGTGCCCCACACCCACTCGGGGTGGTTCAGGGTGATGCCGGTAGCAGCGAAAAAAAGCACCGCCAGCAGGCTCAGCATGGAGGCATACAGGTGCAGCCAGCGGGCCAGCGCGTAGGCCCGGGTACGCAGGGGCTTTGAGAGCTTCTCGCTGTGGGCAACTTCAACCCTGCCGATCATAGCTCAAGCTCACCTCCTTCAGTTCGCTGGCCACGCTGTAGCTGCGTTTGAAGGGGGTCTGGGCCAGGGTAACTTTTTCGCGGAAGAGTTCGTAGGGACCGTGTTCGCGCACCAGCTCCACGCATACGTAGTAGTCGCCCTGGCTCACCAGGTTGCCCTTATCGTCCTTGCCGTCGAAGCTTAGGGTGTAGCGCCCCGGCATGCGGGTCGGGCCCGAGACGGTCTCGGTCAGTTCGTTGCTACGGTACCAGCGCTTGAGTTCGTTGAGCCAGCGCGGGCCCTTGCGGGACTGTTGAAACCAGACTGCCAGGGTACGCACGGGCAGGCCCTGGGCGTTTTCGAGCCAGACCGCCACATAGGGCGGACGGTAGCGAGACCCGCTACCCACATACTCAAAGGTGATGTCCAGCTTCATGCCGGCCCACTTAGCCTGGGCCAGGCCCCGCCCAGCCCACAGGGTCAGGAGCAAAGCGGCGGTGCGGTAGATGAAGTTTCGACGGCTAATAAAGCTGTGTTGCATGGGTATCTCCTCCATGGTTAGTGAATTTGTTGTTGCTCAAAACGGGGGTTGCTGTGGGTCTGGCCGTTGGCTTCCACCAGCAAACAACCCACCCCGAAGACCTCGGCCAGGGCCAGGCTCAGCATGGGCTCGAGCACACAAAAAGCCGTGGCCAGCACATCGGCGGCGGCTGCGCTGGGGGCTACCACCGTAGCCTGCAGCACCTGGGTGGCGGGCCGGGCGGTGCGGGGGTCAAAGAGGTGGGCCCCCCGCTGTGAGCGTCCGCTGGTGGCCACGCCTTGGTTGCAGATCCAGAGCCGGGCCAGCGGCGGTGCATTGTCGGCAGGGCTATAGGGATGGGCCACCGCCACCCGCACCCGTTGCTGTCCCAGGTGCCGCAGGTCACCCCCCAGGCTGAGCAGTACCTCGAGCCCACCCGCTTGCAAAGCTGCCTGGGCTGCCCGGTCGGCGATGAGCCCTTTGGCCAGGGCATTGAAGGTCAGGGGCAGGGGAGTGCGTTTGTGGGCTACGGGGCCCTCGAGGTGCCACAAAGGGCCCTGGAGGTTGGCCCGCAGGGCTTCGAGTTCGGCCTCGCTGGGCTGGGGGTTTGGCCGGTACAGGGCCTCAAGGGCAGCAGCCGCCGGGTTGAAAGCCCCGTAGGTATGGGCCATCCAGCTCTCGGCCTGGCGCAACAACTCCCGGAGTTCTGGCGAAAGCCGCGCCGTGCCCAGGGCCTGCCAGCGCGACAGCTCGGAGGTGGGCGAGAAACTGCTGTAGATGCCCTCGAGGCGCTCAATCTCGGCCAGCACAACCGCTTCTGCGGCGCGCGCCTTTGAGGGGCCATCGGACATTAGTTGCAGCTCGAGGGCCGTCCCCAAGACCCCTTCGTAGCGAACGAAGTAGCGTTGGGGGCGCGTCTTGAACAAGGTGTGGAAAGCCAAGGGCATAGAATCTCCCGACCGTGGAGCAGCATCTCAAGAGGGCGCGATGGTTTGATAAACACCTTATGAAGATTGAGTGAAGATCCTACAGAACGCATATCCTCCAAAGCACAGCTTGAAGGAGGCAGGTAACAAATTGCTAACAAGCAGTAGGGAACCCCCTTTCGGAAAAGGACTTGGAGCGGCGCCTGTGGCGAGGGCATCGGATCATCGAGAGCGCCTTTTCCAGCCTGGATCGACTGGGGCTGAGCGAACGCCCCTACCGCAAGACCCGGGGGCTGATCTTTCACATCTATGCGGTGTTGCTGGGCTATGGTCTGCGCATGCTGATGAAGCACGAACCCGCCTGGAGGCTCCTGATCTCTTATGGACGCAGGCTGGAGATCGGGTGGGGTCGTTTTTCCGAATTGGGGTCCTACAGATTAAGCCCAATATCGAAGGTCGCGGCATAACCGGCCCCGTTCGAGGTCAGGTTGAGCAACAGTTGGCTCCCGCCGCTGCGGTAGATGCCGTCGTTGGCGTTGCGGGTGCGGGTGCCCACCTTAAGGTAGGGTGGGTTGGCAAAAATGCGGTCGCTCAGGGCGTCGTCGAAGAAGAGCTGGGAGGTGAAGTCGCGGTTCTGGTAGCGGATTTTGAAGTGGATGTGCACGGTGCGGCCCGGATACCAGCCGGGGTAGATGGTGGTGAACTGGGCTACCCCCTGGGCATCGGTGATCTGGTGGCCGCGCAGCCACTTCTGCCCCCGGGTATCGGCAAAGCGATCCTGTACGCCGGAGTAAATGCCCTGGGCGTCGCACTGCCAGATATCCACCATCGCGCCCGGTAGCAAGGTGCAGCCGCCGCTCGAGACCCTCGAGACCACAAAACGCAACACCAGCGGCACCCCAGGCTTTACCAAGCCCGTGCTGGGGTCGGAGCGGATGTCCGAGCGGTTCAACTGGGTATCCACAAAGTAGGGCCCTTCGGTGAGGGCCGGGCGCACGATGCACGAGGGCAGCGGCGTGTTTTGCGCAGAGGCCCTGGGCCCGATGAGCGCGCCCACCCCAGCCAGGCCACCCAGTCCCAGCACCGAAAGCACCTCGCGGCGGCTCAAAATTCTTCCGATGGGTTTGTCATCGTTGTCCATAGGGGTCTCCTGTACTGCATTCTTGTAGCAAACTGCGGTGAAATGGGTTAAGGCCGGATGCACCGCACCCGGCCTGGTTCCATCAGCCACCCAGGTTCTTCTTCAGGGTCTCGAACTCGGTTTGGCCAATCTCCCCTTTGGCATAGCGCTCGCGGGCAATCTCCAGGGCCCGGTCGGGGGTCGGCTGGGTTTGTCCCGAGGTGGGGCTGCGCAACAGCCGCACCATCAGCACCCCCACCAGCGCAATAAGCCCAAGCAGCAGCAGAATCCACAGCAGGTCGTCTACCAGACCCCAGCCGTAGTGGCCAAAGCCATCCCAACGTCCGCGGTGATCGATCATCCACATGGGTTTCCTTTACACATAGGGCGTGTGGTCGGTGGTTCTACCACACGCTTTATACCTCAACTCATACCAGATTCGGTTGGTTCGTCACCCTTCGGTGACGAACCAACCCGACCGAAGGGAGTGCTCTAGGATTCAAAAAGACAACCTATGGGTTTTTGAACTGTCTTTTTGAATCCGGTATCAAAGGGCCTAGCGCCACCAACCCCTGGGCCCCCGTCCATCGCGGCCGGCTAGGCCCATGCGCAGCTGTACCGGCTGGGCCGCAAAGGCTTTGGCCACCGCCTGGCTGCTGGCTTTGAGGGTGTTGGCCTCCTGGGCGGTCAGACGCCCGGTCTGCACGGCCTGGTCAATGGCCTGGTTGCGGGCCGTCACCAGGGCGGCCTCGAGGGCGGCGGGAGTTTTGCCGAGTTCGGTCGCAAGCTGGGCCAGGGTCTTGGTGCCGCCGCTCAGAACCGCGAGTTCGGCGGGGGTCACACCCAAAAACTGCGCCGCGCTAAAGTACAGGTTACCCATCGGACCCCTGGGCGCCTTCATCCGTTGCATGGGCTGGGCCGGTGCGGGCTGGGGGGCTGGGGTTTGCTGGGCAAAAGCGCCCGCCAAGGCCAGACTCGAAACCACCAAGAGGGTTTTCATGCTTTTGTTCATACTCGTCCTCCTTCTGGAAAGCCCTTCTTGCTTTCCCGTAAAGAAGTTTGCGGCAGGGCGGTTACCGGACAGTTATGGCTTGCTGAGAGGGTTTCTCATCCAAAGAAGTGCCTTCTGCAGGGCTCCAGTAGGTCTTGCCCGAGGTGTTGCAAAAAACTATCGACGATTAAGGGTTATGGAGCGGGGTCGGGCGCAAGGCCCAACAGGGGTTGGTGGGGCGGCGCATCTACGAAGTGGCCTCGAGCCCGCCATAACCCCCCCATAACCCCTAGAATGCAGACTGGAACCATGCGGCTTTTGCTGGTTGAAGACGAACCCAACATTGCCCGCCCGGTCCTGCGGGCCCTGGAAGCCCAGGGCCACCAGGTTCGCCATGCAGCGGATCTGAGCACAGCACGGGCGCTTTTAGCCGAGGCCGAACCCGATTTGATGATCCTGGACGTGCGCCTGCCGGAGTCGGAGGACGGAGGGTTTATCCTGGCCAAAGAGGCCCGCAGCGCCGGGTATAAGGGCCCCATCCTGTTCATGACCGCCCGCGATGCCCTTTCCGACCGGGTGATGGGCCTGGATGAAGGCGGCGACGACTACGTGGTCAAGCCCTTCGACCTGCCGGAGCTTTTGGCCCGGGTGCGGGCTTTGCTGCGCCGGGTGAGCGAGGTCAAGCAAAGCCGGGTGCAGCATGGCCCCCTCGAGCTCGACCTGACCGACCGGAGCGTGCGCTGGGCCGGGCGGGGGGTGGATTTGAGCCCCCGCGAGTATGCTTTGCTGGAGCGGCTGGCCCTGTTTCCGGGGCGGGTGTACAGCCCCGAGGAGCTGCTCGATCTGGTCTGGGGCGAGGAGGCCTCCGACCCGGGGGTGGTGAAGGTGTGCGTGCACCACCTGCGCAATAAGCTAGACCCCCAGGTCGTGCGCACGGTGCCGGGGGGCTACAGGCTGGGGATAGAACCATGAGCCTGCGTCTGCGCCTGGCCCTGTTCATCGCCCTGGCCATCGCCCTGGCCCTGCTGGTGCAGGGGTTCTTGGGTTATGCCAGCTTCGAGCGCCTGCAGATGGGCAACCTCGAGCGCGAGCTAGGCGCCTATCTGGGCCGTATCACAGACCAGTTGGAAGGCCGCCGGGGCCCCCGCATGTTCCGGCGGGATCGGGATAGCGATGAAACCCGGTTTTTGCGCCCGCCGGAGCGCCTGCGCGAAAACGATCCACAGCTTTCCCTTCCCAACCCCGCCCCGCCCGGCACGGTCGCGAGTGCCCGGCTGGTGCGGGAGGGGCAGGTGTGGCGGGAGTGGGGGAGCTTTCCCGAGGCCATTCCACCGAGCGAAAGCCCCGAGCCCCGCCTCGAGCAAAACTGGCTCTACCAAAGCGTGCGCCTGGGGCCAGAGGTCTATCTGCAGGGGGCCATCGAGGCCAGCCAGGTTCGGGCCAGCCTGGCCGGCTACCAGCAGACGGTGCTGTTCACCGCACTGGTGGTGGCGCTGCTGGGGGCCTGGGTGGCCTGGCTGGTGAGCGGGCCGGCCCTGCGGCCCTTGCGCCATCTGCAAGAAGCCACCCGCCGGGTGGCCGACTCGGGCGACCTGAGCCTGCGGGTGCCCGCCGAGGGCAGCGGGGAGCTTTTGCAGCTCAGCCAGACCTTCAATCAGATGCTCGAGCGGCTCTCGGCCTTTCGAGAGCGCGAGACCCAGTTCACCCGCAACGCCGCCCACGAACTGCGCACACCCCTAACCGCTGTACGCCTGCAACTCGACTCTCAGCAGCAAGGGCTGGCCTCACCTGAAGAAACCCTGGCCGTAGTGCGCGAAGAGGTCGAGCGGATGAGCCGCCTGAGCGAGTCGCTCCTGACCCTGGCGCGGGAGGGGCGGGGGCAGAAGGTGGGGCTGGATCTGGCCCAGCTTGCCCAAGAGGTGGCCGCGCGGGCCGGCGCATCCTATCGAGGGCCCGAGACCCTGAAGCTCACCGGCGACCCCCTCCTGCTTGCCCAGGCGCTAGAAAACCTGTTGAACAACGCCCAAAAGTACGCACCCGGGGCGCCTGTGCAGGTGGAACTCGAGCCCGCTCCCGACCCGGCTTTTGTCATCCTGCGGGTGCGCGACGAGGGGCCCGGCATGCCTCCGGAGGTGCTGGCGCGGGCCACCGAGCCCTTTTACCGGGCGCCGGGGGTTCGCGTGCCCGGCCATGGGTTGGGCCTCTCGGTGGTGGCCCAGGTGGCCCAGGCCCACCAGGGCCGGCTGGTACTTTTGCCCAACCGTCCCCAGGGCCTCCAGGCCGAGCTCTGGATCAGGTGGGCTTGAGGGGTAGCTGCAACTCGAACAAGGCCCCCCCTTCGGGGCGGTTCTGGGCGCGCACCTGTCCGCCCTGCAGCTCTACCAGGGTCTTGACGATGGAAAGCCCCAGGCCACTCCCACCGGTGGCCCTCGAGCGCGAGGCTTCGGCCCGGTAAAAGCGGTCGAACACCTTGTTCAGGGCCTCTTCGGGGATACCGGGGCCGCTGTCCAGCACCCGCAGGTAGGCCCGGGTGGTATCGGCCCTCACCTGAAGAACAATCTGCCCCCCCGCAGGGCTGTGTTCCAGGGCGTTGGACAGCAGATTGCCGATGACCTGAGCCAGCCGGTCGGGGTCGGCCTGAACCGGTACGGGCTGGTCGGGAAGCTCTAGCTCGAGCTGCACCTGCCTGGCCTCGAGCGCAGCCCGGAAGGTTGCGGCCATCCGGCCTGCCTGTTCGGCCAGGTTTAGCGGTTGCAGCAGCAGGTTGAGCCGTCCGGCATCGGCCAGCGAGAGGGTGCGCAGGTCTTCGACCAGGCGGGCCAACAGCCTGGCCTGGTGGTGCAGGCGGTCGATCTCGGCCATCTCCAAAGGCATCACCCCGTCCTGGATGGCCTCCAGACGGCCCTGCATCACCGTGAGGGGGGTGCGCAGTTCGTGGGCAATATCGGCAATCATGGCCCGCCGCTCGGCCTCGAGGCGCTCGAGCGAGGCGGCCATGTGGTTAAAGTTACGGGCCAGCCGGGCCACTTCATCCTCGCCCTGGGGCGCGGGAATCCGCACCGAGAGGTTGCCCTGGGCCAGGTGGCTGGCCGCTGCCGAGATGGCCTCGATGGGGCGGGCCATGCGGCGGGCAAAGACCAGCGCCACCAACACCCCCAGGGCCGTAGCCACCAGGCCAGCAATCAGCAGGTTTTGCTGCAAGCGGGCCTCCAGGCTGGGCCGCCGCAGGCGGGGCGGGGCCTGAAGCCGCACCGCGGGTGCGCTGGGGTCATCGGTGGTAATCCAGAAGACCGGATTGGGGTTGTCGGGGCTCTCGGAAGGCCGCATCCGCACCCGAATTTCGCGACCTTCCGCCAACATCTGCCGCAGCTCAGGGGTCAGGCTCAGGCTGGGCGGGCGGCCCTCGTTGCGCCGCAGGAAGTCCCGCACCTCGGCCGGTAGTTCCCGAAAGGTACGCTCCCGCTGGAAGGTATTCAGGGCCACCGTCAGCAAGCTGGTGGCGACCGCCACCAGGGCCATCAGGAGGCTCAGGCGCACTTCGATGCGATTCAACCAATACATAGCCCAAGGTTTCGGCGCGCCAGTTGGTTCAGGCCTCGAGCCACAGCCGATACCCCACCCCCCGCACCGTCTGCAGAAGGTTAGCGCCCCCGGCGGCCTCGAGCTTCCTGCGCAGGTTCTTGAGGTGCACGTCCACCACCCGCTCCAGGGCGTTGGACTCAGGTAAGGCCGCCTCCAGCAGTTCGGCCCGGGTAAAAGCCTTGCCCGGGGTGCGGGCCAGGGTCTCCAGCAGCCGGAACTCGGTGGGGGTGAGCTCCAGGCGTTCTCCCCCCAGCTTTGCCAGCACTTTTTCGCTATCAATCTCCAGAGGCCCCACCCGCACAATGGACTTATTTGCTTCGGGGGGCGCACTTCGGCGCAGCACCGCCTTGACCCGGGCCACCACCTCGCGGGGGCTGAAAGGCTTGGTGATGTAGTCGTCGGCGCCCAGCTCCAGGCCCAGCAGCTTGTCCAGGTCTTCGGTACGGGCGGTTAGCAGAATCACCGGGGTGTGGCCGTTATTCCGGATGCGGCGCAGCACCTCGAGGCCATCCATCTCCGGCAGCATGATGTCCAGAAGCACCAGGTCGGGCCGGGCCACCCGTATCAGGTTCAGGGCCTGTTTGCCATCCAAGGCCCGCTCGGTACGGAAGCCCTCCCGCCGCAGGTAGCCCTCGAGGATCTCGGCAATCTCTGGTTCGTCTTCGACCACCAGTACCAGTGCCACCGGTTCCAGTGTATCGGTAGACCCGGTCATGAAAACAGTCTGTGGGCAGGCTGTAAAGGGCTGCGGTGGAATTTATGTAGATTTCAAGAAGCCCACCCTTCCCAAACCTGACCCGCCGGTCAATAATGGGCTTTCGTGACGCTGCCCGCAGGCGAGCCCCGCCGTTCGCAAAACCTGGCCATCTGGGAGGGCATGCTGGCCATCCTGTTCATCAACTGGAGCGCCGGCGTGGTCATGACCGGCTACGCCCTGTGGCTGGGGGCGCCCCCGGCGGCCCTGGCCATTCTGGGTGCGCTGCCCATGGTGGGGCAGATGGCCGCCCCCCTGGCCCTTTTTTTTCGGGGCAGCCGCAAGGATCTGAGCGCCAACCTCTCGGTTTTCGGACGCGGCCTGTTTGTGTTGGTGCTGTTCGTACCGCTCATGCCCGAACCCTGGCGCATTCCCGGCCTCTTGTTGATAGCCGCCCTATCGCAGCTCGCTGTCGCCCCCGTCAACGTGCTATGGACGGGCTGGATGGCCGATCTGGTGCCAGAAAAACAGCGGGGGCGCTACTTCGGTCTGCGCAACGGGGTGCTGGGCCTGGTCGGCACCCTGGGCAACCTGGTGGCGGGTAGCCTGATTGATGCGCTGGGCAAGCCCTGGGGGTTTTTGCTGGTGCTGGGGCTTGGGGTAGCGGCAGGCGTGAGTGCCACCTTCATTTTGCGAAAGCAGTACGAACCTCCCACTACTAGCGCACCCCCCCGCTTCGACGCATTTATCCACCCCCTTTCCGACCGGCGCTTTCGGGGGTTCCTGGGCTTTGTGGTGCTGTTTTTGGGCGCGGTGAGCGTGGGCGGGCCGTTTGTGTTTCCGCTTTTCCTGGAGCATGTCCGCATGAGCTTTACCCAGGTGGGCCTCTGGACGGTGATTGCTGCAAGCTGTGGGCTGGTGCTGAGCCCCTTGTGGGGCCGCCTGGCCGACCGGATTGGTCACTGGCAGGTGTTGCTCTTAAGCAGCAGTGTAGCCGCGCTGGTGCTCCCCCCGCTCTGGCTGCTGGGGGGGGCGGGCCGCCTCGAGACCATCTGGGCCGCCGCCGCCTTCGATGCGGTGGCCTGGGGCGGCATCGGCACCGCCCTCACCAACGTGGCGCTGCAAAGTGCGCCCCCCGAAAAGCGCAACCTCTATCTGGCCTGGTACTGGATGGCCTTTGCGGTAGGGGGCATTATGGGCTCTCTCTTAGGGGGGGTATTGGGCAGCCTGCACACCCAGTTAAAGCTCTTCCCCAGCCCCTACCACCTGCCCATCCTGGTCTCGATGCTTTTACGGGTGGTGGCCGTGTACTACCTGGGGTGGCGCATCCGGCGCGATAAAAGGCGAGCTGCGGGGCTCCTGGCCCCCACAGCAGGCTCTACAAATCGAGGGCCCACGTGAAGTACCCCTGCCACCCAGGCATCTTTGGTCTTTTCGCACCACAAGAAAAGCGGCCCTGGGGCCGCCTTTCGCGATGAGTTGAGGGCTTACTCGAGGCCCGACAGCCTGCGGTTTTTGGCGATGTAGTCATGCCACTGCTCGGGCACATCTTCTTCGGGGTAGATGGCCGAGACCGGGCAGGCCGGCACACAAGCGCCGCAGTCAATGCATTCGTCGGGGTGGATGTAGAACTGGTCTCCACCGTCGTAGATGCACTCCACCGGGCAGACTTCGACACAGGACTTGTCCTTGGTGCCGATGCAGGGTTCAACAATTACGTGGGGCATGGTTTTCCTCCATTGGTTGGCTTGGGGTTTTTGGACAAAGCAAAGCCGCCAAACTGAGCCTTATTCTAAGGAATTCTGGGAAAAGTCAAGGGGTATGCGAAAGCTATTCCGCAAAATGTTATAGAAAAGAGGGGGTGTGGGGGAGCTATAAAACCCATCCCCTTCAGGGGTGGGATACATGGACTCCCCCACGTGCCCCGCAGGGGCACATAGCACGATGGGTGGCCGATCTGCTAGAATTGTGCCTGGAAACAAAAGTTTCCGGGGTTCTTGAGAGTACAGGTATGGGGTTCCGCCCACGAAGCGCTGGGCGGGTAAAACCTGTAGCGTAGACCTCGGACGTGTGCGGCGAAAACCAAGCCGTGCATCAACGTCCGAACTACCGTGGGGCACACGGGAAGTCACGCTTGGGGAGAGGGTGTAAGACCTACACATCGTGGGCAGTCCTCGTTGAACCAAGAATCCCACCGGCTTTAGCTGTGGGAGTGTCAATCTGTCGGAATGCGGCCCTAACCTGCCGCGGGCCATTCAGGTATGAGTCTAGACCCCGTTGATTTTCTAAAGGGCGCCCTCGAGATTCCCTCGGTCTCGGGGCAGGAACGCACGGTGGCCCAGTACCTGGCCGAAGGTATGAAAAAGCTGGGCTATGCCAAAGCCTGGGTAGACGAGGCCGACAATGCCCGGGGTCAGGTGGGCACGGGGCCGATGCAAGTGGTGCTGCTGGGCCACATCGACACCGTGCCGGGGATGGTGCCGGTGCGGCTCGAGGGCGACAAGCTCTTTGGCCGGGGTTCGGTGGACGCCAAAGGGCCTTTTGTGACCTTTGTGCTGGCCGCCGCCGGGCTTCCTGAAGAGGTCTTGCGAAAGCTCACCATCCACGTAGTCGGGGCCACCGAGGAGGAAGTGCCCAGCTCCAAAGGCGCCCGCTACGTGGTGGACAAGCTCAAGCCCGACTTTGTGGTGATTGGGGAGCCCTCGAGCTGGCAAGGCATCACCCTGGGCTACAAGGGCCGCCTGCTGGTGCGGGTGCGGCGCGAAAAGGACAACTTCCACTCCGCCCACCACGAGCCCAACGCCGCCGAGGAGCTGATCAGCTACTTTGTCAGCATCAAGGCCTGGGCCGAGGCCATGAACGGGGGCCAGGGGCCTTTCAACCAGGTGCAGTACAACTTGCGCGACTTCAAAATCGAGCACCCCGACAACCGCCAGCTGGCCGAGATGAAGTTTGACCTGCGCCTGCCCCCCCGGCTTTCGGTCGAGGAGGCCATCCGCCACCTTTCAGCCTATGCCCCGCCCATCCTGGATCTGGACTTCTCCGGGCGCGAGGTGCCCTATGTGGGCCCCAAGGACACCCCCCTCACCCGTGCCCTGCGGCTGGGTATCCGGCAGGCGGGCGGCGAGCCGGTGTTCAAATACAAAACTGGCACCTCCGACATGAACATCGTGGCCCCTCACTGGAAAGTGCCCATGGTGGCCTACGGGCCGGGCGACTCCACCCTCGACCACACCCCCAACGAGCATGTGGAAATCCCCGAGTTTTTGAAGGCCATCGAGGCTTTGCGAGCAGCCCTTACGCGGCTGGCGAAGTAGGTGAGGGTGCCGAAAACCCAAAGCCGAAGGCTCAAGGCCAGCGAAAGCAGCCTATCTACCGTCCGTAGTCGATGGCTGTGCAGCGGATGTGCCGAACGGGGGCCTTAGGCTTCCGCTCCAAAACCCACCTGCCGCAGGGCTTCATAAAGCCCCACCCCCACCGCTACGGCCAGGTTGAGCGAGCGCCCGCCTTGGCCGGGCATAGGGATGGTGACGCTGGGAAAGCGCCCCAGCACCTCCGGCGGTAAGCCCCTGCTCTCCGGGCCAAAGAGCAGGTAATCGCCCGGCCGGTACTGCACCTCGGTGTAAAGCCGCGGCACCTTGCTGCTAAAAGCCCAGACCCGGCTGCCCTGGGGCAAAGCTTCCAGAAAAGCCTGCCAGGAGTCGTGCAGAACGTAGTCGAGCGCGGGCCAGTAATCCAGCCCGGCCCGCCTGAGCTTGGGGCTATTCCACTGGAAACCCAGCGGGCGCACCAGGTGCAGCGCGGCCCCCGTGGCTGCACAGGTGCGGGCAATGTTGCCGGCGTTTTGCGGGATTTCGGGCTGGTAGAGGACTACCTTGAACATGCCCCGAATTTATCGCACTTAGGCCCCATACCCGGGGGCCATTTGATTAAGGTGCGGTGCGGCAGGTAACGGCAAAAAGGGGTAAAAGGTAACGTCTTGGTGTGCATTTTGCACCAGGATCACCCCCTGGCTGATGCTACCTTCGAGGGAATGGCTGAGGGGTATCCCGAAATTGGGCTGATGCTGCTGGCAACTGCTGTCGGCCTGGTGCTGTGGTGGCTGGCCCAAGGTGAGCCGGTATGGCGCTGGGCCAGTTTGGGGATGCTGGCCTGGGGGCTTCAGACCGGGGTTGGGCTGCTCGAGCGCACCCAGGGCCTCGAGGCCCCCTTCACACCCTCCCAGGCGCTGCTGCTTGTTGCAGCCCTGGCCTGGAGCGCCAACCTGCGTCAGCTAAAGCCCACCGAGCCGCCCCGCCTGACCCTGGCCCTGATGCCCCTTCTGCTGGCAGCGTTGGCTGGAACGCTTTACTGGGTGCCCTCGCGTTTTGCTGAGGTCGTCTGGCTGGTCGATTGGCTACCGATGCTCTTTGCGCTGCCCTTACTGGAGGCTGCCCTGCGGGGGCGGGCCAGCGAGGCCCGGCTGGTATGGGGCTTGGGGCTGCTGCTCAAGGCAGGGGGTAGCCTGGCCCTGGGGTGGTTGGACGGGGCAGCGGGGTTTGTGTATGTTGCCTGGGCCCTGGGCTACATCCTGATCGGCTGGGGAGGCTACCTCGAGGCCAAAGACGAGCGTATCGGTAAGGTTTTGTTGGGGTTTATCCCGACCGCCCTGCTTTGCTGCCTGGTGCTGCTGGGCATAGGGCTGGGCCAGGCCAACCATGCCTTTGGGCCGCTCATCCTGGCCGGGTGGGGATATGCAGTTTTGCTGGCCCTGGGCGGGATTGGACTGGTCATCTACCAGCGCATCAGCAACGCTGAGCGCCAGCTGGAGTTGTGGATCAACTTGCTCGAGACCCTCTCCAGCAAAAGTCAGTCTACCCAACACCTGATTCCCGAAGGGGTTTTACAAAGCGTTCTACACGGCCTGAAGCCGCTTTATGGCAACCTGGTGGGGCTGGAGGTACGTTCGGATGTGACCGTCCGGGCAGGCCAGAGCGGCCCTTACGTGCATACCTTTGAGCTGGCCCTCGAGCACCCCGCCGAAGGTCGGCTCTACTTTTCCGGCCCCCCCAGGGACGAGCGGGGGCTGGAAGCCCTGGCTCCTTTGCTCACCGAGCGACTGCGGCTCTCCCTGACCCTCAACGAATGGCGCAGCAAAGCCTACACCGACCCCCTCACCGGCCTCTTGAACCGCCGGGGATTTGAGCGCCAGATGCAGCGGCTGATTCGCCTGGCGGGCGAGCGGGGCAAGCCCCTAACCCTAGCCCTGCTGGACATAGACCACTTCAAGCGGGTCAACGACACCTATGGTCACCCGTTGGGCGACGAGGTGCTCAAACAACTGGCCGAGTTGCTGCGCAAGGCAAGCCGGAGCGACGACCTGGCCGTGCGGCTGGGGGGTGAAGAGTTTAGTCTGGTGTTGTTTGGGGCCGACCTCGAGGATGCCTACCGTGTGTTGGAGCGCATCCGGGCCGAGGTGCGGGCCTTGCGCATTAACCCAATTGGCTGGAACCTGAGCATCTCGGGCGGTTTGGCCGGTGGGGAGATTCCTCCCTCGATGGCCACCGTGCAGCGCTGGCTCGAGCAAGCCGACCAGGCGCTTTACGAGGCCAAGCAAGCGGGCCGAGACCGGGTCTATCCCCTTCCCACCTCTACCCTGGTGTTGCAGGATTTGCTCGAGCAATAGGGCGCTCTTCACAAATATTGAGCCCCCAGGATAGGGAGTCCTTTGTCCCAGAGCGGTTCTAACGAATGCCCAGCACGTCATTATTTGCCGTGCTCGGTACATTACAGTGCTTTTTGCGTAATGGTGGAAACTGCGGCACGGACTACGGTTGATAAGAAATCCGTTTATTTCGTTACCTAATTTTCTGAACAATCACCCAAAATGCTGATGCTCGAAAGAAGAGGTCATGACAGAGGGTTTCGCTTCAGATGAGCACTGCCCCCACCCGACCTCCCCCGCTGGGGGAGGAAAAGGAGATTTTTCGCCAAGGTCAAATGGAACGAAATAATACCAGATTCGGTTAGTTCGGCGCCGGATGGCGGCGAACTAACAGGGCCGAAGTTATCCGCGTAGCGGAGGGCGTAAGCCCCTTTGGAAGGGAGACGCTTTCTTCGCCGACCGTTCGGGAGGGGGGTGCTCTAGGATTCAAAAAAATAGCCTCTGGGGGATCTTTGGTTTGGATGATTATCTTTTTGAATCCGGTATAAGCAGGTTTCCTAGTGATGCACGGAAACTCGCGTTTGTGCACTGGCCTGGCGCGGATAACCGTGCCACCCCGCTGCACGGCTAAGCAAGCCTATCACCTTGGTGAGGCAGGTCTCTTTAGTGCACGGGCAACTTTTTTTGAAGCACGCTGATTGCCCGCAATTGCGATATGCGTCTCTCGCATACCGAACTATTTATTACTAGCCCTTCTTGTTTTTTGCAGGCGCCACATCTGTAAAGCGTACGATAGGGCTAGCCTCCAAGCCCTAAAACACTCTGGTCACCGCGCAAAATGCGCACCTGCACACCCTCGGCCACCAGATGAGCTCTCTTTTGCAGCAGTCGCTGCACCCCGTCGCTTAAACCAAATACCCGCCTTCCTTTTTCCCCTGGCCATAGAAAAAACCCCTCGGGCAAAGCCACCAGGTGTACCTGGGATGCCCGGGCGCTGGCCCGTAATGCGCCCTCCAGAACCTTCCCGGAGGCCAGCATGGTTAGGAGAATCAGGTTGACGCCGGGGCCAGGCTCGGGTACCGGCATAGCGTCAACCTGAGGGTGGGCACGGCCCAGCTCGGCGAGCAGCCGCTGCTCGTGCACGGATCCATAGCCCGCAGGTAAGGTCTTTTTGCCCAACGATAGACCTACCGCCAGCCCCTCTTCGGCCGCAGCGCGTATCAGGCTGGCGGCCAGACTACAGGCGTGCTCGAGGTAAACCGCCCCAGACTTGCCGGTTCCCTGTAAGTCCAGGTGTAGCCAGACCGCGCTGCTCCTTACCCGCTCAAACTCCCTTAGCATTGGCCGGCCATGGCGGGCGGTAGCCTTCCAGTGGAGGTGTCGCAGGGGGTCACCAGGGGAGTACGCACGCACCCCCACAAACCGGGTGGCATCCTCCAGGCCCCCCGCGGCAGGTTGCCCATCGGCCAAGAGGATGCGCTTGAGGTCTGGTAGGAGCACCGGGTATACCTGGGGGTAAACCACCACCGAGGCCTGTGCTGGGTTGAGGGGCACTTCTCGCTCGAGCACGCCCAGCACATCACGCAGGTACATCCGCACGCCCGGTAAAGCATGCTCACCTCGACGCCGGGCCAGCAGGTTAATAACTTTGTCTAATCGCCAGTTGCCCCACACCAAGGCCCGTCCGCCCCAGGGCAGCACCCCCAACGGGGCCGAACCTTCTCCTTCCAGCCTCACGTATAGGGGAATCCAGGTCTGAAGCACAACCTGGAGATGGGCTTCGGCCGTTTTCCCCATATGAAGAAATGGCCTGGGTGTAACAAGAGAAATCCGCGCACGCGCCCAACACGGCCCGAACACAAGCAGGCCCACAACGAGCAGTGGTAGCAACCATACCCCCATGGCTATTGCTCAAGCCTCTACCGGTACCGGGAGGCTTTGCAAAATTTCCTCCAATATTCGCTCTGCCCGAACCCCCTCGAGCCTTGCCTCGTAGCGCAGCAGCAGACGGTGCGCCAGCACCGGCACAACCGCACTTTGCAGGTCGTCCGGTAATACAAAGTCGCGTCCGGCCAGGGCCGCCAAAGCCTGAGCAAAGCGCTGTAAAGCCAGGGCAGCCCTGGGGCTTGCCCCGAGTAGCACCTGGGGCGACTGCCGGGTGGCGTGGACAATGGCCATGAGGTACTCCTCGAGGTCGGGCTCAATGTGCACCTGCCGTACTTCTCTTTGTAGGTGCAAAATCTCTTCAGCCTGGGTAAGGGGTTCTAGGGCTTCCTCGGGGTTTGCGTCCCGCAGCCGGCGTAGCATCTCGAGTTCAGCCTGAGGCTCGGGGTAGCGCAAGCTCAAGCGGCAGATGAAGCGGTCGAGCTGGGCCTCAGGAAGGCGATAGGTACCTTCTTGCTCGATGGGGTTTTGGGTGGCGATCACCCAGAAGGGTCGGGGCAGCAGGTGGGTTTGGCCTTCCAGCGTTACCTGCCCTTCCTGCATGGCTTCCAGCAGGGCCGACTGGGTTTTTGGGGTGGCCCGATTAAGCTCGTCAGCCAACAGCACCCCGGTGAAGATGGGCCCGGGCCGAAAGCGAAACTCACCGTTGTGATAGATGTAGACCCCGGTAAGGTCGCTGGGGAGCAGGTCGGGGGTCATCTGCACCCGCCGGTAGGCCAAGCCCAGGCTGCGGGCCAACGCCCGGGCCAGGGAGGTTTTGCCTGTTCCCGGCACATCCTCCAGCAACAAGTGTCCACCCGATAACAACGCGGCCAAGGCCTGCCGAATCACCTCGGCCTTTCCGACAATCACCTGCGCTACCTGTCGTTCGATGCGCTCGCACCACGCAGCAATCATGAGGGGGAGAACCTCCGAGGTAGTTCTTCGGCCAAACCCGTGGCTTCGTCGCCGTACTTTGCAAGCCGTCGCCCGCCGTAGCGCACCTGTTGGTAGAGCTCCAAGAGCCGTTGCAGGGAGACCTTATCCTCGGGCCGCTCTCTGGTGAGTCCATCTACGTAACGGCCTGGGCTCGCAAAGGGTGGCCGAGGCCAGCCCTGGCGCCCCATTTGCTGCTCGAAGCGGCGGTAGGCCTCGCGAATGGGGTCTTGCAAGGGCACATAGGGTGTAGCGGCATCGGCGTGCGGGTGAAGGGGCTTGGGCTGGCCGGCTTCGGTTTGCTGCAACCGCCAGGCGAGGTAGAGGAGTCCCATTAGCATCAAGAACCCCAAGCCAGCCATCAGAGTTGCCAGCAGATAGCCTGTCTCGGTGAAGCCGGGTGGTACCGGGCGATCTAACCACTCCTGCGCTTCCAAGCCTAAGCCCTCGAGCCCCGTGGGAAGGGTAAAACCCCCCAGACCCTCTCCGCCTCGCAACCCCGCCAGCAGCACAACCCAGGTGAGGGTCACTGCCAGCACCGGTAGCAAGAAGGAGCCGCCGCTCGCACGGCGCTTAGCCCGATGCCCCCAAAAAACCAAGATCAGCACCAGGGCCAGCACCAGCAACAACGTCATCTGCAACCCATTCAAAACTTGATCCAACCGAGGAAGCCAGGGCTCGAGGGCCGAGCTTGCGGGCCGCACCCAGCGCACCGGGGGCGCGGACGGGCCAGGGGCCTGGAGCACGTCACCTGCAGGAGCAGTCGGCATTGGCTGAACCAGCGCTGGGCTCGAGCTCGACGAAGGTGGTCCCACGCTCAGACTCCCAAATCCCACCCCAACCGCGGCGCACACCAACGCCAATGCAACCAACCCCGCAGGCCTCAGCCAGAACGGACGCCCCAGGCTCTGCGTCAGGGCCAATTCACGCACCAGCCCATACAAAAGGTGCAGCACCAGCAGCCAGCCCAGCAACCCGCCGGAGGGAAGCAGCGCCAGCAGCCCCAGCCCTGGCCACATCGCCCAGCGCATGTTCCTTTGTGTGGTTCCAGCAATTGTGCCAAAAACCCACAGCACCAGGGTGGTTTGGAAGCAGTGCACCCAGGCTAGCTCCCAGGAGGCCGGAGAACCCGTAAAATGCAGCAAGCCCGGGAGGGCCGAAAACCATAAAAAGCCATCGCGGTAACGGCTGCGCCACAACAGGACGAACATACCCATTCCCAATAGCAGCGGAAAGCGTAGCTCGGGTGCTGATACCAGCAAAAAGACCACAGCTACCCAACCAATAAAAACCTGTTGAAGAGAGAAGCGAAGCGGGCCAAGCGGCTTGTGTAGATATGCTCGTGAGTACAGCGGCAAATCAAGGCCTTGAACATCCCAAACCTTCATATTTTGATTGTAGGCAATAGACAAAAAAAAAATAGGTGCCACCCTCTCCTAAAGGAGAACTGAGATGAAAAAGATCGGTTTAATTTTCGTTTTGACGTTCTTGGCCTTCGGGGGCCTGGCCCGGTATTACACGCTCTCCCAATCCGACCAGACCGCCTGTATGCGCATTCGAGACTGCCATTTCCCAGAGAAGGGCCCGACCGGCAACAATTTGCCCAACACGAAGCTTCTACTTACGGGCGTGTATGACTGGCGGTAGTGGTGGCTTTGCTACGAGTTTCATCTAAACTCGACCTGAGTTTGCCTTAGCAAAGCCTGGTCACTTCCGTCGGTTCAGGTAGCTCGGCCCCAATAGGCAACAGATGCCAGGGTTCGCACAAGATTGGAAAAGACGGGGCCCTATCCTCCTTCTTTCGGTGGCGGCCACTGTCTATTTTCGTAAAAGCCGCACCATCTCCACCAGTTGGGCAGGCGCGGGGGGCTCGAGGTCGGCCTGGCAGCGGGCCAGGTAGGCTTCCAGTATCTCCTCCCCTACCGATTCCAGCGCACTCCTGACCCCACTCAACAGGGTTAGAATATCGCGGCATTCCCGATCTTCTTCCACCATCTTCTGCAAACCGCGCACCTGGCCTTCCAGGCGGCGCAAGCGGTGGATAATCCGGGTCTTTTCGCTGGGGTCGAAGGGAGCGTTTGGGGTGGGTGCGGAGGCAGTGGGCAAGGCAACCCTCCTTTAGCGGGTAATGGGGTATTTGCGCGACATCCAGGCCTGAATTCCCCCATTCACCAGGTTGAGGTTCTGGTAGCCCTTGCCCATCAGGTACTGCACCGCTACGGCGCTGCGGTTCTGGGTGTTGCAGTGGATGTAGACCGGGCGATCCTTGGGCACCCGGCTCCACCAGCGCTCAATCTCTTGCAAGGGCCAGTTGATCGCGCCTTTGACGTGTCCCTGGGCAAACTCCTGGGGGGTGCGCACATCAATTACCAGCACCTTGGGGTTAGCAAGGGCCGCCTTCAGGTCGTCTACCGTGACGATTCTGGGCTGGGCCAGACCCCAGGAGAATAGGGCCAGCAGCATGAGGGGGGCTATCCTCATGCCACCACCCCAGCGCTGGCTTTGATGGCCGCCTCCACAAACACCCGGTCGGGCTGCCCACCCAGGATGCGCTGCTGGGTAGCCCCGCTGATGATGGTATCGGGCACCCCGGAGATGCTGTAGCGCCTGGAAAGCTGGGGAAACTCGCTGGCCTCCACCCCTTCGGCGATAACGTTGGGGTTGTGATAGGCCAGCTTGTAGGTCGCGAGCACGGCCTGGGGGCAGTAGGGGCAGGTGGGGGTCACGAAGGCCTGCATGCGCACCGGCGAGGTCACTTTTTGCAGGTCGGCCTGCGACTTTTCGCCCAGCTTGGTCTCGCCGGTGCCCAGCATCAGCAGGGTCTCGATAAGGGTGCTGAACTCGTAGCCGGCCGGCAGCCCCAAAAAGCGAATGTTGCTGCGCTGTGAACCTTTTTCGCGCAGCAGGATGGTAGGCGCATAGCTCAGGCCCAGGGCCTGCGCCTCGGGGTCGGCGTGCAAGGAGCGCTGCTCGAGGCTGAGATTGGGGTTCAAAGCGACAACTTCCTTTAGCAAGCCCAGGGTCTCATCCTGAAGGCCCACTTCCTGCCCGGGAAGTTCGATACCCGAGGTAGTAAACACCACCAGCTCCACCGGGTTTTGAATAGGGGCCAGCATTTCACGCACCTGGGCTTGAATTTTCTCGTCTAAGAACATGGTTTCTCCTTTGGCTGGGGGCCCTTATACCCCCACCGGTATATCAAGTATACCCCCTGGGGATATATTTCGCAAGGGCGTCCGGCCCCTAAACTAAGGAGGTATGTGGGGTTGGTTCAAAAGTCTGTTGGGTTTAGGGCCCAGGGTGCCCCGTATCACGGTCAAAGAGGCCCAGGAGAAGCTCAAGGCTGGAGCGGTGATGATTGACGTGCGCACCCCCCTCGAGCGCAAGATGAGCAAAATTCCCGGCTCCCAGGGCTTACCGCTGGCCGAACTGGCCAAGCGTTGGGAGAGCCTGCCCAAGAACAAGCCCATCATCTGCCAGTGCGAAAGCGGCAGCCGCAGCCAGCAAGCCGCCGAGTTTTTGGCCAGTAAAGGTCTGGAGGTCTACAACCTGGCCGGGGGTATCTCGGCCTGGCAAGCCGCGGGTTTGCCGGTAAAAAAGGGTGATATTCAGCGCTAAGTACAACAACGTTAGGAATTTGCTCTACCCGAAAAGGGGAGCCCATAAGCTGCGCCGCTCTAAAGACCGGCCACTTCTTTCACCGAGACCGTCACCACAAAAATCTAATGTGGGCGCACTTAGTGGTCAGGTAACCAGGAAATCGATATGCACTACAGTCCATCTCAATGAGGCGCACACCGCAATTTTGGGTAGTCAACGTGCTTCAAAGCGCGCCGTAAAACAAGTTACCCGTGCATTAGACCCCTAGCTTTTCCGCTAGCGCTCGCACGGCCTCGAGGGTAGTGGGCGGCCCATGGCCCACAAAGATGGTGTGGGCCTCGAGGCGGGCTATCTTGCCCACCGTGCGCCGGGCTTCCTGGGTGTCGTGGTTGACCATCGCCGGTGAGACGATGGGCCCTTTAGGCCCAACGCGCAGGGCATCGGCGGCAATCAGCACCCCCTCGCGCAGCAGACCTATTTGTCCAGGCGTGTGACCCGGAAGATGAACCACCTGCCAGCCCATCACCATCGCACCCTGCTCCACCGGTGTCAGGGCTTCTTTAGGCACGGGTTTGGCGCTGTTAGCAATCCAGTCGCCCAGCCAGGGAATGGGCGGAAAGGGTGGGCGGCGCTGTTCTCCAGCAATAAAGGGAATATCGAGCGGGTGGGCATAGATGGGCAACCCGAAGCGCTCCCAGAGCATCCGAGCTCCACCCACATGGTCGAGGTGGTGGTGGGTCAGGAGCAGTGCAGCGGGTTTTTCCTCGCCCAGAAGGCCCAGAAGCTTGCGGTTTTCATTGGGCATGCCCGAGTCCACCAGCAGCGGGCCTTGGGGTGTGTCCAACCAATAGGTATTAGCTACCAGCGCAAAGCGTTTCATACAGCCTACTTACTGCCTTGCAGGGCACAGGCCCGAAGGCCTCCCTAGGCGGTGCAGCATCCCTGGTGATCTGGTAACAAAGAATTCGGAGTACGCTACGATTCCTCTCAATAAGTCGCATAGGGCAATTTTGGGCAATCAACGGGCTTCAAAACATGCCGCAAAACAAGTTGCCTGTGCACCAGGACTGAATCGGGTGGGGCCGGCGCAAGCCACGCGCACCAGCGGCAACCTCTTTGAAGGGCGCGACTATGGGAGCCCTCAAACCCAGTGGGTGGCAGTCTTAATCCCCACGCCCATCTCGGTCAGGGCCGCCCGGATGGCCTCGGTGTCAATGCCCGCCTCGCGGTGCATGCGGGGGATGGAGCCGTGGTCGAAAAAGCGGTCAGGTAGCCCTAGAACGCGAATATCGGGTTTCAGACCTAGTTCGTTAAGGGCCTCTAACACCGCGCTGCCAAAGCCCCCCATCCTCTGGTGGTCTTCGGTGGTGACCAGCTTATAGCCCTCCAGGGTCAGCCGCTCGAGCATCCCCTTATCGAGCGGCTTGATGAAGCGGGCGTTGATGACGCCCACCTCGGGGTTGTCCCCGGCGGCCTCGAGGGCATACTTAAGGGTCTTGCCAAAGCTAAGGATGTAGGCCTGACGGCCTTCCTTTAGCACCTCCCAGCGGCCCCACTCGATCTCGGGCCAAGCGCCTTCGGGGGCTTTTTCTACATTGTCGCGGGCATAGCGGATGGCGATAGGCCCACCTAGTTCCAGGGCCTTCTTGAGCATGGCGCGCAGTTCCAGGGCATCCTTGGGCGCGGCAATCTGCACGTTGGGCACTGTGCGCAAATAAGCAATGTCGAAAACCCCGTTGTGCGTAGCCCCATCGCCCCCCACAATCCCGGCCCGATCCACCGCGAACACCACCGGCACATTTTCGATGGCAATGTCGTGAACAATTTGGTCAAAGGCCCGCTGCATGAAGGTGGAGTAAATCGCCAGCACCGGCTTGAGCCCCCGCAAGGCCATGCCCGCCGCCACCGTAGCCGCCACATCCTCGCAGATGCCGGTGTCCAGGTAGCGCTCGGGGTGGGTCTGGGAGTAGCGCACCAGGCCCGAGCCCTCGCGCATGGCCGGGGTAATCACAAAGAGCTTGGGTTCCAGGTAGGCCAGCTCGGTCACGGCATCGCCAAAGGCTGCCGACCAGGAGTAGCCCTTGCTCACCTTGGTGGGGTTCTCCGGGTTGAAGCCGGGGGGGCCGTGCCAGTAGATGGGGTCTTCCTCGGCCACCCCGTAGCCTTTGCCTTTCTGGGTCACAATGTGCAGCAAGGTGGGACCATCGAGTTCCTTAATTTGCTCGAGGATGTGAATCAGGCCCGGCAGGTCGTGCCCGTCCACCGGCCCCACATAGCGGATGCCCCAGGCGTAAAAGGGGTTCTCCTGGTGCAGCATCAGCTTGGCGGCCTCCTTGGCCCGGTCTACGAGGTTGAAAAGCCGGGGGGAGATACCCTCCAGCACCTGCTTGCCCCATTTCTGGGTGTCCTGCACCCATTTCTTGGTCTGGTACTCCTTGAAGTAGCGGTTCAGCGCCCCCACGTTCTCCGAGATGGACATCTCGTTGTCGTTCAGAATCATCAGGAGTTTGGGCTTGCGCTCCCCGATCACATTGAGGGCAGCTAGGGCCATCCCGCCCGTCAAGGCCCCGTCGCCAATAATGCCCACCACGTGATAGTCCTGGCCCAGTGTATCGCGGGCTATAGCCATACCCAGGGCGTTGGCCAGCGAGGTGGAGGCGTGGCCCACCGTAAGGGCGTCGTGCTCGCTCTCCGAGACCTTGGTAAAGCCCGAGATGCCCCCTTCCTGGCGGATGGTGTGGATGACATCCTTGCGCCCGGTGAGGATTTTGTGGGCGTAGGCCTGGTGGCCCACGTCAAAAAGCAGACGGTCACGGGGGGAGTCGAATACCTTGTGCAGGGCCACAATGAGCTCCACCGCCCCCAGCGAGGAGGCCAGGTGACCGCCGTTCTGGGCACAAACCCGGATAATCTCGCTGCGTAGCTCTTCTGCTAGTTGCAGCAGCTCTTCCTGCGAGAGGGTTTTGAGGTCTTGGGGTTGGTTAACTTTTTGCAGAATCACAGATGCCTCCCAAAACAACCTGATGACAGCACAGTGGCTTTACACATATTGCTCTCAACTTTAGGGGTTTACAGGCCCGTTGCAGTACCCCAGAGAACAAAGGGGCGGGCTAAGGGGATCTATTTGAAGTTACGGTCAATCAGCGAAAGTCCGCCCTGGTCGCTAAAATTCACCGAACTAAAAATTTCGCCCACCCCAGGGAAGAACCATAGCTCGAAGCTTTCACGCAGGTTAGGGTTGCGGGGGTCGCGGATCTCCCAGGCAATGCGAAAAACCTCAAAGCTACCAGCCGGCACCGTCACGTTGGACTTGCCCAGCACCGAATAGGTGTAATCCAGCACCCGGTCGCTTACCCGGGTCACGTTGTTGCCTGCTCGCAGCTCGACGACCTCGCGGGTCTGCCCACCCCAGCGGGCCCCGACCACGAGGTTGGCCTGGGGCGGATACTCCTGGATGGGCGGGGTGTAGCGGATCACTTGCAGCCGGTCGAAATCCTCCATGCCCAGAAGACGCACCCCACTGGCGTCTACCTGGCGGTAGTAGGAGCGCTCGAGGCCCCGCCCACTGAGGCGAAAGCGGATGGCCGGCTGGCCTTCAAAGGTAGTGGGGCCGATGACCGAAAGCCGCACCGGCGGGTCGCCAATGGAGGCCCGGGGCGGGAGGTATACCCAGTCCAATCCTGGCTGGGAGGGATAGAAGCCCACCGAGCCTTGAATAATGGCGGTGTTGGTCTGGGGTTCAGTGGCACGCGGTGCGCAGGCCACCAAAAGTAGCAGGAGCAGTGGAGCGATTCGTCGCATCGCTTCAATTTACCTTCTGGCAGTGGCAGGCGGATGTAAAACCTCGCGCAATTCGATTAAGAACAAGGGCAGTTCGGCCAGGGCCGGGGGTTCTTCGATGTCCGAAACCAGCACCAGCTCGGCCCCCAGGCGCTCGAGGTACTCCACCCCCCGCTCGAAGCTCTGGTTTAGTTCGTGGTAGCGCGCCAGCAGGCGATCCCGGGTGGGGCCTTCGGTGCCCGGCTTGGCCAGAAAGTGCTCGAGTTCGGCCAGGTGCGGCAGCAGTTTGCGCAAATCCCGCCCATACTGCCGCACCTGTTTGAGCGGTTCGTGCAGGTGGGAAAGCCCCTGGCTCTGCTGCCTTATTTCGGCCAGGGCCAGTTCCAGCCGCTGGGCCTGTTCGCTTTGCGGCGGGGGCAGGCTGCGACCCGCACCCAAGGCCCAGGCCAAGAGCCCCACCACCAGCAACAGGAGCATCAACTCCAGCAACGCGATACCGGCCACCTTGTTTTCAGAATACGCCACCTTCGCCCATACGCAAGTCTCACATACCCAGGTAACCGCAGCGCTCAGGGATCCACAACCACAAACCCTAGGCCACCTCGTTGAGTGCTTCCAGCTCAAACAAGGGCTGCATGCCGCTTTTTTGTAGCCGCCGGTACCGTCGCAAGAGCTTTGGGTCGAGCCGTAGTGTTTCACATGGGGCCGCGGTTTTCGCCAGGCGCAGCTCAGCCAACATCTGGGCCGCTTCGGACTCGCTGAGGCGGGCCGGCGGGGACTTGCGTAGGGTCGCTCGAGCGCGCACCCTGGGCGCCGCGCCCGACCCCAGCCACGGCCCCAATGGGGGGTAGGCAGGGACGGCATCCATTATCTGCCCCCGCCCCAGGAGCCTGTACCCTACCCAGGCCAGGCCCCCACCCAGCAAACCCAGCCCCAGCACCCAGCCCAGACCCCACGGAGCCAGCGTGAGGGAAGCCAGGCCCAGCCCTATAGCCAGCGCCAGGGCCAGCTTGCCTGCCTGCAGGTACCACGAGCTCCGGTACATGGTTATAACGATACCCATGGGTCGTCAGGGCAGCGTCTGCATAGCTTCGCGGGTAATCCAGCTCTACCCCCTGGCCGGGGTTTGCTCGAGTATTAAGAGCCCAGTTTAGCCACATTCGAACCAAAAGTAAGAAAATACGGCTGTTACAGATAAAAACGCCTTCTTGTCAGCCCGTTTTTTATCAAAAGATGACGCAACAGCCCTAACTTCTATACATGATTATGGGCATTTGCAAAGAAAAGCGCCTGCGCGATGCGGCCATTGCCGCCTACCGGGCCGAGGCCCTGCAGGCCGGCGAGGCCTGGTACAAAAGCGTGGCCTACGAGGAACTGCGACGCATTTTCGGCGAGGAGTGGCTGGGCCTGGGGTATTTCCGGCTGGTGGAGATCTGCAGCGCCCGCGAGGTCACGGTGGAGGTGGACGGGGAGCTTTTCTCAGTGGCAGAGGTGAGCAGAGCCCCCGGTGAAGCCTTGGCTGTGGTGGTGCGCCACCTGCCCAGCGGGCGGGCAGTAGGCAGCCTGGCCCAGTTGGGCGAGGTGTTTCTAAGCCAAAGCTGACACTCAAAAGTTATCGTAAGCTTCGTAACCTGTAGAACGTTCGCACAAAACCCCCCGAGTCGATCGGGGGGTTTTGACTATGCCAAAGCCGCGGCTCAGGCCATGCCTAGCTCGCGCTTGAGGCGGGCCAGGTCGTCCTCGACTTCCTTGCTGCTGCCCAGGCTCTCGAGTTCCTTCTCGATGTTGTTCTTGTCCATCTCCGAGAGGGCTGCGTGCTTGTCTTCCATGGCCTCGATGCGGCGCTCCATGTCCTCGAAGGCCTCCACCGCGCTGTGGGTATCCACCTTGGACTCGAACTTGCGCACCGTCTCGGCGGCCTCCACGCCCTTCTTGCGGGCAATCAGGAGGGCTTTCTTGGCCTCGGACTCCTGAATTTTGCCTTCCAGCGCCTTTAGCTGGGTGGTTAGCTGGTTAACCAGGGCCTGCTGCTGGGCCACCTGTTGGGCAAAGCCGTCGGAAAGGGCGTGGGCCTGCTGTTTGCGCTTTAGGGCTTCGCGGGCCAGGTCTTCGCGTTCGCTCCGGAGGGCCTCGGCAGCTTTTTGTTCCCAGGCCCGCACCTGTTCGGCGTAGTTTTGTTGCTCGCGCTCGAGCTTCTTCAACTCGGCCATGGCCTCCGCCACTTCCATCCGAGCATCCCGCAGCGTAGCCCGCATGTCTTCCAGGGCCTGTTCGATGATCTTTTCGGGGTCTTCGGCCCGCTTGATGAGGTCGTTGATGTTGGCCCGAATCAGGCGGGAAAGGCGATCAAGAATACCCATGTTTGTGCCTCCTGTGGAGCTTTAGTGTAGCGCACCCATAGGGCGCACTCAACCGCTGACAAACACCAAATGTTGGCGGGCTATGCTCACCCTTAGCGCAGGCCCTGCTGCCATTGCAAGATTATATGATACAGATCGGCGCAGATAATGTAAAGCATAAACAGCAGAAAGAGTGGGGCAATCTGCGCGGAATCAGGGGCAGCAGGCGTTACATCCCCTCTTCACCTCTGGCAAAGAAAGAAGCGGAGGCAGCTCGTCCCTCGGCGACCCGGCTTTTTGTCCTCTGTGCGTTGTCGCCGTAGTATCTATCCATGACCGCAACCCTCTCCCCCGCTCAGGTACGCGCGGCGATTCAGCAATACCTTCTGGACGCCCTGCCCAACCCCGAGGCCGCCAGGCGACCCGAACTGGCCCTGTACGCCCGGATGCTGCGCGACTACCCCGAGCGCGGCGGCAAGATGCTGCGCGGGATGCTATTGGTCTATACCGGGCTGGCCTATGGAGCCGAGGTCAAGCAACTCCTGCCTGTTGCGGCGGCCCTCGAGCTCTTCCAGAACTGGGCCCTGATCCACGACGACATCGAGGACGCCTCCGATGAACGGCGGGGTAAGCCCGCTTTGCACAAGGTGTATGGGGTTCCGCTGGCCCTGAACGCAGGCGATGCGCTGCACGCCAAACAGTGGGCCCTGCTCATCGAGGCCGGGGTCTCGCAGGCCGTGCTGCTGGAGTTTGTCCGGCTGGTGGAGCTCACAGCCCAGGGTCAGCACCTCGAGATGACCTGGATGGAGCACCAGCGCTTCGATCTGCAGGAAGCCGACTACCTGGAAATGGTGGGGCAGAAGGCCGCTTACTACACCGCCGTAGCCCCCTTGCGGCTGGGCGCCCTGGCCGCCGGTGTGGAACCCCCTGCTGTTTTTGAAGGGGCTGGCATGAAGCTGGGCATCGGGTTTCAGATTGTGGACGACGTGCTCAACCTGGTAGGCGACCCGGTCAAGTACGGCAAGGAGATTGCTGGGGATTTGTGGGAGGGCAAGCGCACCCTGATCTTGCTACACTACCTGCAAAATGCCTCTGCAGACGAGCGGATACGGGCCGAGCGCTTACTTTGCATTTCCAGAGAAGAAAAACCGGCTCCAGAGGTGGCCTGGCTGCACCAGCGGCTGTTGCAATCGGGCGCGGTGGCCTATGCCCAGGCTACGGCTGAGCAAATGCTGACCGAAGGAATGGGCATGCTCGAGCCCGTCTTGCGGACAGCCCCCAAGGCGGCCATCGGAACTGTGGTGCTGGAGGTACTGCAAAGCCTGGTTCGGCGTGAAGCGTGAAAGCCCCGTGCGGCCAACGTGTCCTGGCCCAGGGTTTGTTTCGCTATAAATAGTATAGTGCTTTTTCATGGAGCCTTCGCCTTTTGAGCTCGGGTTGTATACCTTCGTTGAAAACACCCCCGACCCCCACACCGGGCTGCTGCAAGACCCGGCACAGCGCATGAAAAACCTGCTCGAGACCGCCGAACTGGCCGACCAGGTGAGCCTGGATGTGTTTGCGGTGGGCGAACACCACCGCGAAGAGTACCTCGCAAGCGCCCCCGCTGTCATCCTGGCGGCCATGGCCTCCCGCACCCGGCGCATCCGCCTCTCCAGCGCCGTCACGGTGCTTAGTTCCGACGACCCGGTGCGGGTTTTCCAGCAGTTCGCCACCCTCGACCTGCTCTCGGGGGGCCGGGCCGAGATCATGGCCGGACGCGGCTCGTTCATCGAGTCGTTTCCCCTGTTTGGCTACGATTTAGACGATTACAACGAGCTGTTCGAAGAGAAGCTGGGGCTTCTCCTGCAAATCCGCGCCCAGGAACGCGTCACCTGGAGCGGAAAGCACCGCCCCGCCATCCAGGGCCAGCCCATCTACCCGCGCCCGGTGCAGAATCCGCTGCCGGTGTGGGTGGCGGTGGGCGGCACCCCGACCTCGGTGGTGCGGGCCGCCCGCCTGGGCCTGCCCATGGCCCTGGCCATCATCGGCGGCCTGCCCGAGCGCTTCGCTCCCCTTCTGGAGCTCTACCGCCAGACCGCCCGCCAGCTAGACCTGCCCCCCCAGCCCCTCTCCATCAATGCCCACGGCTTCATTGCCGACGACCCCAAAGAGGCCCTCGAGCTTTCCTATGCCACCAGCAGCCCGGTCATGAACCGCATCGGGCGCGAACGCGGCTGGCCTCCCCAAAGCCGCGCCCAGTACGAGGCCAGCACCAACCTGCGCGGGGCGCTTTTTGTGGGCCACCCCGAGCAGATCATCGAGAAAATCCTCTACCAGCACCAGATCTTCGGCCACCAGCGCTTCTTGCTGCAACTGAGTGTGGGCACCGTGCCCCACGCCAAGATGATGCGGGCCATCGAGCTTTTCGGAACAAAGGTCGCGCCAGTGGTGCGGCGAGAAATTGCAAAGCGGGCAGCGCCATCGCTCACGGCCTCCTGAAAGCCACCCGACCGCTCATGCTTCTGTCTCGAGGACATGCTCGCGTCCGAGAAGCCATCTGCACGGGCTAATACCAACTTTACTTGGACAGTTAGCTTTGAGGGTCGTCCCAACCCCCCTCAACCGGCGACACCCCAGGCGCAGTCAATCGTGTTCTTATCGCTGTTTGTAAATAGCGCGGTCGGGGTGTCGCCACCTTCTCCCACCGAGAAGGCACGGGGTTTATGTGGATTTGGTATAAAGGCTGCAAGCAAAGCGTTTTAGCGCCGCACCACCAATGCCACCCCCACTGCCGCCAGCCCCATGCCCAGCAGGGCCCATCCCCCCAGCCGCTCACCAAACAAAAAGTAGGCTTCCAGCGCGGTAGCGGGCGGCACCAGGTAGAACAGGCTGGCTACCGCGCTGGCCGAGTTGTGGCGGATCAGGTACATCAGGAGCAAAATAGCCCCGACCGAGAGCACCAGAACCAGCCAGACCAGGGCAAACACAAACGGCGGGGTCCAGTGGATTTGCATGGTCTCGCGGAACAGCAGGCTCATTACAAAAAGCCCCACCGAGGCCGCGATGTACTGCACCACCGTCCCCCCCACCAGGGGCATCTGCACCGCAAAGCGCTTCTGGTAGAGGGTACCCAGGGTGGTGCAGAGCAAAGCCAGCACAATGGCCACAAAGGCCGAGGGCTCGATAGAGAGCAGGCGGGCCGAGAGGGCTTTCTCCCCGACCACCAGCCCCACCCCCGCAAAGCCCAGCAGCAGCCCGGCCCACTGCACCCCGCTCACCCGCTCGCGCAGCAAAAACTGGGCCAAAACAGCGGTCAGGATAGGCTGCAAGCCCACAATCAGCGCCGAGAGGCCCGCCGGGAGGCCCCTCGAGATCGCAAAGAACACCCCGCCCAGATAGCCCGCATGCAGCAAGAGCCCCGAGACGCCAATATGCAGGTTCAGGGCCCAGCCCTTCGGCCAGGGCGAGCGCACGAGCCCGGCCAGACCAGCCAGCAGTCCCACCACCAACAGCATCCGCACCCACAAAAAGGTGAAGGGCTCGGCATAGGGCAGGCCCAGCTTGGCCCCCACAAAACCGGTGCTCCACAGGAGCACGAACAGGATGGGGGCCAGGGTAGAAAGCCGCACCCTAAACCCCCATCCATTGCAAGAGCCACAAAGCCCCCATGCCCACCAAAAGCGTGAGCAGGATGTTCCGAAAGCGCCAGGCCGCCACGGCTGCAATAACTCCGGCCAACAAGCGCTCATTGTCGAGCCCTATAGCCCACTGGCCGCCCGGGGCCAGCAGGGTCGGAAACACCAGGCCGGCCAGGGTAGCCGCGGGTACGTAGCGCAGGGCCTGTTGCAGGTTGGGTGGTAGCTGAAAGCGCTCCAGCATCACCAGCGGCCCGTAGCGCAGCGCAAAAGCAATCAGGGTCATGCCCAGCAGGGTGATCCAGAGCTCGAGGTCGCTCATTCCCGGCCCGCTCCCATCCAGTTCTCCAGCCATACACCGGCCCCAATGCCCACCAGTGCCCCAATAAAAAGCCCCGAGCGGTAGGGTAGGCCGATCAGGGCTGTAGACACCAGGCCCCCCACCAGGGCCGCCGCCAGGCTGGGGCGGTCGTGCACCGCCGGCACCAACAACACCAGAAAACACAGCGGCACCGCAAAGTCCAGCGCCCAGGCCTCGGGCAAGCGCGCCCCCAGCAGTGCCCCCAGGTAGGTAGCAACCACCCAGTTTAGCCACAGCAACGCACCTATACCCAGATAAAACCAGGGGGTGAGCCTTGGGCCCAGCACCCCGTACTGGTTCAGTGCCAGGGCGAAGTTCTGATCCACCATCAAGAAAGCCGCCAGGAGTTTCATACGCCCGGACAGGGCTTCCAGGGGCTTGGCCAGGGCACTGCTGTACATGATGTAGCGCAGGTTCACCACCAGGGTGGCCAGCCACACGAAGAAGATGGAGGCCCCCGCCCCCATCAGTTGCAGGGCCACCAGCTGGGCCGCCCCGGCGAACACCAGCACTGACATTACGGTCACTTCCACTGCACTCAAGCCCACCTTCACGCCCGCGATGCCGGTGACCAGGCCAAAGGGCACGATGCCTACCGCAATGGGCAGCGAGACCAGCACCCCCCGCCAGAAAGCCGCCTGGGGTGTGGGGGGAAGGGCGTTTACAGCCATAATTTCACCTGCTCCTCGGTCAGGTTGCCCCCACACAGAACGGTAGTCGCTTTCTCTACAGGCTTGCTGGGCCAGCGTTCCGCTCGATTAAGGTTGTTGAGCAGGTGTTTGATGGCATTCATGAGCAAATCTTCCAAGAAGGGCCAACCCTCGGCGATGGCTTAGCCCTGGGGCTCTATTTTCAGGCGGGCCAGGGCGTCCTGGAAATGGCGATACAAGCGTCGTTCGGCCTGCCGAACATCCCCCGCAACCCCCGCTTCGATAATTCCAGCGTGCTCTTCTACCGAGACCAGCCCCAGTTTGAGGCTGCCAAAGTAGGCGAGCTCGAGGCGGTGGTGCTTAACCCGAAAACCCTGGATGATTTCGATTAGCTCGAGGTTGCCGCAGGGACGAACATACACGTCGTGGAAGGCCGAATCGGCCTCGACCGCTCCAGGGATATCGCCTTTTTTTAGCGCGGCCTTGAGGCGGGCGTTGGCCTCCCGCATAGCCCTCAGGCTGGCTTTGCTCAGATGGGGGAATGAAAACTTCAGGGCCATGCTGTCCAGAACGGCGCGGATCGGATAAATCTGTTCAGCCTCGTCCAGGTCAACCGGCCTGACCCGCGTCCAGCGGTTCTTGGCGGTCTCGACCAGCCCCTCGTCCTCCAGGCGGCGCAGGGCTTCGCGCACGGGGGTGCTGCTCACGCTCAGGCGCTCCGCGAGTTGCTGGTCGCGCAACTGCTCCCCGGGTTCCAGGACTCCCAGTACGATCCAGTCGCGCAGTTGCGGGTAAACCGACTCCCGCAGGATAGGGCGCTGGAGGGTTGGGGCAAATTCCGGCACAGGCATGCTCACCTCTTCAAGGAGTCTGTCGGCTACGAAAAAGATTGGCCGCCAGGGATTGCTCCACATCGTCGGCCGTAGCACGACACTTGCCGATAGCTTCTTCTCTTCCAGAGGATTCTTATCTCCACGAGGTTCACCAGGATGTAATATATCGCACGCCGGTTTCTGCCAAACAAAACCTGGCCCGCAGGTCTTTTCTACCCCTTGTCCTGGCCGATTGGCCATATTCTACACTCGTAGTGATAGGCTGGGTTTTGTGGCCTTTAAACTTCCCGAAAGCCCATCTGGAGAGGCTGCCAAGGCTTTAGGAGCCTACTATACCGACCCAACCATCGTCGGTTTCTTGGTGCGCTGGGCAATTCGCACGCCGAGCGATTCGGTTCTGGACCCCTCATTTGGCGGAGGTGTTTTTCTACAGGCTGCTGTCCAAAGACTGGAGCAACTCGGCGGCAACCCCCGAAGCCAGATCTTTGGGGTCGAAATTGACCCGCAGGTGCACGCGCGCACCCGGCTGTTTCTGGAACACCGTGGAATTCGCCCATCCAATCTTATTTTGGGTGATTTTTTCGACCTGTTGCCAGGCCAGATACCCTCGCTCACTGCTGTTGTGGGCAATCCGCCGTTCATTCGTTACCAGCGCTTCACGGGCGAGGGGCGAGCCCGGGCCATGGCCCGGGCATCTTCGGAAGGCGTCGCGCTCAGCAAGCTATCTAGTTCGTGGGCTCCTTTTCTTGTGCACTCCGTGGCGATGCTCTGTAGCGGCGGGCGCCTGGGTATGGTAATTCCCATGGAGCTTGGGCACGCCGCATATGCGCGACCGCTGCTCGCATACCTGGCCCGAAGTTTTGAACAGATTGCTTTTCTCACCTTCAAAAAAAAGCTTTTCCCGAGCCTGAGCCAGGACACACTCCTTTTGCTTGCCGAGGGAAAAGGTGGTAAGGCTTCTCACTTCCATTTGCTGGATTTGGATAAACCTTCCGATTTGAACAACCTCGACCCTGCCCTTGAAAGGCAAAGCATCGAAGCGCAGGCATTAACTTCGGGCCGGCAAAGAATCATCGAATACTTCCTCCCACCGAAGGCCAGAGCGCTGTACCGTGAGTTGAGCCATTCTAAGCAGACCCGGCGCCTGGGCGAGCTGGCCGATGTGGGGATCGGCTATGTGACGGGCAACAACAGCTTCTTCCATTTGAGTCCTTTGCAGGTGGCCAGGTGGGGCATTTCATCCAGGTACCTCAAGCCCGCGGTTCGTAGGGCTCGAGGTTTATCGGGCCTGAGGTTTACCCCATCGGATTGGGAAGGGGGTCTTTTGCGTGGCGAGAGTGGCTACCTGTTGCACATCACCGGCCAGGACGATCTGCCCCTGGAGTTGCAAGCATACCTGGCTTACGGCGAATCCGAAGGCGCGCACCAGGCCCACAAATGCCGGGTTCGTGACCCCTGGTATGCCGTACCCCACGTCTACCAGCCGGACGCTTTTCTCACCTACATGAGCGGTGAATATCCGCGTCTGGTAACCAATGAAGCGCATGTAGTGGCCCCAAATAGCCTGCACATTTTGCGCTTGCGTTCAACCAGCCCCCTGGGCGCAGCCGGCCTGGCCTGCTTATGGCAGACCTCCCTCACCCGATTGAGCGCTGAAATTGAAGGTCATGCGCTGGGGGGCGGGATGCTCAAAGTCGAGCCGAGAGAGGCTGAAAAAGTGGTGCTGGCAGCTCCAAACCTGCCCCTGGATGCACTCGATGCCCTCCTGGCCGAGCTGGATTCGTTGTTACGCATAGGCCGTACAGAAGCCGCCCAAGATCTGGCGGATGATATTATCCTCATCCAGGGTCTGGGGCTAACCCGGGCAGAACAGCGCCTGTTGCGCAGGGCGGCGAATGTGCTCAAAGAGCGCCGGTCTGCCAGGTAATACCAGATTCGGTTGATTCGCTACCGAACAGTAACGAACCAACCCGACCGAAGTTATCCGCGTAGCGGAGGGCGATACCGCCCCTTGGAAGTTATCCGCGTAGCGGAGGGCGATACCGCCCCTTGGAAGTTATCCGCGTAGCGGAGGGCGATACCGCCCCTTGGAAGTTATCCGCGTAGCGGAGGGCGATACCGCCCCTTGGAAGTTATCCGCGTAGCGGAGGGCGATACCGCCCCTTGGAAGGGTGAGGCTTTTTTCGCCGACCATTCGGGAGGGGTGTGCACTAGGATTCAAAAAGACAACCTATAGAGTGCTTTCACAAAGATCGAGCCTCCCAGGGTAAGGAGTCCTTTGTCCCAGACAGAGCAGGTGCCGCTCATCTGGGCGGCAACGTCTGTGAAGGACGCTCTAAACCAGCCACTGGGGACGATGCGCTTTGGGTACAAAGCTCCTTCAGCGCGTTTCAAGCTTGATCCCTACCGTGGTGCGCGGTTTGAATCCGGGTAGGCTGGGGTTGAGGAAATTCCCGGCCTCGAGGTTCTTTTGCAAGAAGCGCAGGAAGAATGCGGCGGCAAAATGGCGGGCCAGATCGTGGGCGCGTTCCTGATCCCACACCGGCTCCCAGCAACGCCAGTAGTCCTCTTCCCTGCTGCGCACCTCGGGTGTGCACTCCACAAAGGGGTTGTGCTGGGCGGCGGCCAGGGTCAGGAGGTACTTCTGGCTCGAGCCCGCCTTACGGAAATATTCCAGCCCGTCGCGGCGGTAGGTAGCCACGTCGTCGGCCTCGCCCACCGCCACGAACAATGGCAGCTTGAAGTTGGCCAGCGAGCGGGCTCCAATCCAGGGCTGGCCGTAGGGGGCCATGGCAAACACCGCCTGGATGCGGGGGTCGGGCTTAACCATATTCAAGCCACGTTGGGCCTCCAGTTGGGCAAAAAAAGGCAGAGCAAAACAGGGCCCCTCGTTGCTGCTGCGGCAGTACTCGCTCAGGGCACTGCCGTCAAGCCCGGCTCCAGCCGCATTAATGACGGAATAGCCGCCATAGCTGTAGCCCAGCAATCCCACATTGCTGGCATCTGCACTGGGCATTTGCCGGGCCACCTCGCCAATGGCGAACAGGATGTCCAGTGGACGGTCGGCAATGCTGGTGATGTAGTTTTGCTGCGTGAGGGTCTGGTAGGTCGAGCCGGGGTGCTCGAGGGCGGCTACCACAAACCCCCAGCTGGCCAGGTGTTCGTTCAGGTAAGCAAACTGAAACCGGGTGCCGGGCTGTCCGTGCGAGGCCAGAATCAAGGGGAATCGGCCGTTTGCAGGGGTGGCATCGCGGTTGGCGCGCCCGCTGATTCGAACCGGGGTTTGTCCTACCACGCTTTCGTAAACAAGGTTCTGCTGGGTTCCGCTGGTGGGGTACCAAACCTCAGCGGCAATGGTGCGGTTCTGACGGCTCGAGTCGGTCATTTGCAGGGTTTTGACCCCGACCACAAAATTCCCTCGCTGAGCCAGAGGAGGTGCGTCTGGACGTTTCATACTCACTCCTTGGGCCATAACCCCGGTCAAGGCCTGTAAAATCAAGATCAGCAAGGCTATTCGATAGTTGGGCATATCACCTCTGGAGCCCAGATTGCTGGGTGCAAGCCAGGCCCTATTGAGCAGGGTTTTCTTCAACTCACCCGCTCCACCCGGATCATATTGGTGGTGCCACGAACCCCAAAGGGCACGCCGGCAGCAATCACCACGTACTCACCTACCTCGGCCAGCCCGGTCTCCTTGGCCTTGGCCACGGCAATTTCCACCATGTCGTCGGTGTCTTTGGGGTCGGGAGCCAGAAGGGGCAATACGTCGGAAACTAAGGCCAGCTGGTTGCGCACGTGGGGGTTGGGGGTCAGGGCCAGAATGGGTACCGGTGGTCGGGTGCGGGCCACCCGGCGGGCCGCCCCGCCGGTAGCCGTAAACACCACAACCGCTTTGGCTCCAGTGGACTCCACCACGTCGTCCACTGCCCGGGCGATGGCGTCCTGCACAGTGCGGTTGGCCGGGGGCCGCAGGGCATTCAGGCGGTCTTTGTACTCCTGGGTGGCCTCAATGGTTCTGGCGACCCGGCTCATAAACGAGACCGCTTCCACCGGGTACTGCCCGGCGGCGGTCTCCGCCGAAAGCATGATGGCGTCGGTGCCATCAAAGATGGCGTTGGCCACGTCCGAGGCCTCAGCCCGGGTGGGGCTGGGGTTTTTAATCATGGACTCGAGCATCTGGGTAGCGGTAATGACCGCCTTGCCGGCCTGCACGGCCTTGAGGATAATCCGCTTCTGTACCGCCGGCACCTCCTCCAAGGGCATCTCCACCCCCAGGTCGCCGCGGGCTACCATAATGCCATCGGCCTCTTCCAGAATCTCGTCGAAGCGGGCCACCGCACTGGGTTTTTCGATTTTGGCCATCAGCCGCGCGCGGGAGTTATGGCGGGTCAGGTAGTGGCGGGCTAAAAGCAGGTCGTCGCGGCTGCGCACAAAGCTGATGGCCACCCAGTCTACGTCCAGCTCGGCCCCCAGGGCGATGTCGTCGATGTCTTTATCGGTCAGGGCCGGAATGGAGAGGTCGGCCCCGGGAATGTTGATGCCTTTGTTGTTGGACAACCGCCCCCCGATGATGACGGTAGTGTGGATATCGTTGAGGCGAACCTCCTCCACCCGCAGGCGGATATTTCCGTCGTCCAGGAGCAGTATCTGCCCCGGAGCTACGTCGTTGGGCAGGCCCCGGTAGGTGGTCGAAACCCGGGTCTCATCGCCCTCGATGGGTTCAGAAGTGATGATGAACTTCTGCCCGGCCTGCAGCTCCACCGCGCCCTCGCGGAAACGCCCGCAGCGAATCTTGGGGCCCTGCAGGTCTTGCAGGATGGCCACCGTGCGGCCCAGGGCGCTCGAGGCTTCCCGGATCATGTGCACCGATTCGCGGTGGTCGTCGGACATTCCGTGGGAGAAGTTGAGGCGGAAGACGTCCACCCCGGCTTCGATCAGGGCGCGCACCATCTCGGGCGAGCGCGAAGCGGGCCCCAGGGTGGCCACAATTTTGGTTCGTTTTGGAAGTCCCATAGTTCTGCTCTCGGGTTGCAGGTCTCAGGTCTCAGGCCAATGGCTGTCCCGACCTGTGACCTGCAACATCATCTCTTGAACGCTCCAAAGCCCAGGAAGCGGGCCCCAGAACCCAGTTCTTCCTCGATGCGTAGGAGCTGGTTGTACTTGGCCAGGCGATCCGAGCGGCTGGCCGAGCCGGTCTTGATCTGGCCGGCATTGACCGCCACGGCGATATCGGCGATGGTGTTGTCCTCGGTCTCGCCCGAGCGGTGCGAGAGGATGGTGGTGTAGCCGCTGCGGTGGGCCAGGCGGATGGCCTCGAGGGTTTCGCTCAAGGTACCGATCTGGTTGACCTTAACCAGGATAGAGTTCCCCACCCCCATCTCGATGCCACGCTGCAGGATGGCCGGGTTGGTCACAAACAGGTCGTCGCCAACGAGTTGGGTGCGCTGGCCCAATCGCTCGGTCAGGAGTTTCCAGGTTTCCCAGTCGTCCTCGGCCAGCCCGTCCTCGATGGAAACAATGGGGTACTGGTTCACCCAGTTTTCCCAGTAAGCCACCATCTCGGGGCCCGTAAGCGACTTGCCGTCGGCCTCGAGCACATACTTGCCATCCCGATAGAACTCCGAGCTGGCCGGGTCGAGGGCCAGCGCAATGTCCTGGCCGGGCTTGTAACCGGCCTTCTCGATGGCGCTCAGAAGTACCTCGACCGCCTCTACGTTCGACTTGAGGTCGGGGGCAAACCCCCCCTCGTCCCCCACGTTGGTGTTGTAGCCTTTGGCCTTCAAGACCGATTTGAGGGCGTGGAAGGTCTCTACCCCGGCCCGCAGCGCCTCGCTGAAGGTCGGCAGCCCACCCGGCACCAGCATGAACTCCTGGAAGTCCACGTTGTTATCGGCGTGCTTCCCCCCGTTGATCACGTTCATCAGGGGCACCGGCAGGGTCACCCCCTGCACCCCACCCAGGTAGCGGTATAGCGGCAGGCCCAGTGCGTCGGCAGCTGCGTGGGCCGTGGCCAGCGAGACCGCCAGCATGGCATTGGCCCCCAGATTGCCTTTGTTGGCGGTACCATCGAGTTCCAGCAGGGTTTTGTCCACAGCTTCCTGGTTGAGCGCATCCAGCCCTATAACTTCGTCGGCAATACGCTCGTTGATGGCGGCCACCGCCCGCAACACCCCTTTACCGCCAAAGCGGGGGCCGCCGTCCCGCAGCTCGACCGCCTCGTGGGCTCCGGTTGAAGCCCCGGAGGGCACCATGGCCCGCCCACGGGCCCCGGACTCTAGCACCACCTCGGCCTCGACGGTGGGGTTGCCGCGGGAGTCGAGTACTTCCCGTCCTTTGATTTCTAGAATTGTGGTCATGGAAAAGGCCTCCTTGCTGGAAACGCTTCTATTTCCGCACAAGCCGCTTAAGAGTCTAACATCCCCACGTCAGGCTTGATCAAACTGCGTTCAGGAGAAAGCCCAACAATGCAGATCTGAAGACCCTTTGCAGCAGGCATTTCATCGGGTACACACGCCGCCCTAGACCCGCAGGGGAACCACCACAGCCAGATAACCCGCATCCTCCACAGCCTGTAGCACACTGGGGCTGGTGGGGCCGGACAGTTTGATCCGCACGGCACCCTCGATGGGGGCCAGCGCATCAATCAGGTACTGGGCGTTGTAGGCCACCATAAGCTGGGGTTCGCCCGAAGAATCGATGGCAAGCTCTTCCCTGCCCCGCCCGTAATCTCCCTCGGCATCGATGTCGAGCTTGCCATTGTTGAACAATAGATTAACGCGGTGGTTGTTGCGATCCGACAGCACCGCTACCCGCTTGAGGCCCTCGCGCAGGGCCTCGGCAGCCAGGATGGCTTCCAGGACAAAGCTTTGTGGAATCACCCGTGCATAGTCGGGGAATTCGCCTTCCATCAGCTTGACCGACATGCGAACGGCCTCCCCCACCAGGGTCAGGGTGCCCTCTCCCACTGCAAAGGCCACCTCCCCCTGGGCATCCTTGAAGACCCGCACAATCTCGTCGGCGCTCCTGGCCGGGATCACCAGCTTGCGGGTTTGGAGTTGCATGGGCAGGTCGTAGCGGGCCAAGCGGAAACCGTCGGAGGCGACCGCCCGCAGGCTGGAGGGGGACATCTCCAGCTGTACCCCCCGGAAAATGGCCCGATACTCCTCGGTGCTGGCTGCGTAGCGCACCCGGGTGATGGCCTGGGCCAGGCGCGAGGCGGCAATCTTTTCAGAGCCAGGGGCCTTAAAGGCCAGTTCGGGGTAGCCATCGGGGCTGGTGGTGGAAAGCTGGGTGTTGAAGGCGCCCGAGTGAAGCTCGAGGCGCTCCCCCGACCGCTCACCCGTGCCAAAGACCAGCTCTATCAGCTCCCCCGGGGCGCTTCGGACAATCTGTGCAAAGGTCTGGGCCGGCACCAGGACCTGGCCGGAGCCCTGGATCTCGGCGGGTAGCTTGACCTCGAGGTCTACCTCGCCGTTGGTACCGCGTAGAATCAGACCCTGCTCGGACAGTTCGATGGGTAAATAGGTCAGGATGGGGTTTGAACTGCGGCTGGGAATGATCCGCTCGAGGATGGAAAGTCCTTCGGCAAGGGTACGTTTGGGGATGCGAACTTCCACACTGGCCTCCGTGTTGGGCTATTAGCCGGGTTTGCGGCCCCCGGTGAGCCCAAATATTCTAACAGTCAACCCAGTTTCCATAAATGCGCCTAAGACCTACCACAGGGTTGGTGCATAAAGTAAAACCACGCCTTCCTCCCCCAACGGGGGAGGCTAGGTGGGGGCATAACACCCAGAGAGGTCACCTACCTGCGGGCATTTTTTCAGCAACAAACGTCTTAAGTGCCCCTGGCTGAGGTTTGCGAGGTTTCACGCACCGACCCTGAGGCCTACCATACCCTGGTTGCTTGTGGGTGGGTTTTAGAAAATCCTGGATATTACTCCCGAGTGGCTAAAATATCCACTGTTCACCACCCACCACCGGCGTGAATCGTAATGGGCCTGGTTCAGAGCGCCACGTAAAGCACCAATGATTGTTTTTGAGCTGAAGGGGGTTGAAGCTGAGTTGTGGAATTACTTTTTCCTAAAAATTTGCCCTAAGTGGTGTATAAGACTTCAGGGGTCTGGGCCTTTGAAGTTTTTGAGGGAGCTTTAGTTCGACTGAAACAGGCTGCAGAATTTAAATACCTACTTCTTTTTAAAAATTTTAAGAATTAGTAATAGTAGTAATAGGGCCTGTGGATATGTGGATAAGGGCTCTTTAATCCGCATTGGTATCGAATTTGACCTGTGGATAAAGGGACTGGGTAATTGTGTATAAGCTGTGGATAAACTGTGGACGAATTGGGTACTTATCCACAGGCCTGTTATGAACGTACTTATCCACAAGTCTATCCACAGGGTTGTCCACATCTTATCCACAGGGTTATCCACAGGTTGAATTAATTTATCCACAGTTTTAAGGCTCGCAATTATGTTATTCAATTACAAGGAAACGCGACTTGGGCCAAGTTCTTGAGATCGGAGGGTGGTTATTTGTCAAAACCTGATTAGCGCAGCCGTTCCTTGATGCCTTTGAGGGCTTGTTGCAAGGCGGTGTCACTATCTATATTCTCCTGGATCTTCTGGATGGCATAAAGCACGGTGGTGTGGTCGCGTCCATCGAAGAACTGACCGATCTCTGGCAAGGAGGCGTGGGTCATCTCCCGAATCAGGTACATAGCCATCTGGCGGGGAATAACGACCTCCTTGCGGCGACCTGCCCCGCGAATCTCTTCCAGCTTGAGGTTGTAATAATCGGCCACAGCCTTGAGGATTTCCTCGGGGGTCAGGTTGGCATCGGTAGCGGCAAACACGTCGGAAAGAGCCTTGACCGCTACTGCTTTACTCAGTTGCACACCGTTAAGCGAAGCATAGGCAATCACCCGCATCAGGGCCCCCTCGAGTTCGCGGATGTTGGAGGTGATCTGTTTGGCAATGTACTCGAGGACCTCCTCGGGGATGCGCATATTGCGGTACTCGGAGTTCATCTTGAGGATGGCCACCCGGGTCTCGAGGTCGGGCGACTGGATGTCGGTGATTAGACCCCACTCGAAGCGGCTGCGTAAGCGGGCTTCTAAGGTGAGGATGTCCTTGGGAGGCCGGTCGGAGGACAGGATGATCTGTTTGCGGGCCTCGTAGAGGGCATTGAAGGTGTGGAAGAACTCCTCCTGGGTACGTTCCTTGCCGGCGATGAACTGGATGTCGTCTACCAGCAGCAAATCCACCGAGCGGTAGCGGTCGCGAAACTCGGTCATGCGGTCTTCACGGATGGCGTTGATGAGCTCGTTGGTGAAGGTCTCGGTGGAGACGTACTCAATTTTCTTGTCCGGGAAGCGCTGAGCTACCGAGTGACCTACTGCGTGCATCAGGTGGGTCTTGCCCAGTCCCACCCCTCCGTAGATAAATAGAGGGTTGTACGCGTTACCGGGGGATTCGGCCACGGCCACGGCTGCAGCGTGGGCCAGGTTGTTGTTCTGTCCCACCACAAAGTTTTCGAAGATGTATTTGGGGTTGAGCCGAGCACGCGATTCCTGCGGCTTGCTTTGAGTGGAAGCCGAGAAAATATCGTCTTGAACAGGCTTCCCGGGTACAACCTTGAGTTCAAAGCGCGGGGTTTGGGCCCCCAGGCGGGTCAGGGCCTCGGTGAGCAGTTCGGCGTAGTGATCCTCGATCCAGCCCTTGAAAAAGCTGGTGGGAACGCCCAGCTCGAGCGAGCCGTTGACGACCCCGAGCGGCTGAATCTTTTCAAACCAGGTGTGGTACTCCACCTCGGTGATGCTTTGGCGCACGTACTCGAGCACGTTTTGCCAGACAGTGTTTTGGGTCAAGGCCAATCCTCCTGAAATCCTAACAAGTTTGTACATTCTACCGAGTTATCCACAGGTGGGGAATGCCCTGTGGATAATCCTGTTCAGGCGAATAAAAACACCCCTCTAGGGCTTAAGACCCTGTACTAGACAGCTAAATTTCGAAATATTGAGCCGCAAATCGGTCTTGGGGCGTCAAAGTTAAGGCACAAGCGATTTTAGATGCGGGAATGCTCTGCTAGAATGCGAGGTTAGGAGTTGGGTGGATGAAGGTCTATGACGTAATTGTGGTAGGGGGTGGACACGCCGGCATCGAAGCCGCCTGGGCCGCAGCTAGGCTTGGGGCCAAGGTGGGGCTGGTTACGTCCAACCCCGAGCGCATCGGCTTGATGCCCTGTAACCCGGCGGTGGGCGGGCCCGGCAAGAGCCAACTGGTGGCGGAAATAGAGGCTCTTGGCGGCCTGATGGGTAAACTGGCCGACGCCACCGCCATTCATACCCGTGTACTTAACCGTTCCAAGGGCCCTGCTGTGCAGAGCCTACGGGTGCAGGTAGACCGTGATGCGTATGCCCTTGAAGCCCAGCGTGTATTGCTGGCCCATCCCCACATCGAGAGCGTGCGGGCCGAGGTGGCAGCGTTGTGGTTGGAGCGGGATAGCCTGCGCGGAGTTCAGACCGTGGATGGTCGAAAAATAGCTGCCCAAGCCGTGGTTGTAGCCAGCGGCACCTTCTTGCAGGGAGTGGTTTGGTACGGGCGGCAGTCCAGGGCCGCGGGACGTCAAGGCGAGCCCCCGGCCCGCTTTCTCTCCGAAAGCCTGAAGGCCGTAGGGCACCGCTTGCTTCGCTTTAAAACCGGTACGCCGCCCCGCATCCAGGCCGACTCTGTGGATTACCAAAAGCTGGAGGTGGTGCCTGCCGACGACCCCCCCGAGACCTTTTCGGGTACGGTGGGTATGCATGCCACAGCCCGCCCTACCTGGCAGACCCGCACCACCGAGGCCACTCACCTGCTCATCCGGGAAAACCTGCATCTGTCCCCTCTGTATGGTGGGGACATTGAAGGGGTGGGGCCGCGATACTGCCCCTCCATAGAGGACAAAGTGGTGCGTTTTGCCGATAAGGACACCCATTTGCTCTTTGTTGAGCCTGATGGCCTTCACACCACGGAGTTGTACTTACAGGGTTTCAGCTCTTCCCTACCCCCGGAATTGCAGGTGCGCATGGTGCAAACTCTGCCGGGGTTTGAAAAGGCCGTCATCCAGCGCTATGCCTATGCGGTGGAATACGATGCGGTAGACCCCCTGGAACTGACTCCAGGACTCCAATCCCGTAAGCAGCCAGGGTTGTTTACGGCGGGCCAACTCAACGGCACTTCGGGTTACGAAGAAGCTGCAGCCCAGGGGTTACTGGCCGGGTTGAATGCAGCCCGCTATGCAATGGGCCTGGCGGAAGTCTGCTTGCCCCGTGAATCTGGCTATATCGGGGTCATGGTGGACGATCTGGTGCATCGGGGTGTGGACGAACCCTACCGAATGATGACCTCGAGGGTGGAGTTGCGCCTGCTGTGCCGCTCCGACAATGCCGATGAGCGTTTGCTGCCTCTGGCGGCAGCCTGGGGTTTGCGCTCGCCGAAGGATTTGCAGACGGTGCAAGCCAAGTACGCTCGAGTCCAGGGCGAACTGCTTCGCCTACAAAAAAGCCGGGTGGACGGCGTCTCGGCGTTGCAGTACCTGCGCCGTCCCGAGGTCAGCTATGAACAGGTGCTGCAGATAATTGGCCAGCCCGAGGAGCCTTTGAATAAAGCCGAAGCTTACCAGGTAGAGGTGCGGGCCAAGTACGCGGGCTACATGGAGCGGCAGGCCAAGCTGCGGGAAAAGCTGAAGGAGCTCGAGGTCTACCTCCTCCCCGCGACCCTGGACTATGGCAAAGTCCCCAGCCTTTCCAAAGAGGCGGTGGAAAAACTAAGCCGGGTTCGACCCCGTTCGGTGGCGGAAGCCTCGAGGGTTCCGGGCATTCGCGACTCGGATATTACCGCGCTTTTGGTCTATCTGAGCAAGGTTCCAGCCTCTGTCTAGGTTTCAGACCGAGCCAAACCGCACACCATGTTTCACGTTTTACATTAGGGGAAATCTCGTTGTGGAGGAAAGGTTCTCAGTGCTCCAGATGTGGAAAAATCAATGGGTGGGCACTTAGCCAACACCATGATGCAAATGACTCTAGAGGGTAGACGGTTGTTTTTACAGGGCGGTCAGGAACTTGGGCTGGATCTAGAGCCATACCTCCCTCGGTTTGCCCGATTCTATGAACTGCTCAACCTCGTCAACCAAAGCACCAATCTAACTGCTATACGGGATGAACAAGGCATCGTCCTAAAACATTTTTTGGATTCACTAACCTGTTTGTCCTACTCTGGTTTTATAGACGGCCTCTCGGTAATTGACGTCGGCACCGGGGCGGGTTTCCCCGGTTTGCCCCTGGCCATTGTGCGGCCCAACATCCACTTTGATCTTCTGGATGCCACCCAAAAAAAAGTGGGGTTTGTTGCCCAGGTGATTCAGGATCTGGGGCTGAGCAACGCCCAGGCGCTTTGGGGGCGCGCAGAGACACTCGCTCGGCAAAATGTAAAACGTGAAACATACGACGCGGCCTTAACCCGGGCAGTGGCTTCGCTGGCAACGGTGGCCGAGCTAACCCTCCCGTTGGTACGAATGGGTGGATTTGTGATTGCGCAAAAAGGGGCTGGGGCGGAAGCGGAAGCTGAGCAGGCCCAGGGTGCATTGCGGAGATTGGGAGGGGTGGTTGAGCACATCCTTCGGTTAACACTGCCCCGCACCGGGGATGAGCGCGCCCTGGTTATCATTCAGAAAATCTCCCCTAGCCCGCTTGAGTATCCGCGCAAACCCGGGGTTCCCGCTAAAAATCCGTTATCCTAGTGGACAAGGTGAAGCGCATCGGGATCGTAAATCAAAAAGGTGGGGTCGGGAAGACCACCACAGCGGTCAATCTTTCGGCCTACCTGGCTAAAGCGGGTCAGAAAGTTTTGCTGGTGGATCTCGACCCACAAGTCAACGCGACCTCCGGTGTAGGGCAGGCTGTGCAGGAAGAGAATATCTATACCGTGCTGGTCGGCTCTGGTGAAGCCCAGAGGGCTGTGGTCAACATTACCAAAGGCCTGGATTTATTGCCCTCGAGCCCCAATCTGGTGGGGGCTTCCGCCGAACTCATTGAAAACCCTACCCGGCTTGCCGAAGTACTGCGCCCGCTCGAGCCTGCCTACGACCTGATCCTGCTGGATGCGCCCCCCAGCCTGGGGCCCATCACCCTCAATGTGCTTGCGGCTTCGGAGGGGCTAATTGTGCCGGTGCAGGCCGAATACTACGCGTTAGAGGGTATCGCGGGTTTGATGGAGACCATTGATCAGGTACGTGCCAGTCTCAACCCGGCCCTGCGGCTTCTGGGTGTGCTGATTACCATGTATGACCCCCGCACCTTGCTATCGCAGCAAGTCGAAAGCAACATCCGTGTGAATTTGGGCGAGAAGGTCTTCTGGACAGTGATTCCACGCAACGTCCGGCTGGCCGAAGCCCCCAGCCACGGTCAGGACATAGGCCAGTATGCCCCTACCAGCAGTGGAGCCCATGCCTACCGACGGCTGGCCGAGGAGGTGATGCGCCGTGTCCAAGAAGCCTAGCGGTCTGGGCAAGGGGTTGGAGGCCTTGTTGCCCAAAACCCCGGCCTCCCTGACCAAACTGCCCCTGGCCTTGATCAAACCCAACCCTGGGCAGCCCCGCCGCCTTTTTGATCCGGTTGCGCTGGACGAACTGGCGGCTTCCATCAAGGAAAAAGGTCTGTTGCAACCCCTGTTGGTGCGCCCCAAGGGGGATATGTACGAGCTGGTCGCAGGCGAGCGACGCTTCAAAGCCGCTCAGATGGCGGGGTTGCGCGAGGTGCCGGTGGTCATCAAAGACATTGGTGAGCGCGAGGCCCTCGAGATTGCCCTGATAGAAAACCTCCAGCGTGAGGACCTCAACCCCCTGGAAGAAGCTGAAGGGTACAAAAAACTGGTGGATATGGGGATGACCCAGGAAGAGGTGGCCAGGGCGGTGGGGAAGGCCCGGGTAACCGTGACCAACGCCTTGCGCCTGCTGCAGTTGAGCCCTGAAATCATGCAAGCCCTTGAAGAGAACAAAATAAGTGCAGGACATGCCAGGGCCCTCCTGATGCTGCCCGAAGCCCGGCGCAATTGGGGGCTTTCGGAGGTGCTTTCCAGGCAACTCAGTGTGCGTGAGACCGAAAAACTCAAAGACAAACCGGCGGCACAGGGCGCACGTTCCAGAGGTGAAGAGGCCTATGCCGACATTGCCCGCAACCTTTCGCGTCGGCTTGGCACCAAGGTTCGCTTTACCCATTACAAGCGAGGTAAGATCGAAATTAGCTACCACTCCGAGGAAGAACTGAGCGCCATCTTGCAGGCTTTGGGCTACGAAGCCTGACCCGGGATACCCCAGCCTGTCCTGGGGGAAATTCAGGGTAATGGTATCCGGATTGCGCCCTCGAGATCGGTGCGGCGGATCTCCACACCGTGTAAGCTCAATCGCTCCAGCACGGATCGGGTGGGGTGCCCGTAGGGGTTGCTGCCCACCCCGATCAGGGCTACCCTGGGCTGAAAACTTTGTAGCAATCGTCCGCCAGTGCTGGTATCGGAGCCGTGGTGTCCTACTTTGAGAAAGTCCACTTTTTCGGCCTCCCAAAGGGCCTCGGCCGAAACCGGAGCGTCTCCAGTGAACAGGGCTTTACGCCCTTTGTACTCCAGCACAAACACCAGGCTACGGTCGTTGTCCAGCGCTTCGCGGCCCTGCGGCCCCAGAAAGCGCAGGCTGGCCCCAGCAATTTTGAGCTGTGTGCCGGCTCGAGCCGATACTATCTGCACCCGCTGACGGTGGGCGGCTTGGTGCAAGGCATCGTCTAATTCATCCCCCCGCACCCGCGGTCCAGTGACCAGTGTGCCTAACGGAAAGTTTTGCATCACCAGCGGCAGGGCCTGTATATGGTCCCCGTCGGGGTGGGTAGCGATTACCAGATCCAGATCATCTACCCCCAGGGCCCGCAGCGCACTTTCCAGTCGGGGATAGGCCCAGTCCCGGCCCCCGTCCACCAGAATCTCCACCCTGCCCGGCAGGCGTACCAGCGTGGCATCGCCCTGCCCCACGTCGAGCTGCCAGATTTCGGCCCGTTGGAGTGTTTGCGGCAACAGCGAAACCAGGATCGTGGTCGCGGCCAGTACGCCGGCCCGCGACCAACGAATGCGACCATAAAGTGCAGCCAGCAAGGGCAAAATCCCCAGAAAATACAGCGCAAAACCTGTGGGGCCAATCTCGCCCCAGCGCAGTTGCGGCCCGCTGGATAGCCACCCCACCAGTCCCAGCGTAAGTTGGCTGAGCCACTCCACTGGCCAGGCCAGAACCCCGCCCAGCAGCAGCTTGACAAAGCCCAGCGGAACCAACAGGTTCAAAATCGGAAGCACCAGCAAATTGGCGATGGGGGAGACCAGTGGCAGTTGGTGAAAGTGGTGGAGCAGTAGTGGAAGGATAAAGAGCTGGGCTGCAAAAGTCACACTGACCGAGGCCCAGAGCCAGTTTTGCCAGCCCTGAAGCTTTGGCAAGCGGGGAAGCAGCAGGGCCATTCCCAGCACGGCCAGGTAGGAAAGCTGGGCCGAGAGGCTGAAGATGGCATGAGGCCAGATCAACAGGTGAATAAAAAGCGCGAGCGAGAGGGCGGGCAACACCGCCACCTTGCCCTTGCCCAAAAACAAGCCCAGCAACACCAGACCCCCCATGATCACCGCCCGTACCAGCGAGGGTTGCGGCCCGACCAACAGCAAATACATCAGCAGGAGGCCCAGGGTCACCAGATAACGCCAGTGTCCTAGCCGGTACAAAAGCAGTACCAGAAATCCAGCCAGAATGGCCACGTGGAGCCCGGAAAGAGCCAACGCGTGGGCCAGTCCGGCCCGCTGGAACTCGCCATAGGTCTCCCCCAGCTCCCGCCGCTCACCGAGGGTTAAGGCTTCTGCCAGCGCTGCTGCCGAGGGGGAGAGCCCGGCCACCAATTGCTGTCGGAGCCGCTGCCGGGTGTCCGGGGCCGGGGGTTCAAACCGCACCACCTGCCGGGCCTGCAAGACCGCCTGGACGCCCAGACCGCGTAGCCAGATTGCTTGATCAAATCCGCCGGGATTGCGCCGGCTTTGTGGGCGGAGCAGATGGCCCTCCAGGATGTAGTTACCATCCTGCAAGCGGGGAAAATACCGCACGTAAACCCGCCCCTGGGGGGTGTGCAGGAACCCTTCTTGGAGGGTGCCCTGAAGCCGCACCCACTGTCCTATCTGCGAAGCCCAGGGGTCTTTGGACAGACCCAGATGAAGAACCACCAGGGTGTACGCCAGTAAGCCCAACCACCGCGCCGTCTGCGGCAACCAAAGCCCAGCCAGCAAGCCCAAGAACGCCCAGGGGGTAAGCTGGGTTAGAGCACCGAGCAGTGCCCCCAGGCCCAAGGCATAAGGAATCATAGGGCGACCAGCGGCCGCAAGCGCTCCAATAGCTTGGGGCCAATTCCCTTGACCCGATCCAGATCCTCGAGCGAACGGTAGGGGCGGCCTTCAATAATGCGCTGGGCGAGCGCGGGGCCAACACCGGGCAGGCTTTCAATCTCGGCCTGGCTAGCGCTGTTGAGGTTGACCTTGGCAACCTCCGGGGCAACAGGGCCGGGTTGTAGGGCAGACGAGGTCACCTCTGGCCGGGCCAGCAAGCCCTGTGTAGCCGGGGTTTTGACCTCAGCCTGGGCGAACCGAACGGTTAGTTGGGGCCAAATACTTGCGAATCCAAGCGCAAGGACAACAGCAATATAGGCTACGCTCAGCCAACGTTCCACAAAGCCCCAATTTAGCTACCCTTGGGGTGAGAGCGGGGTTATTTGACAAGAGACAGGCTGTTGCGAAAATGTCAGGGCCTGGTATGTGGAGGGTCTATTTTTTCGTCCAATCAGTAGGGCTCGGATAAGCGCCACTGAATCAGTGAGAGCGACAGCCCGATGGCAATCACGCCCAGCGGAATCCAAATATCGCTGGTGGTGCCCATATTCACCACCAGATACCCCACCGTGACCACCGCCGTAATGAGCGCAGATACTTTGAGCAGCGTCGAGATAATCCGCTGGGTAGAACGGAGGGTTCTGACAGGGGCTACCGGCGGAACGGTTAAATCGCCTTGCGAGGCCGGAGCCGAGGGCACCGGAGTAGGTAAGGGCTCGGCCACAGCGGGCGCAGCGCTGGATTTGGGGGAGCCTTCATACGCCCAGATGGAGTCGCTGGGTTCATCGGGCAGGGTTTTGGGGGGTTCTGCGATGTTAATTTGCCCCGAGGGAGCGGGTTCAATCTCTGCCGGGGCGGGCATTTCCAAGGGGGTAGGGTGGGGTGGATGGGCAATCGGTTTGCTGGGAGCGGCAGCCGGTTCTTCTAACTTGGGGAACAGGGGAGAGGCTGGCGCTGCCGGGGCTTGCTCGAGAGTTTTAGGGCGTTCGATGATCTGGGTGGGTTCGGATTTGGCTTTGAGTACGTGGCCCTTGAGCGACTCCAGAAAGAGTTTCAACTCGTCTTTCTGGAAGGCAATCGGGGCAATTTCCATTAGGGTGCCCTGTTCGCCTACTACATCCACATTGCCTGTCTGTTTGTTGACACCAATACGCTTAATTTGAGAGAGCCGCGCACTTTGCTGGGTGTGGTCATCCAGGTAAAACAATTCTCGGCTGGTCAGTGCGAGAAGACCTCCAGGGCCTTCTAGCCGAGCAATAATATCGGCCTGGGTTAGGTCTGAAAGGCGAGCTTCATATTTGCCCATGATTATCAGTTTACAACATACGCAGGATAGTCTGCTTGCATCCGTCACGTAAAATCGAACAGATGGCGGTATAACCATGGCTCCCAGACATGAAAGTTGTCCGAAAAAGAAGAAAAACCCTGCACAGCAAAGGAGAACCAGATGACATTCTCTATGCCTGTTCTACTTGGTCACCGCGGTTCTCCCCACGGGGCCAGGGAAAACACCCTCGAGTCCTTCCAGCTGGCCCTGGAAGCGGGCCTGGATGGCCTCGAGCTTGACCTGCACCGCACCCGCGATGGGGTTCTGGCGGTTTATCACGACTTCGAGTTTGAGGGACGGCCCATCAACGAACTGGACTGGCCTGCTTTGCAACACCTGGCGCCCTGGATGCCCCGCCTCGAGCAGGTTTTTGAACTGGCCGAGCAATTTCCCAAAACCTGGCTCAACTTGGAGCTCAAAAGCCAGCCGGGCCCCTCAGACGGCCGCGAAGCCGCGCTGGTCCAAGCCCTCCTGGTCTGGCCAGAGCGAGAACGGGTCTGGATCAGCAGCTTCGATCCCCTGGCCCTGATTCGCTTGCACCGGCTAAAGGTAGATGTTCCGCTGGCCTTGCTGTATGCCGAGCCCGAGATGGAAGAACTGGTGCCCTGCTTGCCGGTGCAGGGGGTACATCCTCATTTTGCCCTGCTGAACCAGGCCAAGGTGAGCGAACATAAGGCCAGGGGCCTTTTTGTAGCCACCTGGACGGTCAACCAGGCCGCCGTTGTGCGCGAACTCCTGGCGTGGGGTGTGGACGGTATCATTGGCGACCTGCCCACAGAGCTTCTGGCAGGCAGACGCTAAATTGCACACCCCCTTGCGGCACTCTGCGCTACGCTTGAGCCATGCAAGGGATGCGTTTCAAACTCATTGCCGCTGCCGACCCGGATATGTTCCAAGATCGGCTCAACCGTTTTGTGGAGAGCCTGCCTCCGGATGCGCTGATTGTAGATATTAAGTTTTCCACCTCGACCAGCGGCGCACAGACCATGTACGCCGCTTTGGTGCATTACAAGTCGGTGGAAGAGTGGAAAGACTAGTGGTCAGGTAATCAGGAAATCGGTGCGCAAATCAGTGCCTTCCAATGAGCCGCAGATCGCAATTTGGGGCAATCAACGTGCTTCAAAACGCGCCGAAAATAAGTTGTTGGTGCACCGGAAAAGTCCGCCATTGCAGCGATCAGGCGATTTGTAAGGCTTGTTCAATACGTTCCAGCGCCAGCGGTATATCTTCGTCGCGCAGGTCGCGGTGGGTGACAAAGCGCACCCGGTTGGCAGCCATCGGATTAATCAGTACCCCCAGCTCACGCAGCCGCTCGGCAAAAGCGGGGGCCTGGGGAACCTGGGCATACACCATATTGGTCTGCACCGCTTGCATGTCTACCTCGAGGTGCAGGCGCAGCATCCCTTCCGCCAGGGCCCGGGCCATCTGGTGGTCTTTGGCCAGGTGCTGGGGGCCTTCGGTCAGGGCCACGATGCCGGCCGCCGCCAGCACCCCGGCCTGCCGCATTCCACCCCCCAGCAGCTTGCGGTAGCGCCAGGCCTCGGCCCTGTAGTCGCGGGGCATCAGCAAAAGGGAGCCGACCGGCGCCCCCAGCCCTTTGGACAAACAGATCGAGACCGTGCGGAAACCCCGGGCCAGCTCGGTAGGGGTGGTTTGCAGGGCCACTACCGCATTGAAGAAGCGCGCCCCGTCCAGGTGGGTGGGGAGACCAGCCTGGTGGGCGACTTGCTGAATGGCACGCTGAACCGCCAGGGGCACGACCGTACCGCCGGCGGTGTTGTGGGTGTTTTCCAGTGCGATCAGGCCGGTGGGGGCCTGGTGTACCGAGGTGTGGATTGCGGCCCGCACGGCCTCGGGGTCGGGTACGCCGTAAGGGGCTTCCACAATCCGGATGGTTCCGCCCGAGAGCACCGCCAGCGAGCCTGGCTCGTATTCATAAATGTGCGCCCCTTTGGGAGCAATCACCTCCTGGCCGCGTTTCAGGTGCAGCATCAGGGCGACCTGGTTGGTCATGGTGCCGCTGGGCATGAAGAGGGCGGCCTCGAGGCCCAGCATCTCGGCGGCCAGGGCCTCCAGGCGGTTTACGGTGGGGTCTTCGCCGTACACATCGTCTCCTACCTCGGCCTCGGCCATGGCCTTGCGCATAGCAGGGGTGGGCCGGGTTACGGTGTCGGAGCGGAGGTCAATAACCTGCATGGGCCTTATACTACTGCTGAAAGCAGGGTTGTATGGAACATCAGTCCTACGCCTACGCTAAGAACCACTGGATGCTGGAGTCGGATCTGCCGGCCCTCCTGAACCGTTACTGGAAAGGTTGGGAGGCCCATCGGGACGAATTCGAAAGCTTTGGTGCCCTAGCCGGAGGCGAGGCCTACCGCGTGGCCGACCATGTGGACAAAGAAGCTCGCTCGGTGCTCGTGATGCACGACCTGGAAGGCCAGCGCATAGACCGGGTACGGCTTTCGCCAGCTCAGGAAAGCCTCAACCGCCAACTGGCCGCCATCAACCGTGCCCCCTACCAGGGGGGAAGCTGGCACCTGCACTTTGCCCAGGGCTTCCTACTGGCCGACCCCGGTCTGTACTGCATCCAGACCATCACCAACGCCACCGTCTACGCCATCCACAAGTACGCCCCGCAGTTTGCCCCTTGGAAAGAAGAACTTTTGCAGGGAAAAGCTTTTGGAGCTACCTGGATGACCGAGGTGCAAGGCGGCTCCGATCTGGGGGCCAACAAAGTGCGGGCCGTGCCCGACGGGGCGGTCTGGCGTCTCTATGGTGACAAATACTTCTCCAGCGGGGCGGGCCTGACCGACTATGCGATTGTTTCGGCCCGCCCGGAAGGCGCCCCGCCCGGCCCCAAGGGGGTGGCTTTGTTCCTGGTGCCCCGCCTGGATAGCAACGGGGCGCTCAACTACCGGGTACGCCGCCTCAAGGACAAGCTGGCCACCCGCGCGGTGCCTTCGGGCGAGGTGGACTTCGACCACACCGAGGCCTACCTCATCGGCAAGCCCGAGGAAGGCATTTATTACATCCTGGAAACCCTGACCCTCTCGCGCCTGGCCAATGCAGTGGGGGCGCTGGGTCTGGCTCGCAAAGCCCAGCTCGAGGCCCTCTTCCGCGCCCGCTCCCGGGTGGCCTTCGGCCAGAAGCTGGAAGAGCACCCCCTCATCCGGCGCGACCTGACCGACCTAGCAGTGCGCATTGCGGGTGGGCTGGCCCTCACCTTCCGCGCGGTGGCGGCCTGGGAGGAGGCCTGGCTCGAGACCCCCCCCCTACAGCCCTCGCTACCACTACGCCCGCCTGCTGGCGCACCTGGCCAAGGCCCGCACCGCCGAGCATGGCACCTACTGCACCCAGCTCGGGATGGAACTATTCGGCGGGGTAGGCTTCGTGGAGGACTTTGCCATCGCCCGTCTGGCGAGAGAGGCCCTGATTACCCCCATCTGGGAAGGGCCGGCCAACGTGCAGGCCCTGGACACCCTGGAGGTGCTCTTCCGCAAGGGGGCCGCCGAGCCTTTTGTGGAGGAGTTTGCGTCCAGGCTCGAGGCTGTTGGCACCGAGGAGGCCCATCGGGCCCGCTCCGTGTTGCAAGACACCCTGGCCGGCCTGCGGGCCCTTTCCCCCCAGGAGGCCCAGTGGCAGGCCAAGGACGCCCTGCGCACCCTGGCCGATGCCGCTACCGTAGCTCTCCTGTACGACCTCGGCGGCGAGCGCTACGCCAAGCTGGCGGCCCTGTACGCCCGGCACTTCCTGCAAAAGGAGGAGTACCCGGCCTGGGCGATGCGGGCAAAGGAGGTTTGGAGTTTGGCCGGTGTTGCCGTTTAGTCCAGTGCTTCCAGGCGCACCGGGTTGCTGTGAAAGGTTGAACCCTCGCCCATGTCGGTAAGGTGTTCACCGGTGAGCCAGTTGATGCCCTTGCCATCGGGGGCCGACTGTTCCCACCAGGTGCCTTCCAGCACCACCGTACCCCGGACGGGGGCCTCGCTCACCCGTACCCGACGCACCACGGCGCCGTGCTGGGAGCGTATCCGCACCAGCGCCCCATCGGCTGCTGCGTAGGCCCGCGCATCCTCGGGGTGCACCAACAATATTGGCTCGCCACCTTCGCCTTGCACCAGGCGCCCGATGTGTCCGTAGGTGGTATTCAGGAAGTGCTTGGCTGGGGGGGTCATCAGGATCAGGGGGAAGTCCCTTGTGGGCTCGGTCAGGATCACCTGGGGTGGGGGGTCGAACTGTACTTTGCCCGAAGGGGTGGCTGCCTGCTCGGTGAAGGGGCGGAAGTCCGGGGGAAGGTTGAGCCGCACGAAGCCTTCGGCCTTGAGCCGCTCGAGGGTGATACCCCCCAACCAGGGGTGGTCGGTGTCCAGCAGCGAGCGGGCCAGGGTCTCGGCGTCCCAGTAGAGGGTGGGTTCCTCCAGGCCCAGCCTTTTGCCCAGCTCGGCGAAGACCCAGGTGTTGGGCCGGGCCTCGCCCTGGGGGGGCATCAGCGCCTCGTTCCAGGAGAGGTAGTAGTGGCCATAGGCAGTGTAAAGATCGGGGTGCTCCAGGAAAGTGGTGGCGGGCAGCACGTAGTCGGCGTAGCGGGTGGTCTCGGTGAGGGCCTGCTCGAGCACCACCGTAAAAAGGTCTTCGCGCAGCAGGCCTTTTTGCACCAGGTCGGAGCGGGGGGCCACTACCGCGGGGTTGGAGTTGAAGACAAACAGGATCCGGATGGGGGGCTCCAGGGCCGTGAGGGCTGTGCCGATCTGGGTCATGTTGACCCGTCGGGGCGAGGGGGTGCGCTGGGCCAGCAGGTGCTGCCCCCCCAGGTAGCGGCGGTCAAGGGCAAAGGCCCCCCCAGTGCTCAGGAGGGCCCCGCCCCCCCGGTGCTGCCAGGCCCCAGTGAGGGCCGGCAACAGAACGACCGCTCGCAGGGCCGAGGCCCCGCCGGGGTGGCGGGTCAGGCCGTAGCTGGTACGAATGAAACTGGCCCTGGCCTGGGCGAACTCGAGCCCCAGCCGCTCGACCGTGGCCGCCGGTACGCCGGTGACCGCCTCTACCCGCTCCGGTGTCCAGGCTTCGGCAGCTTGCATGAAAGCCTCGAAGCCGGTGGTCATGCGGGCTATGTAGGCCGTGTCGTGAAGGCCAGCTTTTACAATGGCCCGCGCCATCCCGTAGGCCAGCGCCGCGTCGGTACCGGGCCGAATTTTGACGTGCTCGTCGGCAAAGCGGCTGGTGAGGTTTTCGTAGGGGTCGATGTGCACAATGCGGGCCCCGTTCTGGCGGGCTTTCTTTAGGAAAGGAGTCAGGTGGGTGTGGGTGTGCAGGCTGTTGATGCCCCACAGCAGGATGAAACGGGCCTGGGGGACGTCCTCGGGGTCGGTGCCTAGACGGTCGCCGTAGGTGGCTACCCAGGCCGCCCGGCCCGCGGTGGCGCAGATGGTGGTCTCGAGTTCGCTCGCACCAATCGCCCGGAAAAAGGTGAGGGGGTGCTCGTACTGCATCAGGCCCATGGTGCCCGCATAGTAATAGGGCAGTATGGCCTCTGCCCCATACTGCTTTAAGGTGTCTTTCAGCCGAGCGGCAATATCGTCTAAGGCTGCCTCCCAGCTCACCCGCTCGAACCGGCCTTCGCCCTTCTGGCCCACCCGCTTCAAAGGGTACAGAGGCCGCAAAGGGTGGTGCTGGCGCTCGGGGTAGCGGTAGGTCTTGACACAGGCAAAGCCCTGGGTCATGGGGTGGCGGGGGTCGCCCTCGATTTTGAGCAGCGTATAGCGGGTATCGTCGATGGTAGCAATTAACGAACAGGCATCGGGACAGTCCAGGGGGCAGGTGACGCGGGCCTGGCGAACATTCATATTCACCATACTAAAAAACCTACCCTAAGCTGTCCATGCGGGGCTTACATTGGCCCCTGTAGACTGGTGCTCGATGCAGGGCCGCCGCTGGCTGATCTATGCCACTGGACTTCTCTGGCTTCCGCTGGTCATGGCCGGGGGTTCGCTGCTTCTTACCCGGGCGGTGGCGGCCCCGCTGTTCGTGGCCTACCTGAGCCTGTTTTGTCTGGTGGTTTCGCTGGTGTTGTTCTGGATGGGTATTGCCGGGCTGCTGCGCCGGCGGCTGCGGGTAGCCGACCTGCTCTGGTTGGGGTTGTATGGGGTGGGGGCCTTGCTCTACACCCAGCTCACCGGCGTGCTCAGGCCGTGAAGCGGGCGCGTTTTGGGCTTACAGTAGGGGCTCCAACCCAAAGTGCTGCACGATACCCCGGGCGGCCTCTGCGGGTGACATTTCGCCGGTGTCTATGCGTAGGCTTTCCACAAAGGGAATAGCCTCTAAGGCGCCCTGTTCCAGCATCTGCAAGAGCCGTTCGGGGCGGGAGAGCTTCTTGAGGGGTTTGCGCTCGGGGCTTTGGATTCGCTGCAAAAGCACTTCGCGGGGAGCTTCCAGCTTGACGAACCGGGGCTCGATGCCGGACGCTTCGCAGACTTCCAGCACTTGCCGGATAAACGCATCGCTGCTGGGCGGGGTGTACACAAAGGTGAAGATGAGCCCCTTCTGCCCCATCTGGGCCATCTGCTTGAAGGTAAAAAGCCGCACCGCTCGCAGGAGCTGTACGTACTCCGGGCTGCCCCACTCGAAGAGCTTGGCGGCGTAGTCAATGGAGAGGTGATTGTCGAAGACGGGGTAGCCGGTGAGCCGGGTGAGTTCATTGGCTACGGTTAGCTTACCTACCGCAGCTGGGCCGTAGAGAAAGACCAGCTTCATAGGTCGGATTTCTCCCGTAACTGCTCGGCCAGCACGGCCCCGTAATGAAGCCGCATCCACTCGATCCGAACCAGACGTGCACTACCCAGTTTTTGCGTCAGAATCTGGCGCGAGAACCCAATGGCGGTAGCCGATAAAGAGGCCATAATCGGCAACCGCCTTGCCGGGCTGCTTTGCCGCAACAACTCAATTTGCAGCCGTACCACTTTGGGGTTGGTGTCGGAAGGCCCCGCCATGAGGCCAGTTTAGCGCAGCGCCCGTCCGGCCAGCAGCACGGCCAGGAGCGAGACCCCCAGAGCCGTCCCCTGGCCCCACAGTGCGCTTTCCCCAATAAAGGGCGGGTACACCAGCCCCGCCACCGTGCCCCCCAGGTAAAAAGCGGCCACATAAGTGCCGCTCACCCCGCTACCGCCCTGCCCCGAAACCCCGCCCGCAATAGCCTGGGCAGTAAAAATGCCCGCCATCATGAGCACAAACCCCACCAGAATCCAAAAGGGTTGGTCGGGAAGCTGAACCAACAGGCCCAGCGCCGCCACCCCCAAGGCCAGCCGAAAAGCCCGCACCACACCCAGTCTCTTTACCCAAACACCGGCCAGGGCGCTGCCGGGAATGCCCGCCAGGTAGGCGAAAAAAACTCCCCCAATCTGGCCTTGCGACAAACCCAGGGCCTCGAGGCGGTAGGGCAGCAGGTTAGCCACAAAAAAGTTGACAAAGAGGAGGGCAAAGCCCAGGGCATACAAGGGCCAGGCCGAGAGGGTATAGCGGGGAGCGGGCAGGGCCAGATGGTCGCGCTCTCGCAGGACGAAAAGGGCAGTGATCGCTATCGGCAGCGCCAGCAACACGATGGCCCAGCGCTCGCCCAAACCCTCGGCTAAAAGCCCCCCCAGCCCGCGCCCCAGGCCCCCACCCAGCACATTCCCGGCCACCCATAAACCGGCCATCTGGGCGTGCTTGCGGGGGTACAACTTGGGCAGGAGGGCCAGCGAGAGCCCGGGAACTGCCGCCGCAAAGGCCCCCTGGAGCGTGCGGCACAGCGTCCAGATTTCCAGGCTGGGCGCGAGGCCGGCCAGCACCCCAAACAAGCCCACCCCAAATAGCCCACCGCCGATCACGCTGCCCACCGGCAGGCGGATGCGCGGCACCACCGGCGAGAGCAGCACCAGCACCAGAAAGGGCAGGCTGATGCCCAGATGGGTGCTGCCGGGGGCGGTGCCGAAGAGGCGCTCCAATCCGGGCAGCATGGGCACTACCGAGTACAGCGCCACATAGATCAAAATGCCCGATGGAATTAAGGCCCAGGCCACACTCAAAGCATACCGGTGGGTTGTGGCTTTGGCCCCCAGGAGCTGGCCTCGAGCCCGGCCCATTATGTAACGCTGTGAGGCGGGGTTATGGGTATTTTTCACGTGCCAGACTTAAGGGTCTACCTAAAATGAGCCCATGTTGCATTCGTCCGAGTCGATCTGGCCCTGGTTTTACCGATTGTATTGGAATACCGCTTTTGTGGGGGCGGCCCTGGCCCTGCTGCAACTGTGGCGAGGGCAATGGGCCCTCGAGGTTGTTTCGCTGGTCTATTTGTTGGTTACCCTGGCGGCCTTTCTGCTGGCCCGCCGCTACCCCAAAACCGCGCCGGTCTTGCACCTGGTGGCGGCCCTGGGGATGCTGGTATGGGTGTGCCAACAGCCCTGGGACGCCATTCTCCCGGGGTGGAACCAGCAGATGACGCTTTATATCAGTGCAACCCTGGCCACCCTGGGCCTGACAGTGCTGGCCATATTCGGCGGGCTGTGGATGATGGTAGGAGGGCTGATCCTCCTGGCGGCGCTGCTGCCCTACCCTGAGTCGGGACTGTACTGGGCGGTATGGCCGCTGTGGGCAGCGGGCGGGCTGGTGGGACTTTCGGTTTTCAAGGCGATACACAAGCTCGAGGTCGCCCAGCAAGATTTATCCAGGGTGATCTTACGAGACCGCCAGACCGGACTGAGCAACCGCCTGGCCCTCGAGGCCGACTACGAGCGTTACCAGGCCCTGGCCAGCCGCAGTGACCAGCCCCTGCTTTTCTCCTGCTGGCTTTTGGGGATCTCGGGGCAAAACCCTCGGCTGTTGCAGGAGCTGGCCCAGGTGATGCGGGAGGCCATGCGCCAGGGGGATGGCTTGTACCGGGTGGACGACGACCAATTCTGCGGCCTGCACATTGGCTTGGTCAGTGGGCACGAGCTGACCGAGCGGCTCAGCAAAAGGCTGCCCCAGGCCCGGGTGGTCTGGGTGGTGTGCAACGGCCTGACCCTGGAAGAAGCGCTGGCCCAGGCCCAGGACTTGCTCTACCGCAGCCCCCGGCAGCCAGCCCGGCACATATCGGCCATGCCCAAAGCGTAAGAGCCAAGTCCAATCGGCTATAGCCGTTGGTCTGTGGTCTGAAGTCCATAAACGAGTTGTCTGGCAACCAAGAATTCAGCATGCACTTCAGTGCAGCGTTGCATAGATCCCCATACACTGCCTACCCTCCCCGAGCAGGGGAGGGCAGGGGTGGGGTTGCTATGGAAGGACAAACCCCCTGGTATAGCCATCTCTTCGACGCTGTATTCAGTGCCTCCCAATGGGCCGCACATCGCAATTATGGGCAATCAACCTGCTTCAAAATGTACCGCAAAATAAGTTACCGGTGCACTGGCTATGAACCCCAGGCGCTAGTCAACAAGCGCCCAGATTGAAGAGGCCCCCTTCGGTGCAACCTGTTCCGCCGCTTCAGGTAATCTGGACGGGATGTGGCTTTTGAAGGTGGCCCTGCCCCTGCCCTTGGAGCCGATGTCGTACCTGCCCCCCCATACCGACGGACGCGCTGAGGTGCTGGGCTGCCGGGTGGTGGTGCCCTGGCGCGGTGAACTGCGGGTGGGGGTGGTGGTGGAGCTCGAGGAAGGGCAGCACAAGAGCTTTGCGCTGCGCGAAGCCATTGCCTACCTGGACGAGCGACCCTGGCTACGACCTGCCGAAATCGAATACCTGGCCCAGGCAGCCCGCGACAGCTTTTGTATGGTGGGCACGCTGCTAAATGACCTATTGCCATTCCTCGAGCCCCCCCTTCTGCACCGCGTGCGGCTGTTGCCGCAAGCCGACCCGGCGGTGCTGCCCAGGGGCCTGGAGGCCCTGGCCGAGGGCTGGCAGGAGGCCCAGGGTTTCGATCCCAAGCTGCTGGATTTTTTGCGGGAGGCCGGGGTGTTGCAGGAAGAAGTGGCCGAGCGGCGCACCCTTGCCCGGGCCCTGGTAACCCTGCGCGAGCCCTCGGAAAAACTGAGCGAGAAGGCCAAAGCGGCCTGGTATGCCCTGCGCGACCTGCAGCAGGTGGAGAGCATGGCAGCCCTGGCCCGGGCCGCAGGGGTGGGGGTGGGGGTGGTGAAGGGCCTGGTGGACAAGGGCTACATCGGCTTTGTGGGGGTAGAACCGACCACCGAAACGGTGGTGGCGCGCAGCCTCGAGCCCCTCGAGCTGCCTGCCATTCCGGTGCGGCTGGAGGGCGGGCGGCTCCTGGAGCGCATCCGTGCGCTGCTTGCCTGGGTGCAGTCCGGCCCGGTTTTGTTGCTTTTTCCCGAGGTGGCCCTGCTCAGAAGATTCCAGCCCTACTTCCCCGAGGCGCTGGTTTTGCACGGCGAGATGAAAGCCGAGGAGCGCCGTAGGGTCTGGGGGCAGGCCAGCCAGGGGGCAAGATGGGTGCTGGCAACCTACCAGGGCTTGCTGCTGCCGCTTTCCTGGGAGCGCATGGTGGTTATCGAGGAGGCCGCCGAAGCCTACAAACTACCGGGGGGCTCGAGGGCTTTTGTACCCCGCCTGGCCCGGCTGCGGGCCCAGGGGCTGGGGGTGCCCATCCACTACTGCTCCAGTGTCAACAGCGCCGAAGTCTGGGATGAACCGGCCCATCTGTTGCCCCCGCCCCAGCCGCGGCTTTACCTGCTGGATTTGCGTCGGGAGCGGGGCTGGCCCCTCTCGGGGGCGGCCATTGCCCTCTTGCAGCAGGTGCAGGAGAAAAACCGCCAGGCTGTTGTGCTCTCGGCCCGGCGAGGCTACAGTGCGGTGCTGCGTTGCAAGCAGTGCGACTGGAAGGCCATGTGCCCCAATTGCGCGCTGCCGCTGCGCTACCACAAAAGCGGGCGGCTGGGCCTGTTGCAGTGCCACCAGTGCGGCCACGAGGAAAAAGCGCCCGACCTGTGCCCAAGCTGCCAGTCGGATATCTTCGACCCCAAGGGGCCGGGGGTGGAGTGGCTTCTGGAGGCCCTGGCCCAGCACCTTCCGGCCCTGCCCCGCTACAGCTACACCGCCGAGGCCAAAGACGATCTGCGCAAGCTGCTGGCGGGTGAACCTGGCGTGCTGGTGGGTACGACCGCCATTCTGCGGGGGCCGGTGCTGCCTGAGCTGGCCCTGGTGCTCTTACCCTATGCCGACGGGTTCATCCTCGAGTCCGACTTCCGGGCTGCCGAGCGCTACCACCGCCTCTTGTGGCAGCTCGCCGACCTGCACCCGAAGCGCCGCCCCTTGTTGGCCTTGCAGACCTTCGAGCCCGCGCACCCCGCCCACCGGGCCCTCGAGCACACCGACCCCCAGGGCTTTATGAACCTGGAGCTGGCCCTGCGTCATACCCTGGGCTACCCCCCGGCCAGCCGGATGGTGAAGCTCGAGGTCGCCCACCCCAAGGAGCCGGTAGCCCGCGACGCCATCCTCCAGCTTGCCGCAGCGCTCAAGCCCAAAGCCGAGCCGGGCGAACTCCTGGGCCCGGCCCCGGCCCCCGTAGCCCGCCTGCGGGGCCAGTACGTGTTTCACTTGCTCCTCAAAAGCTCCGAAGCCCGCATCCAGGCCCTGATGGAAAACCTGCCCCCCGTGCGCGGGGCGCGGCTACGCATAGACCCCGACCCCCAGCGTTTTGTGGGGTTGCTCGAGGATTAGTTTTATCTGATCCTCTGCAAACGCTCGGCTGCATGCAAAATTCCAGCGCCGGAGGACTGGGATTTCCGAAATGTATTAAGAAAGTAATGTGCTCTGGACTACAAAAAGTGGGGGGGGGCTACCCCTAAACTCGTTCCAACTACATAAAAACGCTTGCTTTTTGCATCATGCGTTCCCTTCCAAGGAGGTGTGTGATGACAAGAATTGCTCGTACTGCATCGGTTTGCCTGATGGTTTTGTTGCTGATTCTGGCCGCCTGCTCGAGTACACCCAGGGTTGTTGAAACAGGTCAGGCGCCAGAGCCCATTCCCGCCGCCTACCGCGCCATGATCGAGGCCCACCCGGATTTTCAAATGGTGGCGACGCTGGCCGCTAAGGAGGGCAAGAGGGTGGACTGGTCGAAGGCTACCCAGAGCACCAACCCAAGCGGCAGATGGGTGGCGCAAATCCCTTTGTGGTGGGATGAAAACATGCTCGAGTTACTGATTGTGACAATTGAACACGAGAAGGTCGTGGATGTGTTGCTATCTCGCATCACATTCGAGAGAGAGATGCAGACGGCACAAATTGCTTTCACAGACCTTTCCACGAGAGTAGTTGCCATAGCGAAATTAAGTACTGTAGAAGGTAAGGCGGTTTTGCAGCAAGTGATTTGGGGGATTGGTAAAGGGGCTTCTTCTATTTCTCAAATGCTACAACCTAATCCAACAGAAATATCGAGGCTATGCAATTGGCAGCACCCTGACATTGTTCTTGCAATCACAGGACTCACACTGGCCACGCAGGCAATGTATGCCACGTGCTCCTGGGGTTGGTGGATGCCAGCTTGTTGGGGTGCGGTAGCCGCATATGGAGTGGCGCTTGTGTCGTATTACTCTGCTTTGAGGGCACATGGTTGCATACGCTAGTGCCAACACGCTACTGCACTGCTGCATAGTTCTATTCGCCCTCCAATGATGGCGGCTGGTTTAGAAAACAGACTTTTTTCTCGGAGGAGCCTATGAACCAAGAAGCTCAAAAAGTGATTCCACCACACTTCCAGGTGCTGCTCACAATTGCCCGAGGGCTATACTTCACTGCGGGCAACCTGATGTTTGTTGCTGAGTTTCTCCAATGGAGAGCAAAAGGCTATACCTGGCCAGAACCTTCGGCTTGGCTTGCCGTGCTGGGCTTAGTTCTCATGTTCCAGGCGTTTTTTGGCTTGACCTATAAATGGCTTCATACCCTCATGCGGGTGCGGCCCGTGCTGGTCGCTTACACTTTGTGGAGCATGGTTGTGACAGGAGCGGGATTTTTGGTGGTTGCCTTTTTCTTGGCAATTACCTAGCCGGGTAGGATGGGCGCATGGCGTTTGTCATCCGCCCCTATACGCCCCCCGACCTTCCCCACCTGTACCGCGTCTGCCTGCTAACTGGCGATAGCGGGGCCGATGCCAGCGGGCTATACCGCGACCCCGACCTGCTGGGCCATTTTTACGCCGCGCCCTATGCGGTGCACGAGCCCGACCTGACCTTTGTGCTCACCGACGAGGAAGGGGTGTGCGGCTATGTGCTGGGCTGCCGCGATTCAATGGAGTTCGCCGCCTGGATGGAAGCCGTGTGGCTGCCGCCGCTGCGGCGCAGATACCCCCTGCCGCCCGTAGGGGATGCCTCCAAAGATGCTGCCATGATCCGACTGATTCACAAAGGCTACACTCCCTCGAGCCTCACGCCCGAATACCCGGCGCACCTGCACATCGACCTGTTGCCCAGGGCCCAGGGCCTGGGCCAGGGCCGCAGGCTGATGGAGGTGTTCCTCAACCGCCTGCGCGAGCTGGGCGTGCCGGGCGTGCACCTGGGGGTGGGACAGCGCAATGTGGGCGCGGTGGCTTTTTACGAGCGGATGGGGTTTGTGCGCTTGCAAACCTTTCCCTGGGGCTACGAGTACGGCCTGAAGCTGTAAAGGGGGGCCAGGGGCTATGCGGGGAGACGGCCTGTAATATCGGATTCAAGCTGACAGTTTACAAAACCAAAAAACCCATAGATTGTCTTTTTGAATCCTAGAGCACTTCCTTCGGTCGGGTTGATTCGCTACCGAACGGTAAAAATCAACCAAATCTGGTATAAAGACCCCCGTCTTCAGCCCGAGGCAATCAGGGTAATGGCCACCAGCGAAAGCAACACGCCCACGGTCTGGCCCCGGCTCAGGTGTTCGCGCAGCAAGCCCCAGGCCAGCAGGGCGGTAAAGGCGGGGTAAAGTGAGGAAATGACGGCGGCCACGTCCAGCCGGCCCGTCTGGGCCGCCACCAGAAAGAGCACGTTGCCCCCAGCGTCCAGCAGCCCGGCCAGGCCCACCAGGCCCAGACTGGCGGAAAGCCGGGCTTCTCGGCGCAGCAGGCCCAGCCACGCCACCAGACCCAGCATCAGGAGGGTGGCGGTGAGCTTGGCCAGGGCCGAGGGCCAGAACAGCCCCTCCACCTGGTGAATCAGGGCGAAATAGCCCCCAAAGCCCAGCCCGGCCAGAAACGCATAAACCAGGCCCTGCGCAGGGCCCGCGCCACCTTCCGGGCGGGCGGCCAGCCAGACGCCCAGAAGGCCCACCCCAAAGCCCAGCAGTTGCAACGGGGTGGGGAGGCCCTCGAGCCCAAACCCCACCAGGGCGGCCAGCCCCGCCCCCACCACCCCGGCCATAGGGGCGGCCAGCCCCATCTGCCCGGCCTCGAAGGACCGGTACAAAAACACCAGCCCCACACAGCCCGCCAACCCGGCGGCCAGGCTCCAGGGGAGATCCTGGGGCTGAAAGGCTTCACCGCGCAAGAGGGCCAGCAGAGCGAACAGCAAGAGCCCGGTGGTGTGTACCAGCAGGGCAATCAGGTAGGGGTTGAGTCTGCGGGAGGCCACCCCGCCGCTAAAATCGCCCGCGCCCCAGGAGATGGCCGAGAGTAGGGCAAAGAAAACCGCCGTCAGTTCTACGCTCATATCCGCTGGATGGATTTCTAACGCTCGGTGCCTTGGAGCCAGCCAACAAAGCTGTTCACCACGTCGTTATCGCCGATCAGCTCGGGCTGGCGCACCACCGCCTCCAGGAAAGCCCGCACCAGGGCTTCGTCGGCTTTTTCCAGAAGTTCGGCAATGCTCTGGCCGCTGTAGGGGCCGCCGGTCAGTTTGCGGCTCAGGCTGGGGATTTGCCGGGCCCGGGGGGCCGCCGCCTGCAAGGCTGCCTGCACCTGCCGAATGGCCAGGGCCTCGCCCTGGGGGGAGAGCATCTGGGCGCTACTTAGCAAAGGGGCGTTGCCCAGGTTGCGCAGCTCCACCCCTGCCCTGTAGAGCTGGCGGGCCAGGCTGGGCTTATGGGCGGTGAGCGAAAGGCGGGTGCTGGCCGCACCGTAGAGCACCTCGAGGGTGTAGGTGCCCTCGTCAGGCAGCCGCACTGCCGCCCCGGTCAAAACCAGGCCGGTGGTCAGGGGTCGCACCGCAACGGCCTTACTGGCGCTTTGCAGCACCTGGCCCTGGGCATCCAGTAAGCGGGTGACCAGGGTGCCCGAGGCCAGGTAGGGAACCCCCTCGATCTTGACCTGAGGAAAGACGGCCTCGCCCGCCGTGAAGGGACGGGCCTCGAGGTCATCCGCCCGCAGCATCAGGTGTTGCAGCGATACGCTGGTTTTTGCCCCGGCCATCTGCCGGATGGCGCGCTGGGCCCAGGCAGCCAGGGGGCTTCTGGGGTGATTTTGCAAGAAGCTCTGGTAGTGCCCCAGGGCCTGCTCCCAGAGGCCGGCCCGCTCGGCCAGGTAGCCCTGCCAGAAGGCCAGCCGGGGCGCGCTGGCCTCCTGCAAATCCTTCAAGGCAGCCTTGAACTCCTCCCCTTCATCTACCCGCAGGGCTAGGTTGTAGGCCTCGCGGGCGCCCAGGAAGTCGCTATACAAAGCCCGCACCAGCCCCAGGTTGTAGGCCGGCACGGCGTACTCCTGGCGGGACTGGGCCTCGAGCTTCAGCGAGCGTTGCGAAGCTCGGATGGAGCGGGCATAGTCGCCCAGCAGGTAGTAGGCCCAGCCCAGGTTGGTCCAGTAGAGGTTTTTCTCCGGCAGGAGCGCGGCGGCGCGCTCGAGGGCCTCTTGAGCCAGCGCGGGATTATTTTGGTCGAAAGCCACAAAACTCAGCTCTTCCCAGGCCAGGGGCATCTCGGGGGCCAGCTCGGTCAGTTGGCGGGCCACCGCGCCCCACTGCCTATCTTCCAGGCCCCGAAACAGCAGCAGGGCTGCAAGCCGCTCATACACTTTTCCTCCGGCCAGCTTGCGGGCCGCATTCAGCGCCTCGGTGCGGCGACGCTCGGAGAAATCCACCAGAGCCTGGTAGGCCAGCGGTAGCTTGTTCTGCCGCACCTGGCTCCAAAAATCTTGCAGCTCCCTGGGCAGTTGTTCGGTGATCAAAAGCGAGGCCACCCCGTTGTCGCGCAGGGCCACAGCAGCCCGGTAGTAGGGGAGGGGGAGGGGGGTGTTCTGTACCGTCAGGTCGCCCTGGGCCAGCCGGGCCAGTTCGTCGTTGCGGGCGGTCTCGAGCCGCCAGGCTCCCGGACTGACCCCGGTCTGGCGCGCTGCCCAGTACAGCACCAGCTCGGGCCGGCTGAAGCGGGCGCTGCGAATACCCCGTGTATCGGCCAGGAAGACCCGTAGCCAGCCCTGCGGGTCTACCTGCCCTACCAGAACCCAGCTTGCCCCGCTAATCTCCCAGGCCAGCCGCGCCCCGCCAGCGGTGAAAAGCGAACCCGCCGCCAGGTTGTAGCTGCCCTGCCAGGGCATGTCCGGTAGCAGGATGGCAGCCAGCGAAGGCGGGGCCACCCCCAGCCCTCCGGCCACCGCCTGCGCCAGGGCATGGCCGCCTGGCCCCGCAAAGGGCAGCACCAAGCCCGGTTGTACCGGCACGGCCTGACCTGATGCCTGGCCCCAGGCCAGGGCCGACCAAAGCAGCAACACCCAGAACCCGCGTGTCATGCCGTCATCTTACCGGGATGGAGTACCGGCTCGAGCTACACTGGGGCAATGAAGCCGTGGCTGCGACATGGACTGGTGTTGTTTATCATTGCCCTCCTGAGCCTCAGCCCCCTGCTGCTGGCGCTGCTGGCCGGAGCCTTTGCAAATGCCAATAGCTGCACCCTGCATGAAGGAAACATCAACCCCTGCGTGGTAGGGGGGCGGGATTACGGCCCTACCCTCTACACCTTGTTTGTACTGGGCTGGCTATCCCTTGCCACGATTCCCCTGGGAATGGGGGCAGGGGGGGTGTATCTGCTGGCGGTATGGATTCGCAAAGCCTCCAACAGGGCCCGCAAATGAGCTGGTAGGCCTTGAGCCTTGAGCCTTCTGCCTTTAGCCTTGTGCTTGGTGCGTCTGTTGCGCTTGCGGCAAAAAAACTTCAGGAACCTCGCCAGCCCGCTTTTTGCGCCGGGATTGGGCCTGACCACCATTGTGGGTGGCAACGCCCAGGGCAAGACCAACCTGCTCGAGGCCATCGAGCTGGTGCTGGGCGGGGAACTGCGCAACGGCACAACCGAGCGCATCGCCTTTGGCCAAAGCGAAGCCTGGCTTTTTGCCGAGGTCGAGACCCAGTTTGGCAACAGCCGCCTGGAAGTAAAGCTCAGCCGCGAGGGCCGCGAACACAAGCTCAACGAAGCCCCGGCCTCGCTGCGTGAGCTTTCGCAACTGCCGGGCGCGGTGCTCCTGGGCCCCGACGACCTCGAGCTGGTGCTGGGGCCTCCAGAAGAACGCCGCCGGTTTCTGGATGTGCTGCTCTCGCGTTTCTCGGCCCGCTACCGCGCCATGCTGGGTCAGTACAGCCGGGCTTTGCAGCAGCGCAACGCGGTTCTGAAAAGCAGCTTTCGCCCTGCTTCCAGGGGGGGCGAGAGGGAGAGGCCTGGCTCCATCCAATCTTCCATTGGCATCTGGAACCAGGAGCTGGTCAAGTACGGCAGCGAAATCCTGAGCCTGCGCCGCCGGATGCTCGCCAAGCTGACCCCCCTGGCCCGCGAAGCCTACCGCGAGCTGGCCCCGGGCGAACTGAGCCTGGAGCTATGCGAGACCACCGAGCCCGAACGCTTCCTTCAGGCCCTGGAAGACAACCTGCCCGACGACCTGCAGCGCGGCGCCACCAGTGTGGGGCCCCACCGCGACGACCTGACCCTGCTGCTCTCGGGCCGCGAGGCCGCCCGGTTTGGCAGCCGGGGGGAGTGCCGCAGCATTGCCCTGGCCCTGCGCCTGGCCGAACACCGCCTGCTCTGGTCTCACTACGAAGAGGCCCCGCTTTTGCTGGTAGACGAGTGGAACACCGAGCTCGACGCCCGCCGCCGGGGGGCCTTGCTGGCCTATGCACAGAGCCTGCCCCAGGCCATTCTGGCAGGCCTGGAAACCCCGGGCGAGGGGGCCGTGATGGAGATTGAAGCGGGGGTGTGGCGCTGAAAATGTCCAGGGAGAAGCCGGTGAACCCCGACGCCATCCGCGAGGCCCAGCGCGGACTGGCCTGGGCGTTCTTGCTCTCGCTGGTCATTCTGGCCGGGATTGTGGCCCTGCTGGCGGGCTTTACCCTGGCGCGTTTGCTGCCCTACGCGGGCCTGCTGGCGACCTCGAGCGAACTCGCCACCCTGCCCTCAGGGGAGCGAATACACCCCTCCTGGTTTCGGATAAACATCATAGCTTTTGCTGTTTCGCTCGGGCTTTTTGTGGCCTCGCTGTGGGGTTTGCTCTGGCTGCGGCGGTGGGCCAGGGTTCCGGTGGCCGAAGCCCAGCCCCATCCGAAGCAGGCGCAAAGAAAACCGTCCAAGAAAAAGCGCAAACGTTGAAGGTGGTGCGGGTTGCTTGCGCAAGGATGGCCGAGAGCCCAAAGCCCAGGGTCGAACGACAAAAGCAAGCAGCCTCGAGGGGCTTTGCCGGGCACAGATTTCCCTTGCGAATTCCGAAGCACCCTTAGTGGTCTGGCAACCTAGAATTCAGTATGCACCTCAGTGCCTCCCAATAAGCCGTACATCGCAAGTATAGGCAATCAACGTGCTTCAAAACATGCCGCAAAATAAGTTACCGATGCACTTAGACCAGCAGCAATCGAAGCCCGCCCAGCAAGGCCAGCGTGAGGGCCATCCACTCGAAAGTGCTCTGCGGGAGGTAGTCCAGGAGGCGTCGGCCTGCCCAGGCCCCCAGCCCCACGGCGGGCACCAGCCACAGGTTGAACGCCAGCGACCCCCAGGTGATGAGGCCCAGCCCCACCGCAAAGGGCACCTTGAATAGATTGACCACCAGAAAGTACCAGGCGATGCTGCCCACCACCTCGAGCTTCCCCATCCGCATGGCCAGCATATAAATAAGCACAAAAGGGCCTGCCGCATTGGCCACCATAGTAGTAAAACCGGCGGCCATGCCCATGCTGGGGGCAAAAGCCGGATGCCTGGAGATGTTCACGTCACTCAGATGCCGGGCCTTGCGGTAAAGCTGATACAGGGTCATGCCCACGATAATCGCGCCGATCACCCGCTGCACCTGTGCGTCGTTGCTGAAGTAGAGCATGAGCGTGCCCAGGCCAATCCCCACGGCAGTCCAGGGAAAAATGCGCAGAAGCTCTTGCCAGCGCACGCTTTGGCGGAGCATACGCACCGCAATGAAGTCGGCGCAAATCAGCACCGGCAACAAAGCACCCGTGGCCTCGCGGGCCGGGATGATGCTGGCGAATAAGACCACCGCAATCGTTACAGCGCCCGACAGCCCGGTTTTGGAAGCGCCCACCAGCCAGGCTGCCAAAAAGGCCACGGCCCAGGAGGGGGGGCTTAGCTCCATGGCCGCTACCATACCCTAACCCAGCCCAAGGGTGCGCCAGGCTGTAGCCAAGCCCGGGTTTTTTGTCTAGCCTGTAGGGGATGTCCAGGGCCAGACCCTCTGCCGAGATTGTGGCCAAAATTCTGCGCCAAAAAGGGCTGAGCGCAGGGGTTCAGCGGGGCCAGGTGCTGGCGCTCTGGCCCGAGATTGCCGGGCCTGCCCTGAGCGAGCTAACCGAGGCCGACCGCCTGGAAGACGGGGTGCTGTTTGTGCGGGTGGCCGACTCGGTGGTGGCGCACCAGCTCACCTACTTGCGTGAGGAGTTCCTCAAGCGCTACCAGGAACAGCTTCCCGGATTGGTGCAGGAGCTGCGGTTCTTGGTAGGTGCAGAGAAAAAGAGCATACCCAAGAGCAAACCGATGACCCGGCCAAAACTGAGCCCCGAGGAAGAAGCGCGCCTGAGAGAGCTAACCGAGCACTCCCCCCAAGACCTCCAGGGGGTGATCCTCCGGGCGGGAAGGGCGGTCTTGCAGAAGCAAAAAGAGAACCCCCACCCGCCCTGCCCCATCTGCGGCGCGCCCAGCCCTGAGCGCCCCTGCAAGCCCTGTCAGAAGCTTCTGACCGAACCTGTTGTTCTGCGTGAATCGGGTCGCTTGACCCGCTTTCCACTCAAGACGCGCCTCGAGGGCGATCCGCTCGAGGCCGCCCGCTACCTGGCCCGGCAGAAGCTCGAGGCCCAGCTCCGAGAGCTTTTGCCCCAGGTCATCCAGCAGCCCGAGCTGATGCCCATCCTGCAAGACACCGCAAGGCGCTACTTGCAGCTTTGTACCGGCGAAAAAGAGGTTCGGGGCCACCGCCATCTGCTGCCCGAGACCCTGCGCTCCCTGCTCAAAGAGGTATGATTGTAACACCCGCGGCCCCTTTCTGCTGTAGCATCCGGGCCCCTATAAGCGTGTAGACCCAGACGCGGTACCCACTCTGGAGGATTTATGTCAACCGAAACCAAACCCAAAAGCGTTGGCGGCGATAGCAAAATGAAGGCGGGCCTGATCTGGTTCAACGGGCATCTGGTGCCCCAGGAAGAGGCCAGGGTTTCGGTACTCACCCACGCGCTGCACTACGGCACCAGCATTTTCGAGGGCATCCGGGCCTACGAGACCCCCAAAGGCCCCGCCATCTTCCGCCTGCACGAACACACCGAGCGCTTCTTCCATAGCGCCAAGGTCATGATGTTCGAGATGCCCTACACCCCCGAGCAGATTAACCAGGCCATTCAGGAGGTCATCCGGGCCAACGGCTACAAAAGCTGCTACATCCGCCCCCTGGCCTGGATGGGAGCCAACACCCTGGGTGTGAATCCCCTGCCCAACAACCCCGCCGAGGTGATGATTGCCGCCTGGGAATGGGGCACCTACCTGGGTGACGAGGCCGTGCGCAAGGGGGCCCGGCTCATCACCTCGTCCTGGGCCCGTTTCCCCGCCAACGTGATGCCGGGTAAGGCCAAGGTGGGGGGCAACTACGTCAACAGCGCCCTGGCCCGCGTGGAAGCCCAGCAGGCCGGGGCCGACGAAGCCCTGCTGCTCGACAAGGAAGGCTTCGTGGCCGAGGGTTCGGGCGAGAACATTTTCTTCCTGCGGGGAAATACCCTCTACGTGATCGAGCACTCGGTCAACCTGATGGGCATTACCCGCGACTCCGTCATCACCATTGCCCGCGACCTGGGCTACGAGGTACGCGAGGTGCGGGCTACCCGCGACCAACTCTACATGGCCGACGAGATGTTCATGGTCGGCACCGCCGCTGAAGTTACGCCCATCTCCTACCTTGACCACCGGGCCATTGGCACCGGCAAGGCCGGCGAGCACACCATGAAGCTCCGGGCCGCCTACATGGACGTGGTGCAGGGCAAAAACCCCAAATACGAGGCCTGGCTGACCTACGTCAAGTAGCAGGCGGGTTGAGGCGCGTTTCCTACGGGAAAGCGGGCTTTGGGGTAGTTGTCCTTATTACACCGTAAACTGAAACATGCACCTCAAGGTGGAGTTCCACAATCTGGTCACCAAGACCCACACGGTTATGGCGGGCACTTTTCCGGTGGCGCTGTACCATGAACACGAACATGGCTTTTACGTGGAGCGGGCCTTTGTAGGACACCCCAGCTACCGTTACTGGAAGGCCCACATTCTGCCTGCCCAGCACCTGCAAGTGTGCCAGTACTTTACCCACCAAGGACGCTATCCTTTTGAGTTTTACATAGACATCGTGCAGGTCGAGCGGGAGGGGCATGTCCTGATGGTCAAGGACTTGTACCTGGATCTGGGTATTGCCCATGGCGGTACCCTTACCCTGATGGACAACCACGAACTGTTCGAGGCGCTAGGTGCGGGCCTGATGGGCCTGGAGGAAGCCTTCCTGGCCACCCGAACCCTGCACGACCTGATCAACCGCCTGGGGCAGCACGAAAACAACCTGGAGCGCACCTTGCAAGCCCAGGGCATTGGGCTGCAATGGGACTGGAAATAGTCCTCCACATGAGAAGGCGTTGGTGCCCCTAGGCGGGTTCCCGATCCCCTACAATTCAGGCCATGACCCCTTTTCGTAAGTGGCAGATCTTTGCACCCCTGGGCCTTACCCTGATTGGAGCCGGCATCTCCCTGACCGATCACGCCAGCTACCTGAAAGCGCAGGGAGAGCCCTGGTTCTGGCTGGGCACCCTGGGGCTGGTGGTGTTGAACTCAGGCGTGGCCCTGATGGCCGATGCGGTGAAGAACCGGGTGCTGTTTGAAATAAGTCGGCGCAAGTAGAGCATCAGGGGGTAAGCTTGAATGCCGATAGCCGAAAGCTTGAACAGAGCGGATAGTCAAGAGCCGATGGGCGAAAGGGTCGAAAGCCGATTGAGAAAAAACCTGTTGTGCGCAGGCCAAAGCTCGACAAAGTAGATTAGATGAGGCATCGTTTCGGCGTAGGGTCTTTTCGGGGATAATGCCCGGGCCGCAGGGTAGGCTGTGTATATGCGACTCGTAACCGTGTTTGGTTCGTCCAGGGTGCAGCCCGGCACCCCGGCTTTTGCCGAGGCCCGCGCCTGGGGGCGCACAATTGCCGAGGCTGGGTTTGGCGTGGCTACGGGCGGGTACAACGGGGCGATGGAGGCTGTTTCGCAGGGGGCCAAAGAGGCCGGTGGGCTGGTGGTGGGCATCACTGCGCCTGTGCTGTTTCCGCAGCGCAACGGGCCCAACGTGCACGTGGATCTGGAGCTGCCGTCCTCCTCGCTACTCACCCGCATCGAGCGGCTGATTGATGTGGGTGTGGCCTGCCTGGCCCTGCCGGGCGGGGTAGGCACCCTGGCCGAAATCCTGGCGGCCTGGAACCTGAACCATATCGCCGAGATGCAGGGCAAACCCCAGAAGCCCCTGGGGGTGCACGTGGGATGGTTGGGGGTCATCCGGGCAGGCCTCGAGGTCACCCCCGAAGCCCTGCGGATGCTCACCCCCATAGACTCGCTGCAAAGCCTGCAAGGGTTTCTTGGCCGGCTTCGCGCTGCAGCACCCGGAAGGTAAAGCGCACCTCGAGGCGGCTTTGCGCCAGGGCCGCTCCCAAAAAGAGCAGGACAAACAGCAGTCTGGCCATACGCCCTCCTACTTCTTGGAAAGCAGGGCAATCAGGTTCTTGAGGTTGTCGGCGGTGCGGGGCTGCTCTTTAAAGGGGTTGTAGGGCTTGCCCTGGGCGATGGCCTGGAAGAGCCCGCCCCGGCCTCCGGGCGGCCCCTGGAAATTGCCCTGCCCCGCCTGGGGGTTCTGCCCGCTGGCCTGCTCGCGGCGCTGGCGGGCCTCCTCGCGTTGCTTCAGGATGGTCTGGTCGATCCATTTGAGCTGGGCCGGGGTCAGGATGTTGTCCTCGATATTTGTGAGGATTTTGCTGGCATCGGCGGGCTTCAGGTCGGCGCGGTTTTGCAGGTCGCGCAGAAGGGGCAAAAGCTTCTGGGCCTGGGCTTTGGTGAAAGCCAGGCCCCGCTCTTTGTCCAGCTCGTCCATCAGCCCAAGGGTGGCCACCAGGTCGAAGACCGGGCGGTAGGCCTCAAAACGTTGGCGCATCTCGGGGCTAATGTTGGGCGGCCCCCCTTGCGCCAAAGCAAACCCCAACGCCAGTGTGGTCAGCAGGCTCAGCAGTCTCTTCATGCACCCTCCTTTAGCGACTGTAGTGTGCCAGGGCATTGTGTAGAAGCGGTAAAGAAAGGCGGGCGGCTATGGGTTTTCTGCTACTCGTACCTGAGCGACTCCACCGGGTCGAGCCGGGCGGCCCTCGAGGCGGGGTAAAAGCCAAAGAAAACCCCCACCGCCACCGAGAATACGAAAGCCAGCACCATGCTGAAGGGGTCGAAGACCGGGGTCACCCGCAGCAGTTGCCCCACGCTGCCCGCCATGGCCAGCCCCAGAAAAATGCCCAGAATGCCGCCCCCCACCGAGAGCACCACCGACTCCACCAAAAACTGGGTCAGGATGTCGCGGGGCTTGGCCCCCAGGGCCTTGCGGATGCCGATCTCGCGGGTGCGCTCGGTCACCGAGACCAGCATGATGTTCATGATGCCAATGCCCCCCACCAGGAGGCTAATCCCGGCCACCCCGCCCAGAAAGAGGGTCATGGTCTGGGTGACCTGGTTGACCGAGGCCAGCGCGTCGGCCTGGTTCTGCACGCTAAAGTCGTACTCGCTGGGGTCGCTCACTTTGCGGCGCTGGGCCATGAAGTCGGTCAGTTCTTGCTGGAGGCGGGAGAGCGAGTCCTTGTCGGGGGCCTGGACGTAGATAGCGTTCACCCGGGGCTCGCCGGTGCTGCTGCGGGCGAGGCGCTGAAGGTAGGTCGAAAGCGGCACCATCACCTGGTAGTTGGGGCTGGCAAAGCCCGAGTCGCCTTTGTCGGGCAGCACCCCCACCACCGTGAAGGAGATACCCGCGATGCGCAGGCGCTGGCCGATGGGGTCTTGCCCACCGAACAAGTCCTGGGCGATGCCGTAGCCGATCACCGCCACCCGCCTTCGGCTTTGCACGTCGGCCTCGCCGAAGAAGCTGCCTTCGGCGGGCTGGGCGTTGCGCACGCTGGCATAGTCGGGCCAGGTGCCAATCACGGTGGCGTTCAGGTTGCTGGCCCCCACCTTCACCTGCTGGTTGCTTTGCAGGGCGGGCGCTACCCCGGCCAGGCGACCGGCAAAGGCCGCCTTGACCGCCTCGGCATCGGCCAGGGTGATGGTCTGGGGGCCGCCAAAGCGCACCAGACCAAAGCCCCCCCCGCGCCCCCCGGTGGCACTCCCGATGGTGAGCAGGTTGGTGCCCAGGCTTTGCAGGGTGCGGGTGATGTTGGCCGTTGAGCCCTGGCCCACCATGGTCAGGGCCACCACCGCCGCCACCCCGATAATCACCCCCAGGGTAGTCAGAATAGAGCGCAGGGGGTTTCCCAGAATGGCCCGCCAGGCGATGCGAAACACCTGCCAGGGGTTCATTCCGGCCACGCGCGAGCGCACTTTTTTGGGGGTCGGGGTCACCATGGATGCGCTCATGCCACACCTCCTACAGCCCGCTTGCGGTGAAGGTTGGGGCCATCGGACTCGATCTGCCCGTCGCGGATGCGCACGATGCGCCCGGTGTACTCGGCAATATCGGCCTCGTGGGTCACCACAATCACGCAGGTGCCCTCGTCGTTAAGCTCCTGAAAAAGCCGCATCACCTCGGCGGCGGTCTTGGAGTCGAGGTTGCCGGTCGGTTCGTCGGCCAGCAGGATGGAGGGGCGCATGGTCAGGGCCCGGGCCACCGCCACCCGCTGCTTCTGGCCCCCCGAAAGCTGCGAGGGCAGGTTTTTTAGCTTGTCCCCCAGCCCCACCTTTTGCAGCACCTCGAGGGCCCGTTCGCGCCGTTCTTCGGGGCCGTAACCCGCATAGATGAGCGGCACCTCCACGTTTTCCAGCACGTTCAGGCGCGGCAGCAGGTGAAAAGCCTGGAACACAAAGCCAATCTCCTGGTTGCGCATCTCGGCCCGCTGGTTTTCGCTCAGGGTGGTCACGTCCTGCCCGGCCAGGTGGTACTGCCCGCTGGTGGGCCGGTCGAGCAGGCCGATAATCTGCATCAGGGTGGTTTTGCCCGAGCCCGAAGGCCCCATCAGGGCCACCATCTCGCCCGAGCGAATCTCCAGCGAAACCCCCTTGAGCGCCTCGAACTCGAGCGCCCCACTCTTGTACACCTTGCGCACCTGGTCTAGCGCGACCACCGTCACCGGCCACCTCCTGGCGGGGCGCCCAGGGGCAGGCGCAGGCCGCCCTGCCCGCCCTGGTTGTTCGAGGCCGGCTGCACCCGGCTGGGCAGCACCACGGTCTGGCGGGGCTGCAAGCCTTCCAGCACCACCTGGTTGACCCCGTCGTCCGGCCCCAGCACCACCCGCACGGTCTCCTTGTTGCCGTCGGGCATGAGCACATCCACATAGGCCCGGTTGCGCACGGTCTGCACGGCCCGCTTGGGGATGGTCAGGGCGTCCTGGATTTCCTCGATGATAATCTCGCCCTCGGCGCTCATGCCGGGCCGCAGCTTGCGCTGGGGGTTGGGGATGTTCACGGTTACGTAGAAAAAGGCGATGTTCTGCTGAATCTGGGCCTTGGGAGCAATGGCGGTAACTTTGCCTTCAAAGGTTTCCCCACTGAAGGCGTCCAGCGTTACCTCGACCCGCTGGCCCACCCGCACCTTGGCAATCTCGCTCTCGTCAATCTGCACTGGCAGGTTCACGCTGGAATCGTCGATCAGGGTGAGCAGGGCAGTGCTGTTGCTGACCGTGGCCCCCACCCCGATGCTGCCCACCTGGGCGTTGACTTCGGCCACCACGCCATCGAAGGGGGCGTAGATTTTGGTGTTGGCCAGATTTTCTTCGGCGTTTTTGACCTCGAGCCGGGCCTGCTCTACGGCAATCTGGGCGTTGCGCAGGTCCTGGGTGTTGGCGCTATTCCGCAGCGAGAGGGCCTGGCGGGCGGTGTTCAGGTTGACCTGGGCCACCTCGAGGGCTGCCTGGGCCTTGGCGTAGGCGTCGCGGGCGCTTTGCAGGCTCTGGGCGCTGGCGCCCCCCAGATCGAAGAGCTTCTGGGTGGCCTGCAGGTTGGTGCGGGCGGCCTCGAGGTCGCGCCGGGCGTTGGCATAGGCCACCTCGGCGCTGGCGATGTTTTGCCGGTTGGCGGCCTGGGTGCTGGCCTGGTCGGCCCGCAGCTTGTCCAGGTTGGCCTGGGCCTTTTGCAGGGTCAGCCGGGCGTTTTCCAGGGCGCGGGTGTAGTTGGTGGGGTCGAGCTGCACAATAAGCTGCCCCCGCTGCACCCGGTCGCCCACGGTGGGCAGCCTGAGCACGGTGCCGTTGACTGCCGGTTTGACCGCCAGGGTCTGGACGGCCTCGAGGGTGCCCGGCCCCGAGACCGAGACCCGAAACACCCCTTGCTGCACAGGCGCAGTCTCCACCGCGGGGGTGTTGCTGGCGGTGGGCTTGGGTCGCAGGAACCAGTAGGCCGCGCCCCCCAGCCCGGCCAAGACCAGGGCCACAACCAGCCAAAGCCAGGGTACGCGGGTACGAGTACGGGAGCCAGTCATGTTCACCCCTCGATGTTCCTCTAGCATAGCCAATGTTCGGTGTATGGAATGCGAAGGTTTGATGAAGACGAACCCTGGGGCTTCACTGGCAGGGAATTGATGGCTAGTATTGAGAAAATAAAACATGTTCTGTGCAACAATCCAGGAATGTTTAGATGAAAGGCAACAGACATAGCTCCAGAAAGGAGGCGGTTTTGGGTGGTGATGGTTGGCTATTTGTTGAGGTAGGCGGGTTATATAAAAATCCTGGTATAGGGTGTTAGACAGCAGGGTGTTATTTAATCGCTAGTTGGGCGCTGAAATACCTATCATCACAGAGAACAGGAGATGAATAAGAAACAAAAGATTGCAACTTTCGTGGGGTTGTTCGTTGCATTGGGATTGCCGTTTGTTCTGGATTTGCTTTTGGGTATACGCCCTGAAGATATGGCTATTCCTTCGCGAGTCATTCTCTTTGTTACAGAAGAATGGACTCTCGCTTTTGTCCTGTTGGGGATTGTTCTTCTTTGGGAAAGGCAATCGCTGGCATCAATTGGCATCAAGAAGGTATCCTGGCGTGATTTGCTTTGGGGAGTGCTGGGGTTCATCGTTGGCGCATTTTCTTTTATCCTGACCATGCCCCTTGTCAATGCACTGGGCTTGGGCACGACGTCGAGTGGCATTTCACAATTAGCGCAAATTCCGATTGTGCTGCGAATAGGGATTGTCCTCACGGCAGGTATTACGGAAGAAATATTGTTTCGTGGTTATCCCATTGAGCGTATAAACGCTCTAACAGGCAGACTTGGCTTAAGCGCATTCATCGCTTATGTGGTATTCGTCTTGCTTCACATACCCTTCTGGGGGCTCGGCGGCACAATCCAGATTGGGGTGTGGAGCATTGTGATCACGATTCTCTACGTCAAACGGAGAAACCTCCTTGCTTGTATGCTGATGCACATCTTGAACGATGCCTACGCTTTTATTCTCTTGCCGTTGTTCGCTCAATATCTACCTTAATCAGGAACATAGCCGCCCAACCCGCCGCTTCAGCCGACACGCTCCGCGTGCGGCTGAGCGGCAGGCCGTTAGGGCGCTACCCCACTCGCTTCAAGCATGGCCCGTGCGGGCGCCGGGCGGCATCGCTCGAAAAAGTAGAAGGTAGTGGAGGTCGGGCTGGCCGAGGGAGGGTGCAGTCGAGTTGCTCCGCAAAAACTAGCCAGCCGAACCCCAGCCAGTACCAGCACAATCATCCGTGCCCACAGAAAAGCTCCCTCCCTGCCAGTGCCGCGGGTTCTACCCTCACTTTAGCCCCGGCCCCGAAATGGATGGCGCCAGGGGTAAATACAGCCCAAATCGCATGGATGACTATGGCCCACTGGCCGCCCGCACCAGGCCGGTAAAGTCCTGGCCTGCTGCCACCGAGAAAGCCGCCAGGGCTTTCCAGTAGGTGTTTTGCGCCTGAATCAGGGCATACTCGGCGCTGCGCAGCGAGACCTGGTCGGTTTGTAGTTGTAAAGCCGAGATGGTGCCGGCCCGCAGGGCGGCCTGGCTCTGCTCCACCACCCGCTGGGCGTTGGCGACGTTGGCCTGGGCTAAAGCGATGCTGCGGTAGGCGTTCTGGGCGGCCTGGTGGGTGTTGGTTAGGTTGGTCTGAGCATTCTGTTGGGCGGTTTGCAGGGTGCGCTGGTTGTTCTCCAGGCTGGTTTTGGCTGTGTTGAGCTGGACGGCGGGGGTGTAGTCGTTATCGGCCAGCTTGACGTTCAGTTCGGCAAGTTCTACGGCCTGCTGGGCTTGCAGCACGCTGGGCAGCCGACTAAAGAGGTCGCGGCTCAGGGCCTGGAGGTCGGCTTGCAGCACCGGAGGGGCCGGAGGAGCGGCCACCATGACGTTGCCCAGGTCGCTCAGGCCCAGCAGCGCGGCAAGCTGGGCGGCCAGCACCGGGAGCTGGGACTGGGCGTTGGTGAGGGACTGCCTCGAGCTATCCAGGGTGGTCTGGGCCCGGGCTACGTCCAGGGCGGTGGCGTTGCCGGCGGCCTGGCGGGCCTTGGCCACCTCCAGATTGCGCTGGTTCAGGGCTACCTGGGCCTGGAACAAGGCCACGTTTTGCTGGGCTTCGTAGAGGCTTACGTAGGCGTTCACCACGCTCTGCATGACCGAAAGCCGGGTGGCCTCGAGGTTCACCTCGGCCAGCTTTGCGCTCTGCTCGGCCTGGGTGCGGGCCACCACCAGGGTGCTGGGGTCGGCCTTGAGCGCATTGAGCTGCAGGGTGGCGTTTTGCAGGGTGGCCTGGGCGCTTTGCAGCGAGGGGCCCCGGCTGTAGGCCTGCGATAGGGCCTGGGGCAGGGTGAGGGTGTTCTGGGCTAACCCCAGGGAGCAAACCGGCAGCAGCGCCAGCAAAAGCAAGGGCTTCGACAGAAGGTTCGAGACACGGTGCGTCATTTACTCCCTCCGAGAGTGGTGGTAAGGTCCTGTCCAAGGGCGTTTTGCAGGGCCAGGGCGGCCAGTTGGGCCTGGGTTAGGGCGGCCTCGAGGTTGCGCTGGGCTTGCAGCCGGTTGAGTTCTGCTGCCTGAACCTCCACGCTGGTACCGGTGCCGGCCTGCAGCCGGGCCTGGGCGGTGCGCAGGTTCTGGTTGGCCGCATTCAGGCCGGCCCGGGCGGCGGAAATGGCGGCCCGGGCAGTCTGGAGGTTCTGGTACTTTTGCCGCACGTCCAGCTCGGCGGCCTTGCGGGTGCTTTCCAGGGCTTGCTGCGCCACTTGCAGCGCGGTCTGGGCCGTGCGGATGCGGCTGTCGGCCACGGGGTCGAAAATGGGCATGCTAAGGGAGAGCCCCACACTCCAACCCTGCTGCAAGGCCCCGCCGCTCCCCTGCATTAGCGGCACCGCTCCAGAAAGTGAGGCAGTGCCGCTCTTGAAGTTCAGCCCGCTCGAGAGCGAAATGCCGCTATCGCTGTAAACCGCGCTCACCGAAGCATTGGGAATCAGCCGGTCGCGCTCGGCGCTGGCCAGGTTTTCTTCGGCATCCTGCAATTGGGACTGGCTTCGCAACACGTCGGAGCGGCGGCTCAGGGCCCTTTGCAGCAAGGCCTCCAGGCCCTCGCCGGGCAGGCTGGGTTCCTCGGGGGGGGTGACGGGGTTGCCGAGCTGTTGGGGGCTCAGGCCCAGGGTGCTGGCCAGGGTCAGGCGGGCCAGCTCGAGGGCCCCCTGGGCGCTCACCAGCCCCGATCGGGCGGTGTCCAGGTTCTGCTGGGCGGTGAGCAGGTCGCTCAGGGTGGCGGTGCCGGCCTGGTTCTGCGCGGTGACAATCTGCAACTGGCGTTCGCGCAGGGCCAGGGTGGCCTGGGCGATGCTCAGGTCGGTCTGGGCCTGGCGCAGGTTGAAGTACTGCGTATGCAGGGCCAGGTAAAGGGTGTTGCGAGCATCGCGGCGGGTCAGGGCGGCCCGCTCCAGGGCCCGCTCGGCGCTGCGCGCGGCGTCGGCGCTCGTAGACCAGGGCAGCACCCCCAGGCTGGCCGTGCCGGAAAGGCTCAGGCTGCTGCCGCTCTGGCGCAGGGTGTAGTCGGCCCCACCCGACAGCTTGAAGCCCAGGGCGGCCTGGGCGGCTTCCAGCTGCCGCACCGCGCTCTCGTAGTTCAGGTCGGCGCTTCTCCAGTCCAGGGTACCCGGCAGGGCTTGCAGGGCCTGGGGAAGCTCGAGGGCGCCCTGGGCCAGGACAGGAGGTGCTAAGGCGAGCAGGGTGGCGATGGTGGGTACAGGGTTCTTCACGTTCCCTCCGCGGCAGTCATGTTCTGGCAAGCTTGTGTAAAGGTGCAGTACGAGATATGTAGGTTTGGTGAAGGTAGGCGCCGGGCTTCCCCAGTTTATCGCTGTGATCGTGCTTTTTGTCTGTAAAAACAAAGCAGGCATGCCGCCCATGGGCGGCATGCCTGCTTAACTGGCGACTTGGTTCGAACCTTGGCTACGACCCGGGCGTGGGCCAGGGCCCTATCTGAGCGTGAAGGAGTAGTAGGTGCACCTGCCTGCCCACACCGTGATGGGCCCCTTGCTGCGGCTGGGGTCGGGGGCGTTGACCTTGACAGTTACGCGGCAGTTGTCGGTGCCGAGCCCTTCGTTGTGGACGTTGTAGAGATCAAAGACGTTGCGGGTGGAGCCGGTATCGGCGAGAAGGACGTTATCAAACCCCGGGCCGCTTACGTAGAGCTTCCAGTCGTAGGTGAGGGCTTCGTTGCTGGGGTTCTCTACGCTGATCCCCCCGTAGTAGCGGGTGGGGGTAGGCCCGATGACAAGGGTGCAACCCTTTTCGCTCAGGACGATGGTGCTGCCGCCGGCTACCTTTACGCTCCCGCAGAAGCGGAACTGCCCACCGGTGAACTCCCTCGAGTACACCCCATAATCGGTGATCTTGGGGTAGGGGTTGGGGGGTGGGGGCAGCACGTTCAGGTTGAGGGTCTGGGTAGCGGTGGCCCCGTCGCTATCTTGGGTGGTCACGCGCACCTGGCGGAGTCCGGTAGCCCCAAAGGTGACCGAGACCGAGCAGCCCGTACCTGCCGAAAGCGTATCGGGCGCATCCACTGACCAGGTGGTGGTACCGCATAGCTTGTTGGTGTCGGGTTCGTTGGGGTCGGTAATGAGCGCGGTGATGGGGTAGGCCTCGCCCTGGTGGGGGTCTCCCCCGTATTGCAGGTTCAGGGTGGGCGGGGTGTTGATTACGTTGACCACGAAGCTGCTGCTGGCCTGGCTGCTGCCATATTTGGCCAGCAAGGTTATAGTCCGGGAACCCACCGAGTTCAGAGTGCGCTTGAGTTCGGGGCCGAACAGGCTGTTGGAATCGGTGCTCCAGCCGCCATTGTAGAGGGTGCCGTCCAGATTTGAGGTCACGCTCAGGTTGACGCTCTTGGCCACAGGGTGGGTGATCTGGAAGAACTGGGCCAGGTTGGTCTCGACCCGGAGCTGTACGGTAGCGGGGTTGGTTTTGATGGTGATCTTGGGCGCTTCCGAGCCGCCCGGCGCGGCCTGCTCCTGCTTCCAGGCCTCGCTGCGGCGGCCATCGAAGTTCAGCACGCTCAGGGAATTGAAGATGCCGCTGACATAGTCGGCGGGGACGTAGTAAAAGCCGCGGTCGCCCGCGCCGCAGCCCCAGGAGTTCTTGACGATGAAATACCCACCCCCGCCGATGCTGGGGGTCTGGCCGAACTGGCTCATGTCTTCATTGGAGAGAAACCCCACGATCTGCACGGCGTGGCCGCCGTAGGAGCCGGCTACCTCTTTGCCCTTATCGTCGAGCCTGGTCTTGGCGTAGTTGCTCACCACGCCGTCGTTTTTCACATCGTCCATGAAACCTTTGTAGACCGGGAACGAAGCCAGGAGCACATAGCCTTGCGAGAGGTACTGGCGCAGGAGGTTGAGCTTGAAGGTCTCGCCGTTTTTCCAGACCTGGGTGGTCTTCGAGGAGGCCACGCCGGGCCCGCCAAAGGTTACCTTGGCGTAGCTACAAAAAGTGAAGATAAAGGTGGTGCAGACCCGGCGGCTCTGGTGGGCGGTATCCGAGCAGGTGCCACTGTAGCCGTTGCAGCTGTTGGCATACGAACTGCTGTCGCCATCTTTGACGCTGGGGCGTGAGGTGGCCCTGTTGTAGGTCCAGCCCCCCTCGCTGGGGAAGCTCTGGCCTTTATTGACCGCGGTCTCGAGGGCCTTCTCCGACCAGTAACCGTCGGTGTAGTCGCTGGAGTCCCAGTCCTGCTTGACCTTGTTGACCAGGAACTGCTCGGAGAGGTCTACGGGGTTGTTGTTTTGCACCCGCTCGCGGCTTTCCACCGCCCCGATCGCGGTGAAGGCCCAGCAGGTGCCGCGTTTGGCTTGGTTTTTGACCGGGCTGATGAAGTTTTTGAGGGGGAACCAGAAGCGCTTGGCCAGGTTGGTAGGGGTGCAGGGTCCGTTGTTGTCGGTGCCGTTGCCAGGGTTGATGGCTTGGGGTTGCACCCCGCCGCCGGGCTCGAGCCGGGCCGTGCGCAGGCTGGCAGGCTTGCTTCCCAACAGGCCATCGAGCTGCTCGAGGGCGGCTTTGACCTCGGCCAGCGGCTTTCCCTTGAGGCTATCGGGGCTGGGGGCCTGGGGTTTGAGGTCCTCGGGCAAGAGCGAGTAGCTCAGGGCATAATCGTCCAGGGCGTTGTCCACGCTTTGCGCGCGCTGGTAGGTCTCGACGGCGTTGCGCAGCTGGGTGCCCAGGCCAAACAGCACCACCGGCTCCCCCCCCGGCCCGCTCACCGGGCGGTCGCCCTCGAAGCTGGGGCTACCCGCAGCCTCGGCGAGCAGGGCTTGGGTGTTGGGGTCTTTGTCCGGGATGCCGTTTAGAAAGCTCTTATCGCTTTGGTATTGGGCTTCTCGAGCCTGTTTGGCTGCGGCGACTGCGGCGGTGCTGGAAAGCACCAGCTCGCCCGAGGCAATACCTTTCTGGAACTCCTCGGGGCTGACCATCTGGGCGTCAGCCGGGATACCCTCTTTCCAGGCGTTGGCCTCGGTGAACAGATCGGGATCGGTTTTGCTCCCGCCGACCGAGCACGCTGCCAATGCGACGAGCAAAAAGCCGGTGATGCCTAACCACTGCAATATTTTCATCTTAGTTCCTCCTTACTGGCACGGCGAGCTCGAGCCCGCACACTCCACAAAACTGCGCATAGGGCGAGGTAAACCTGGCCTGACAGCGGGGGCAGGCCTCGAGCAGCCGCTCGCCGTCGTTGGTGCAATAGCGCTCGTCTGTGCTGGTCGGTACAGCCCGGGCACAGCGCGGACAGATGCGGTAAAAAATCCCTGTCTCTTCTTCCACACGCTTACCCCCTTGCAAATCGAGCCCAGCCATCCATGTGTGGCTTATTTCTGGCAGTCGAGCCGCACCCGCAGGCTGGGGGTGGGGGTGGTGTAACTGGCGCCGCTGGCCCGGATGGTGTTCTCGAAGCCGTTGGGATTGATCTCCAGGAGCAGCTTGGTGGGGGTTTTGATCTGGTCTTTGGGGGTGTCGTAGCGGTACCAGAACTTGAGTTGATGGGTTACCACCCCGCCCGGCGGGAGGTTGGCATAGGTGAGCTTCTGCACGTCCAGAGCGTCGGCGGTAAGGGTTTGTGCGTCGGCGAAGGCGACCTGGATGCCCTGGTCACGCATCCCGGTAAAAACCGGCTGCACCATGGCCCTGGCCCCGCTGCGCAGCTCCACCGTCGCGCCCCAGCCGGGGGTCTCGAGGGGGGTTCCAGCGTCTTTCACGATGGGCTCGAGCTTGATGACCTTGAAGCGCCAGACGCCGTTGAACAGGGTCTCGCCCAGGCAGCCCTCCAGCGAGGCCCGCTGGTTGGCCCCGCCGGGGGTCTGGTTGGCGGGGGTCGAGCCGCCCAGGGTCAAGGTGGCTCCCCTAAGGCTGTAATTGATTCCCAGCTCCTTAAGCACCGAGAGGGGCAGATAGGTCTTGCCGTTCACCACAATGGCCTTATCGGCGGCCACCTGTCCATTTACCACGATGCTGTAGGTGGTGCCCGCGGCCCACGCTATACCGGCGGCTAGGAGTACGGCCAGGGTGCGCAATCTGGGGTCGAACATGGTTGCTCCTTTCGACCCCCAGGGTGCTGCAGGGCCGGTCAGAAGCGGGTCAGAATTGCAGGGGGTTTTGCCGAACCACAAGCGAGCCCCCCACCCTTCGCGGGGGGCCTGTGCGCTTCGTAAGCGTGAGCCATTCGAGACTCAAAATTCTTAAGCCCCGAACGGGGCTGTTGCCGTCTGGGCCGACAGCCGCATCAGGGGGGCGCTGGGTGGTTCAGGCCGTGAGGAAGCCCTGCCAGTTCTCCGGCAAGGTCTCGCCCACCTCGAGCATCCTAGCCCTGGCTTCTTCGTACAGTCGGCCCAGGCTTTTGTGGTTCCCCGCGCGGCGCAGGGCCCCCAGGGTCAGGCGCAAAGCCTCGAGGTCGTAGGGGTCAGCCTCCAGCAGGATTCTTCCCAGCCGGGCGGCCTCCTTGGGGTCGGCCTCGAGCAAGGCCTCGGCCCTCGAGCGCAGGGCCAGGTGCGCCGACTCGCGTGCGGTCTCGTAAAAGGAGGGAAGACCCCCCAGATACGCCCCCCGCCACAAGCGGGCCTCGCCGGCGCGCAAAAACTCTTCCAGGTCGGAACCGACCGCCGCGCCCAGGGCATATCCGGAGGGGGTGGTGGCCACGGCGGAAGCGCCCAGGCTTGTTCTCACCGTGTGGATCAGCTCCTTGAGCGAAGAAGCGGCTTTTTCCTCGTCCTCGCCGGGGTAGAGGCGGTCTAAAAGCTCGAGCTTGCCCACCTCACCCCGCCCGGCTACCCGGGCCTCGAGCAGGAGGGCCAGCAGCTCCTGGCGTTTGTGGCCCCGCACCGCCCGACCTCCCAGTTGCATAGGGCCCAGCACTTCTAGGCAAAGTAGAGCCGGGGAATTGCTCGAAACCGGGGATTGATTTAGCGAGGGGAAGTAGCGGCGGGCCAGGTGAGCTCCGTTAAGCAGGCCGCGCTCCTCGAACCAACACAAACGCGCGCGGGCGCTGTCTATGTTCCCGGTGATGCGATCAAGCTCGAGGCCGATGCATTCGGCATACACCTGCCAGTCGGAACCCGAGGCCAGTTGATAGGCTTTCTCTAAGCACGTGCAGGCTGCCTCGGCCTGGCCCAGCTCGGCCAGCGCCAGCCCCTGAGCGGTAAGAGCCTGATATTGCGGTTGTTTGAGGCCAAATCCCTGGGCCATGGTCAGGCACGCCTGGGCTATTTCCAGGCCCCGTGCGGCCCGTCCCGCACTGGTTTCTACTTTAGATAACTGGTAGAGGGCCATGAACAGCTTGCTGCCGCCAAAAGGCTTTGCCAGCTCCAAGGCGCTTTCGGCATGCTTGCGGGCCAGGGTGTGGCCATAGGGGGGCTGCCAGTCCAGGTAGAGGTTGCTGAGCTGGGCTTCACAGGTGATCAGGAAACTCGAGGCATCGCTTTGCTGCAAAATCTCCCGGCTTTCGCAGAAGGCTTCCTCGGCTTGCTCGTACTGGCCCATCTCGTGCAGAATGCGGGCTTTCTTGGTCAGGGTGCTGGCGTAGTGGCGGCTGATGCCGGCCTCGGCGTACAGGCGCAAAGCTTCTTCGGTGTCGGCCAGCATCTCGGCTTCCCGGCTGAGTTCCTCCAGCACCATGGCCCGGTTATGCAGGGTGGAGGCAGTGTAGGCCGGCTGGCCTGCATCGCGAGCAGCCTCCACGGCCTGGTTGAAAAGGGAAAGGGCGGCCTCGAGGTCATCCTGATAAAAACGCGCCAGCCCACAAACCGTCAGCAACCGCGCCCGATCCAGCAGTGAGCAAGGTTGATTCAAGGCGGCTTTGGCAATAGCTTCGGCACCCACGTGGTCGCCCTGCAGGGTGCGGGCAAAGCCGATGTTATAGGCCAGCGCCGGGGTGGGTTCATGGTGCAGCGCCGGGTGAGCTTCCCAGTGCTGCAATACCCCCTTGTAGTCCCCCATAGCAAATTGCAGGGCAATCCGGCGCTTGATCCAGTCGGGCTGGGCTTTCTCGCGCTCAGAAAAGCGCCCCATTAGCCGCTCGACCTCGCGCGAATCGCCCAGGTCGGCGTAGCAGCCCGCCAGCAGGTAAAGCGCCTCGGGGTGGTCGGGCCGGTCTTCCAGTACCAGCCGCAGCAGCCGCATGGCCTCGGGGCGGTCTGCTTTTTCCAGAACCTGGGCTGCGGCAAAGGCCAGCTTGCCGCGCAGGGGTGCGGGCGCATGGGTCGCGGCCCTGGCCCACAGCCGTGCGGCTTGCACCTCATCCCCCTGCTGCTGGGCGGCCTCAGCAGCGCCTTGCAGGTGGGCCAGAATTTGTTCGCTTTGCAACCCGGCTTCCTCGAGATATTGTGCGGCGTCCAGCGGTTGATCGGCTAGGGCCTCGAGGGCCCTTTGGGCATAGCCACGGCGCAGTTGCGCCGGCAGGCTGCGCAGGGTGACTTCCTGATAGAGTGGGTGGGCAAACTCCCCAGCCCAAAAAAGGCCTTTTCGCTGCAAAGCTAGCTGGGCTGTGTTCAATTCCTGAGATGAAAGCCCGGCTACTTTGGCCCACACCACAGGGCTGGCCCCCAGCCCCAGCAGGGCTTTGCTTTCCAGGGCCTGGCGCAGGGTGGGGGAGTCGGTTGCCTCGCGCAGCCAGTGTTCCAGGAGTGCCTCTACCGTCAGGGGCAAGGTGCCTACCTGCGGAGGCCGCCAGTACCACCGCCGCCCATCGCTCCACAAAAAGCCTTGTCGGGCCAGGTGGCGCAGATACTCCAGGCTGAACAGCGGGTTGCCCTGGGCGCGGCCATAAATCCAGGCCAGGGCGCCTTCGGGCAGGGGGCTTCCCATCTCGGCCTCGAGCATGGCTTGCGAGGCTTCGGGGGAGAGGGGCGTTACACGATAGGCCTCGAAAGGTTCGGGGGGAATGCTGCGGCTGGTGACCAGCAGGGCCACGCCCCTGGTTCGCAAAGCAAGGGCGGCCAGGGCCTGGATCCACTCGAGGCCCTCCGGGCTCACCTCGTGGATGTCTTCCAGGTGCAGCACCACCGGGGCCAGCGCGGAGAGCAGCGCTCCCAATGCCTCCGCCGTTCGTTTGCTACCCAGGGCTTCGCCTTTTTGCAGCTTGAGCAGCAGGGGTTCGGCCCAGGCCGGGAGCCGGTCGGGCCGAGGAATGCCCCGTACCAAAGCACCCGGCGGCACCATAGCAGGAAAGCTAAAACTGCGACAGGAGGTCTCGCGCAGGAGCTGCCGGGCAGTGTGGCTCTTGCCAACCCCCGGCTCGCCCCACAGGGCCAGGGCCAGCCCAACTCGTTTGAGCACCACCCCTTTGAGGCGTGGCCGCAGTAAGGCAGTTGGCTCCACTCTGGTTTCCGTACCTTCCAGTCTAACCATGATGCGAACCACAGCCTAGTTGAGCCCACGTTATATCGGCGTTACGCGCAGGTCTGGGAGTGCTGCACGCCACTCCTACGGTAAGCTGGTCAAATATTCGCAGCAGACACCAGCTCCCTCCCTACAGCGTAGGGAGGGTGGGGGAGGGTATTGAGCAAGGCCCTGAATCAGTAAGGGGAGTGTATTTCAGCAACTTAGAGCGCTCTTCACATATTTCGAGCCATCCGACTTCAAGAAAGCTTTGTACTGGACAGAATAGTTGCTGCCCGGAAACTCGAGACCCCAGCACTCGTGGGCCGAGCCCGGCCCACGCTTGGGTGCGTAATACCAGATTCGGTTAGTTCGTCTAGTTCGTCACCGTTTGGTGACGAACTAACCCGACCGAAGTTATCCGCGTAGCGGAGGGCGATACCGCCCCTTGGAAGTTATCCGCGTAGCGGAGGGCGATACCGCCCCTTGGAAGTTATCCGCGTAGCGGAGGGCGATACCGCCCCTTGGAAGGGAGACGCTTTCTTCGCCGACCGACAGTGAAGGGCCATCGGCCCCCGGCTAGCGCCGGTACTCAAGGGAGGGGTGTGCTCTAGGATTCAAAAAGACAGCCTCTGGTGTTTTTGGTTTTGTGAACTGTCTTTTTGAATCCGGTATAACATGCGTCTGGGCGCAGACGCATTCTCGTTTTCGCGGGCGGCAACGTCTGTGAAGGGCGCGATAAGAAGCCCTTTGCAAGCGCAAAGGGCCGGTTGGATTGAAGGTGTCGGCTACAGGCTTACCCGCACGTCCTTGCTGCCTGTATCGCCATACTCGCCCACCCGCAGCACCAACGCCTTGACCTCGGTGCCCTTGGGCACAGAAAACACCACCGCAAAGTTCAGGGCCGCCCCTGGCAGCAGGCTAAAGCCCCCACCCGTGTTAGTCCCAGCGGGGCTATCGTAGGCGATGGGCGGAAACGAGCGCCCATCAACACCGGCCAGGGCGGTGTTGCCGGGGTTGTTCACGCTCAGCGAGGGGGCCACCGTGCCCGACTGCTTGGCGTTCTTGAGCAGTCCGGTGACCACCACCAGTTCTTCCTCGGCGCTGCGGGGCTGAATGGTCAGGTTGTTCTTGTCGAAGCGGGTGGTGTAGCTCTCCATCCGCTCCACCTTTTGAATTTGCACCCGGAAGAGCCCGGTCAGGATCTGGTCCCCCACCTTGCCCTGGAACTGCCCGGCCAGTTGGTTGGCCCCGCCCGCAGCGCGAATCTCGTAGCCGCCCTGCACCTTGACCACCGTCTGGCCCAGGGCCTTGGCCACGTCGGCCAGCGGCACGTAGGCGGTGCCCTGCACCACGATCACCCGCGTAGAGGCCACCTGCCCGTTCAGGATGAGCCGTTGGGCGCTCTGGGCCAGCGCCAAGAGCGAGAGGCCCAGCGCCAGTACCAGGACTATTTTCCAAAGCTGATGCATGTTTTCCTCCTACTTGAACTTCTTTACCCGTTCAATGACGGCCAGGGCCCACTTGCGGTAGCTCTCGGGATCCATGCTGCTATGGGTGAGCAAAAAAGCATACTCGCGGTAACGGAAGGCCAGGCTGAAGACTGGCTGGCTCTGGTCGCTGCGAAACAGCCCGGCTTCGTCCCCCACGTTCAGGCCCACCCAGCTGGGGGCCCCCTTGCGGATTCCCCCCAGCCAGTGCTGGGCCCCCTGAGGGCTGCTGCGGAAGTATTGCAGTTGGATGACCCCACCGGAGGACAGGTTCTGAATGCAGTAGGACATGGGCTGTACCGAGCCGATGGCCTGCGCCATGGCCTGGGCCTCGGCCTGGCCGCCGCTGCCGCTCAGGGGCTTGCCATCCTGCAAAATGCCTTCGTTGCTCATCACAAAGCCCAACGAGCCCAGGGCGTTGGGGGTGTTATTGGCATTGAAAATGCCCATCAGGTAGCAGGGGTGGGGGTCTTTCTGGGCCAGGGCAAAGCCAAGCAACAAAGCTATAAACCAGAATCTGCGCATGATGATCCTCCCTTATCTACGGCCCGCCCACGCCCAGTTGCAGGTTGTAGGGCACCAGTGGCAGGCGCACCGAGCCATCGGCAAACTCACCTGTGCGTACCACCTCCACCACGTACTGGACAGCGGGCAGGCTGCTCAGGTCTATACGCTCGCCTTCGGGCCCACCCCCTGGGGTGCTGAAAGGCTGGCCCTCGGCCACCTTGTTGCCGCTCAGGTTGTAGAGGTTGAGATGGAGGCCCTCGCCACCGAGCTGAATGTTGCGGATGTCCACGTTGCGCTCGAAGATGAAGCCCTCTCGCACCCCTTTGAGATAGCGCAGACCGGGGTCGCCAGGGTTAATCCACCATAGGTTAAGCGAGCCAAAGATGGTGATCAGGGGGGGTATGGGAGGGCTGAAGGCGCCCAAGCCAAAGGCATATTTGCCCACCTCGCCCGCGCTGGCCGAAACCTTAACAGTATAGGTCGCGGTGCCGTTGGGGAAGGTGTAGACCGGCAGGCTACTGCAATCCGGGCCGGTGTAGCCCACAAACACCTCGTTGTTGCCCCCGTCGAAGATACGCACCGTGAGGGGGATATCGGTGGAGAGGATGTTGAAGATAAAAGGCTTGGAGCTGCTGGCGGTGGCGGTGAAGCTGTAGTAGTCCACGTCGTTGCTCACGTGCAGGGTAGCGCTGTAGCTGCCCTGGCCCACGTTGCGGGCAGTGTTGCCGGTCTCGTTGGGCTCCAAGGCATCGGGGTCAAGCGAAATGGACTGTCGCGTGAAGGAGAAGTTGTAGGGCAATCGGGCCAGCGCCGAGAGGGTCAGCAGCGCATTTCCCGGTGGGATGTCCATAATCAAAGTACGCCCGTTTGCCCCGGTCTTGTCGCTGATGAGCTGGGTATCGCCGCAGCCCGACTCCTTCACCAGTCCATTGCCCAGCCCAAGCTTGCCCAGCCCATTGGGGTAGTCGAAGATGAATTTGACCCGGCTGTAGCCCGGGGCGTTCACCCGGTAGACGTCCTTATCGGCCCCGTTGTGCAGGCTAAGGTCGTAGGTGGTGCCGGGGGTGGGGGTAGTGGCCTGGGCCGGGGTGTTGTTGGGCTCGAGCCGATCCGGATTCAAAAAATTCCCCGCCGCCTGGAGCACCGCCGCAAAGGCGTTCACGTAATAGTTCACCTTGGGGTCGGGCGAGTTGTTGTAGCCGGCCTGTTGCAGGATGTCCCTGACCTGGTCGGAGGTGAGGGCGGGGTTGTAGGCCCGCATCATGGCGGCGATCCCGGCGATGAAGGGTGTGGAAGCGCTGGTGCCGCCGAAGGTGGCGAGGCCCAGGGGGAGATTTTCTCCATAGATGGCACGAATGTTGGTAGGAGCCCAGATGTCTATGTGGGGCCCGTAGTTGGAATAGCCGATGGCGGTGTTGCTGTTGTTTGCCAGCGCCCCCACGCAGATTACCCCGTTCAGTTTGCAGGGTACCGCATTGGCATTCTTTCCCTCGTTTCCTGCCGAGGCTACCAGCACCCGGCCCGCTGCCAGAGCATCTTCAAAGGCGTTGTAGAACCCAGTGACCTCGTACGCCAGATTAGCAAAGTCACACCACGGGTCTACGCTACAAATTCCAAAGCTCATCGAGATTACGTCGGCTCCCCAGCCGATAGCTGAGCGCACCGCATGTTTGACTTGATAGAGGTCGGCGCTGGTCTTGAACAAAATGGGGTCGGCCACCTGCCCCCCCGTTCCCGCAGCGCCGGTACCGTTGTTCAACACCGAGAGGGCCACACTCGCTGCACCCGTGCCGTGCCAGGGGCATGCACCTCCACCACAACTCCAGGGGTTGGTTCCACCAGCGTTGTAGTCGCTGTCCACAAAGTCGTACTGCAGGGGGGTGGTGGGGAAGTCGGCAATTAGGTTGTTGTTCGCGCCGTCAAGCCAGAAGCCGCCGTCAATGATGGCGATGCGGGGTCTGCGTGGCACGCCCCTGGCGGCTACGAACTGCCAGGCCCGCACCACGTTGGCCCGGCTGCCGGTGTCGCCGAACTCGGCCCAGGCAAAGGCGTTGTTGTTGCTCCCCTCGTTGGTTTGCAGGAGCACGGTATCGCCCGGTGCGTCGCCCTGCCCCACGAAGTTCGCGCTCGCACCCTGTCCGTTCGCTAAAGCGCGGGCTACCAGGGCCAGCAGCTTGGCCCCGCCGTCGCTGGAAATTTTGAAGGTGCCGCCCAATCCGGCCTTTTCGGCATCGGCCTTAAAGGTGGCAACATCCAGCTTGCTGGGGTCTATCTTGACCAGGTACTCGGTGGGCGTGGCGTACTTGGGCTCGAGGGTGATGCCGGAGCCGGGTGGAGGCGTGGGCACCGCGTTGTTGGCCAGCACCACCCCACCGTAGCGGTTCAAAAAGTCTTGCAGTTCGCCCTGGTTTTTGGGCGAGAGGATTACCTCGTTGAGAACGAAGGTAGCTTTGTTGCCCTGCTCATCCGCCACCGCAGCCAGCGGGCGCGGCCCCTGAGGGCCGTCGGGGAGGCTGGCGGGCTCGGGCTGCACGGTGGGGTCTACGGTGTAGTTGAAGGTTACGTTGGGGGGGCCGTTGCGTCCGCAAGCGGCCAGCCATACCAGTAACAGAATCCAGACCAGATGCTTCATGCGTTCTCCTTTCGGTTAGCGCAGGCCCTCCAAAGGCGGTTTGAGCTGGGCCTCGAGCCAGGCCACCAGTTCCAGGGGACTCTCGAACTCGAGCACCTCCCCCGCCCGCTCGAGACGGGCCTGCCAGGGGTGGGTTTCGTCCGGCGGCTGCACGATGAGCCGGTACTCGCGTTTGCTTTCGTCTTCATCCACGCCTCACCTCCTTGTGTGGGCCACCTTAGCAGGGGGGGCGTGGCAAGGGCGTGGCAAGACTCAACCTTGCCACAAAAGCGCACAAGCGCTTATCAGGGTTCAAGCACTAAACAAAAGCCTTCCGGGTCTTCTGGAGCGGTTCCCACGAATAGTCGGTACGGCGGTTTTTGCCGCACCGACTACAATACGACGCACCGTGTGCGTCGTATTGGTGGGAAACGTGATGGAGAACTGCTTCAGGAGGCCTCACCTATTCAGGGCACGCTCGAACATCTTGGATAGCACATCTTTCAGGTTCGCGTTGGAAGTGTTATACCAGATTCGGTTAGTTCATCACCCTTTGGTGACGAACTAACCCGACCGAAGTTATCCGCGTAGCGGAGGGCGATACCGCCCCTTGGAAGGGAGACGCTTCCTTCGCCGACCGTCAGTGAAGGGCCATCGGCCCCCGGCTAGCGCCGGTACTCAAGGGAGGGGTGTGCTCTAGGATTCAAAAAGACAGCCTCTAGTGTTTTTGGTTTTGTAAACTGTCTTTTTGAATCTGGTATTACGTAACTAAAAATGCTCTGGAGCGCTTTTATTTTCGCTCTGAAGTTATAGGGCGGCTTGATTCAGGGAGTAACGTTTGGATGAAATGCGTACCATTGCCAGAATCCATCTTTCAGCTCCGGATACTCCTTCAGGCTCCCGGATAGGGCCTGCAAGCCCTGCTCTGCCAGGCGTTGCTGGTCCAGGGCCTGGCTCAAATCCCCCCGGGCACGCATGGCCACCATCACTGCCTGGCGCAGCGAGAGCTTTTCCAGCGGGGGTATCCCTTGGACCTCCAGCAGCTCGAGGCCTTTTTGCAGGTCTTCGGGGGAAACCCGCCCCAGCCGGGCCTGGGCCCAAAGCCGAACGCTCCAGAGTTGCGAGGTGGTGGTGGGGTCGTCGGAGTGTGCATCCTGCACGGCCTGCAAAGCCAATGCCGGTTGGTTCAGCTTCAGCCGGGCCAGCCCTTCCACCCAGGACATGCGCGGGGGGTTCAGAAAGTCGGATAGGCGGGGCTCCTGGGAGAGCCGCTCGAGCCGCTTTAGGGCCTGTTCGGGCTGCCCCAGCGAGACCTCGCAGCGGGCCAGGTGGGTCTCGACCCAGGGCACTCGGCCCCACAGCCCCAGTTCCCGTGTGGACTCGGCCGCGGAGGCCAGCATGGCCGCCGCCTCGGCGGGCCGGCCCAGCCAGTGCAGGTCGTCGGCCAGCACCACCTGGTAGAACAGGGCGTCGGCCTGGTGCCCGCTTTGCTGGCTGAGTTCCAGGGCCTGGGATACCGCCCGGTAAGCGGCCCCCAGCGCCCCTCGGTACCAGTGCACCAGGCTCAGGTTGTTGAGAAACTTGGCCTCCATCTCGGGGTTTTGCGGCTCGCGGGCGCTTTGCAGGCCCTCCTCGAGGGGGCCCAGGGCGGCCTCGAAGTTGCTGCGCTGGTAGTGGATGGCAAACAGGTTCAAAAGGGCATAGCGCAGCAGGGTCACGTCCCCTATCTCCCTGGCCTCGGCAATGGCCTGTTCGGCCAGCTGCACCGCCTGCTCGTAGTGTCCCTGGGCCGCGGTGAAGGTGGCGGCGTTTTGCAGGGCGTTGTTCTGCCCGGTGCGGCTGCCCAGGGCCTGGGCCAGGCTTCGCTCGGCTTCGGTGTAGCGCAGGGCGGTTTCCAGGTGGCCCTGGCGGTAGGCGAAAATGCTCAGCCAGTCGTAAATGTCCAGAGTAAGAAGATCCTGCGGCAGGTGGGTAAGGGCCTGTTGTAAACGGGATTCGGCGGCCCTGAGATCGCCCATCGCCGCCAGGGCCCGGCCCCCCAGATAATGCGCCTGGCCCGATAGCGCAGGAGGCAGAGGCTGGTCTTGCAGCGCCAAGTTCGCCTGCTGCAAGGCTTCGGCGTACCGTGCGGAAAGCAGGTGGAGCTCGGCCCAGCCCAGCCGGGTTTCGGCTTGCAAGGCGGTATCTCCCAGTTGTGAGGCCAGTTGTTGCATGTGGCTTAGCGCCTCGGCCCAGGGGACGCGTTCGTCCAGGGTTTTCCAGAGCCGGGCCTGTTCGCGCCGAATTTCGAAGGCCACCCGGCCCTCTGCGCCGTCTGCCAGGGCTTTCTGGTACTGCTCGAGGGCCTCCCGGTGGGCATAGATCCGCACCGCGGCCTCGGCGGCCCGGATGCGCCAGGGGATGGCCGCTTGAGGTTTTCCACCTTCCTCCCAGTGCTCGGCAATGCGGGCGGGGTTGCCGCTTTGCCTTTCTAAGCCCTGGGCCAGCTTGCGATGCAACAACTGCCTGCGCTGGGCACCCAAACCCTCCCGGATCGAGCGCCGCACCAGATCGTGGCTAAAGGCGTAGCCGGGCCCCTGCGGCTGGAGCAGATTCGCAGCCAGGGCTTGCTCCAGGGCCTCCAGGCTCTCCCACTCCGAAAGGGCGGTGGCCCCTTCCAACTCTTCCAGGCCAAAACCATCGCCCGTCAGGCTGGCCGCCTCCAGAAGCCGCTGGGGTGCAGCCCCCAGCCCCTGCAGGCGGCGGGCCACCGCTTCCTGCACCGAGGCGGGCAAAGGCAGCTCGCGATAGTCCCTGGTCTCCTGGTCGTAGGGGGTGCGCCAGCCCTCGGGGCCCACCTGCAGCGCCCCCGACTCGAACAAAGCTTTGAGGGTTTCCAGTACGAACAGCGGGTTGCCCCCGGTGGCCTGGTGCAGGCGCTGGGTGAAGCGAATCGCGCCGCTCGAGCCCGATAAGGCCCGCACCAGCCGCAGGAGGTCGGTCTCAGAGAGCGGCTTCAGCTCAATCAGGATGGCCTGACCCTGAAGGACCTGTTGCTGGATGGTCTGCAGGATGAGGGGGTTCAGCTCTTCCCGCCGGAAGGCCACCAGAGGGTGCAGCACCCCCTCGGGCAGCAGCCGCCCCAGGGCGTAGGCGGCCACCTCGTTGCTGGCGGCATCCTGCACGAACTGCAAGTCGTCGGTCACGATGCTCCGCACGCCTCGCCGCCCCAGGGCCCGGATCACCTCGGTGATGGCCTCCAACAGACGCAGCTTGCCCTCCGGGGTGGTGATGGGAGGTGGCGCATCTTCCAGCTCGGGCACAAGCCGGGCAAGCTCCCGCCGTGCCCAGGGGGGAAGCTCCAGGCCGGGAAACTGGGCCAAGGACTGGCGAATGGCCCGGGTGTAGAAGGCGTAGGGGATGCCGCTATCGCCGGGCTGGGCTTGCAGGAGAAACAAGGGGCCCTTGTGCCTGGCAAACTCCTGCATCAGCCGGGTCTTGCCCACCCCCGCTGGCCCGCAGAGGTAGATGGCTTGCCCGGCCGCCCAGGCGGCTTCCATACGGGCCCACTCGGCCTCGCGCCCGATCAGGGGAGGGTCAAGCGCGAGGCCTATACCGGTCGGTGCAGGCGGGGGTGGGGGAGCGGCAAGGGTTCCCTGCTCGATCTGGCGGGCCAGTTCCAGGGTCTCGGGCAGCGGTTCTAGGTGTAATTCGTACCGGAGCAGATCTTTCAGCCGGGCAAAGCGGGCCAGCGCAGCCTCCCGCTCGCCCAGCAGGGCGTGCAGCCGCATGGCCTCGCGGTGGTGCAGTTCTTGCAGTTCGTCTTCGCGCAGGAGCCCCAGCCGCGCCGAGAGGGCCCCCCGCAGGTCGTGGGCGGCCTCGAGGCGTTCAGCTTGCCTTTGCAGGGCCTCGCGCCACAGGTGGGCCAGTTCTTCGCGCCGGGCCTCGATCCATTCGGCAAAGCCCTCCGCGCCCGAAAGCTCCAGCCCATCCAGCAACGGCCCCCGGTAGAGGGCCAGGGCGGGCTCGAGTTCCCCTTCCTTCAGATGCGCCCGGAACGCGGCCACATCGGTCTGGATAGGCCCCAGTTGCAGCATGTCGCGGTCTGTTTGCAGCAGGGTTGCAATAGGCGTATGCCGCAGCCGGTTGAGCTCGCGCCGCAGGTTGCTCCGGGCGGTGGCCTCATCTTGCTCGCTCCAGAACAGCCCGGCCAGCTTGCTCCGGGGGGTGGGGCCTTCCAGGGCCAGATAGGCCAGCAGCCCCAACAGCTTACGCGTGGGCAGCGCCAGCGGCCTTCCCGCCTGCTCCACCACAGGCGCTCCCAGCAAACGCAGACGAACCCCGGACATAGTTTGTTTTCAGGATAACCCACACGACGTCATGAAGCTGTTATGACCTGTCTCCACCATATCTGGGCTACTCAAGCCCCCATGCCAGAGAACTGCCTGAGCCCCTTGCGCCACAGCCAGCGATTGATTATCCAGAACACCGCGAACCAGACCCCCAGCACCAAAAACCCCTGGGCCACACTGCCCGTTACCGGCAGCCCCGCAAACAGCGCCGCCGGGAAGTAGACCAGGTAGGGAAACGGTGTGAGGAGTGCAATACTGCGGACGGCTTCGGGGAAAACCGACAGGGGCGCAATCAGACCCGAAAGAAAGAGATAGGCCATAAACCACAGCTCCTCCACGGCGGCCCCGCGCTCGGTCCAGAAGCAAAGCATGGCGAATGTGTACTGCATCAGGAAGCGCAACAGAAAAGCGGCCACCGAGGCCACCAGCCCCAACACCACACCTTCCAGCTCGGGCACGAAGCGAGCCTGCGGATAGACCAGCAGAAAAACCGCCACAATGACGAGCCCAAAGGGCAGCCGGGTCAGGCGCTCGGCCACGTGCTGCATCAGGTGATCCCAGCCGGGGTCAATGGGCTTCAGCAGCTTGAACGAGAGCCGCCCCTGCACCACGTCGTCCTGGAACTCCCAGATCACCCACACGATGGTGAGCTGGCGCACCAGAAACACGCATAGAAAATAGCGGGCGAACTCCTCTGCCGAAAGGGCAAAGCTGCCCCTTTCGGCAGCCTGCGTCCAGACCCCCATCAGAATCAGGGGGAGCATAGCCGAGAGGGCCCAGAGCAGCACCTCGGCGCGGTATTCCAGGAAGTAGGCGTACCAGACGGTCAAGAGGGCACGCAGCTTGCGCAGCACCCCTCTAGTTTACGACGGTATTTCTGGGTCACTTGCTCCGCAGCACCAGCACCGGCTTGTCCGAGCGGTGCAACACCGCTTCGGTCACCGAGCCCAGCATGAAGCGATCCAGCCCACTGCGCCCGTGGGTGCCCATCACGATCAGGTCGTGGTTCTTGGCTTCGGCCAGGATGGCGTCTACCGGCTTGGCCTCCACCAGCTTGGTCTCGGCCTCGACCCCGGCGGTCTGGGCCAGCTCGGCGGCCTTGCTGAGGGCTTCGCTCCCTACCCGCTTGAGGTCTTCGATCAGCTCGAGGCCATAGGGCACACTTTCAGGGCTGATCCACAGGCTCGAGCTGATGTTCTCCACCGCATACAAGAACGTCACGCTGGCCCCCATGCTTTTGGCGACCTCGAGGCCTTCCGTAATGGCTTTCTGGCTGCAAGCACTACCATCGGTGGGCATCAGGATTTTTTTGTACATTACGCCCTCCTTGTCCTTCTGACTCTAATCTAGCCTTCGTCTGTCAGGACGAAAGCCCCTGCGGAAGATTCCAGAAGTAACGCTCCTGTACCACCGCGTAACGCCCTCTATTTTGGGCCAAAAATCCGATAAACACAAGAGAATTCGCCCATCCGGCTGTCAAGCGCAAATAACCAAAATTAACGTAACAGTCCGCTGGTTGAGAAGCCCGATCAGCCCGCTCAAGACCTCCTACAATCGCATTTGCCTATGACCTTTCCAGAACTGCTTGCCAATCTAGTTGCCCGGGGGGTTTCCGACATCCACATGCACGTGGGGTTGCCCCTGATGGCCCGCCTGCACGGCAAACTTGGCCCCATCACCCAAAGCCCCCTCACGCCCCAGTACACTGCCGCGCTGGTCGATATGATGTGCAACGAGCGGCAGAAAGCCATTTTTGCCGAACGCAACCAGGTAGACCTGGCCTACTCAGTGCAGGGGGTGGCCCGTTTCCGCGTCAACCTGTTCCGCCAGCGCGGCTCGGTAAGCTGCGTAATGCGGGTGGTCAACTCCGACGAGAGCAAGCTCAAGATAGTCTCGCTGCCCCAGGAAACCATCAACTACTTCCGCGACAAGGAAAAAGGTCTGGTGCTGGTTACCGGCCCCACCGGCTCGGGCAAGTCCACCACCCTGGCCCGCATCCTCGACGAAATTAACCAGCACCACGCCAAAATGATCGTGACCCTGGAAGACCCCATCGAATACCTGCACCGGGGCAAAAATTCCATCGTGGTGCAGCGCGAGATTGGTCAGGATGCCCCCAGCTTCAAGGATGGGCTGGTAGCGGCTATGCGCCAGGACCCCGACGTAATCATGATCGGCGAGATTCGCGACCACGCCACGGCAACAGCAGCCCTGGAAGCGGCCCAGACCGGCCACCTGGTCTTCTCCACGCTGCACACCCTCGATACCGTGCGCACCGTCAACCGCGTGCTCGACCTCTTCCCCCCGCACGAGCGCGAGGTAGCCCGCATCCTCTTTGCCGAGTCGCTGGTAGGCATTGTCTCCCAGCGCTTGCTGCCCAGCAAGCAGGGGGGGCGGGTTTGTGCAATGGAAATCCTCAAGGGTAACCTGCGCATCCGCGACCTGATCAAAGACCCCGACCGCACCAACGAAATCTACGAGGCCCTCAAGGATTCGTCCCTCGATGGGATGCAGACCTTCGACGACCACCTGGCCGAGCTCTATGCCCGCGACCAGATTGACCTGGAAACTGCCCTGGCCCACGCCACCAGCGCCCAGTACGTCAAGGTGAAAGCCCTGCAAATCAATGCGGCCCGCCAGACGCTTATTGATGAGTCTTCCGCTCAACACAGCAACTAAAGCCGATGTACCCAGTGCCCACCCCGCCTAGGGCGGGTTTTCCTTTCTGCCCTAAACTGTTTCTATGCTTATCTACGGGCGAAACCCGGTTTTGGAAGCTCTGCGCGAGGGGCAGGTGGGGCAGGTCTGGGTAGCCAAAGGTGTGGAAAGCTGGCTCCTGAAGGAGCTGGACAAGCTGAGGGCCCCATACAAACTGGTACCCCCGCATCGAGCTGGATCAGATGGTCAAGACCACCCAGCACCAGGGCCTGGTGGCCGAGATTGAAGAAGCCACCTATGCCGACCCCGAGGCCCCCTTTCGCCTGGCCCAACAGCGCGGCGAGCAGGTCTTGCTGGTGGTGCTGGACGGCGTGACCGACCCACGCAACTACGGAGCCCTGATCCGCAGCGCCTTTGCGCTGGGGGCACACGGGGTGGTGACCGAAGAGCGCCGCAGTGCGCCCTTATCGGCCCTGGTGCTCAAAGCCTCGGCAGGTACGGCCCGCAAGATTCCCCTGGTGCAGGTCAAGAACATTACGCGATATCTGGAACAAATTAAGCAGCAGGGGGTCTGGGTGTACGGTACCAGCGGCAAAGCCAGCAAGACCATTGCCGAACTGGACTACCGCCGCCCCCTGGCGATTGTAATTGGCTCGGAAGGCGAGGGAATGCGTCGCCTGGTGAGTGAGCACTGCGACGAGCTGGCCAAAATTCCCCTGGCCGAAGGGGCGGAAAGCCTGAACGCGGCGGTGGCCTTGGGGGTGGTGCTGTATCAGGTGCGATTGGGACGCAGAACTTGAGCTTTTTATATACAATGCTGGACAAATGCCTGTACCAAACTATCAACGCTTCATGCTTCCATTGCTCCGGCTTGCCTCCGATGGCCTGGAGCATAACATGGATGAAGCCTACGAGATTTTGGCAAAACAATTTGGACTGACCCCAGAGGAAAGGACAGAACTATTGCCAAGTGGGGGGCAGAGCCGGTATGAAAACCGTGTTGGATGGGCCAGAACCTATTTGACAAAGGCTGGTTTGCTGGAGTCTCCTGCACGGGGGAGATTCCGGATCACCCAACTGGGTGTGCAGACCTTGCAATCTGGAGTTGCCGAGATAGATAACACATATCTCAGGCAGTTTCCTGGGTTTGTTGAGTTTAGAAAAAAGGAACGCTCCGAGGTCGAAGGTGAGTTGGGTGGAGAGGAAAATAGTACTAGCACGCCAGACGAACAACTCGAGCAGCTACACCTTTTGCTTCAAAAGCAGTTGGCACAAGACCTTTTGGATCGAGTTAGGCAGTGCTCGCCCGCTTTCTTCGAGCGACTGGTTGTACAACTATTAGTAGCCATGGGATATGGAGGCTCGGTGAGCGATGCTGGAAAAGCTGTAGGACGTAGTGGCGATGATGGCATAGACGGGATTATCAAACAGGATAGGCTTGGCCTGGATAACATCTACATTCAAGCAAAGCGATGGAACAACACCGTTTCGAGCGAAGTTGTTCGCACCTTTGCAGGAAGTCTTGCGGTACAAAAAGCCAATCGGGGTGTAATCATTACCACATCAGATTTTTCAAGCAGTGCCAAAGAAACAGCTAAAACGCTGGGGAATATCGTATTGATAGATGGGGAGACCCTGGCCCGATACATGATTGAATACAATGTGGGCGTCACGGTAGCTGCTCGCTATGAGATAAAAAGAGTAGATAGAGACTTTTTTGAGGAAGACTAGCGATAGTACTTTGCCGTATCGCGCAGATGTCCCTGGAAGTCCACGTTCAGGAACAAACGCCCCTGGGCGTGCAGGAAGTACAGGTATTTTTGGCCTTTGTCGTTGGTGCGCACGGGGTTAAGAACGGCCTGCAGGGCTTCGGCGCCGGGGTTGCCAATGGCACCGGGGGGCAGGCCGCGCCGGGTGTAGCTGTTGTAGGGGGTGTCCTTTTCGAAGTCGCCCGCGCTGCGGTTGAGTTCGGGCAGACGCTTGCCCAGGCCGTAGGCCACCGTGGGGTCGGCCTGGAGGGGCATCCCGATTTCCAGACGGTTGAGGAAGATGCCGGCGATAACGGGCTTTTCGCTGCTGTTGGCGGCCTCGGCCTGCACGATGGAGGCCAGCGTGACCCAGTCGTGGATGCTTTTTAGCCCAAGCTGCTTCAGGCGGCTCAGGGCCTGGGGCGTGAACTCCTGTTGCATGCGGCGGGTCATGGCGCGGATTACGTCTTCGGCGGTGTAGTCGAGGGGGAAATCGTAGGTAGCGGGGAAGAGGTAGCCCTCGAGGCTGGGCCCACTGGCCTCTACGGGACGCAGCTCGGCGGTAGGGTTATTAACCAGCTCGAGGAAGCGGGGGCCGTCCAGGTTGTTGTCACTCAGGCGCTGGGCCATGTCCACCGCCCGCCAGCCTTCGGGAAAGGTGATGCGTACCGTGAGGGGGCGCGACTCGTCGGTGATGGCCAGGGCGATGGCCCGCAGACCCTTGCCCTCGAGCTTGTAGTAGCCAGGCTTGAGTTCTTTGTCCTGCCCCGAAAAGCGCAGGTACAAAGCAAACAGGTAGCCCGAGCGCACCAGCCCGGCCTGCTCGAGCAAACGCCCCACGGCGGTGGCCCCGCTGCCTTTGGGAATTCGAATCTCGGCGGTGGTGCCGGTAGGGCCCATCAGGTACAGGGCGTAGCCCAACACCACCGCCACCAGCACAAACATGAACAGCACCCCCCGCAGAATCCAGCGGGTGGGCGACTTGCCCCGTTCCCGGGGGCCGTCGGGGGCCGTCGGGGGTGTCTCTGAAAGGGAGGTCTTGTTGGGCTCATCCATGCTACATACTCCGAAATACGCGGCTTATGCACCTGCCAAATAAGACTCGAGCAGCGCAATGGCTGCGGCTTCGTCTAGCTTACCCTTCTCTTGCCGGATGCGCTTGGGGGCGTTCCTCAGGCGGTGCTGACCCAGCTTGGTGGTGTAGCGCTCGTCCAAAAGCTCGACGTGCAGGCCCTGCTCGCGCATGGCCTCGACCAAGGCCAGCACCGATTCGGCCTGCGTACTCAGGCTGCCGTCGGTGCGCAGGGGGAGCCCCACCACAAAGCGCTCGGCCCGCTCCTGTTCGGCCAGGGCCGCCAGGGCTTTGAGGTCGGCCTCGAGGCCCTTGCGAACCAGGTAGCCCCGGCCAAAAGCCCAGGGTGAGCCCGTCTCGCCGACCGCCAGGCCAATCCGGGCTTCCCCTACGTCCAGCGCCACTACTTTCATCCTGTCTATTATTTCGCCTGGCTGGCTAGAGAAAATGAGGATACACTGCCAAGTTTCGAATTTGTGCTTTTGTCGTCTGATTCCGGATTCAAAAAGATAATCATCCAAACCAAAGATCCCCCAGAGGCTATCTTTTTGAATCCTAGAGCACACCCCCCCGAACGGTCGGCGAAAAAAGCGCCTCCCTTCCAAAGGGGCTTACGCCCTCCGCTACGCGGATAACTTCCAAAGGGCGGTATCGCCCTCCGCTACGCGGATAACTTCGGCCCTGTTGGTTCGGCGCCGGATGGCGGCGAACTAACCGAATCTGGTATCAGGGCCTGTGGCGCCTGGCCCGGGGTATGCGGGGGGGCTGGAGCGGTCTTGAGGGGGTCGTAGGCCCTACCTCAGCGCTGCCTCGAGCGCCGCAAAGGCCTTGTCCAGGTCGAAGCCCCCGCCCTGGGCCAGCGCTCCTTTACCGCCGCCGCGCCCCCCGGCGGCCTCCGAAAGCTTCTTCATCACCGCGCCGGCATCCAGGCCCTTGCTCTGGGCGGCCTTACCCACCTTGATGACCAGGTTCTGCCCCGACCCCACCGCCACCAGGTCGGCCTTGTACTTGTTCAGCAGCTCGTCGGCTGCGCCGCGCAGGGCGCCGGCCTCGATGCCCTCGAGCTTCACCGCCAGGTAGGTGTAGCCGTTCGCCTCCTGCAGCCGGGCCCCCGCCGAGCCGCCCCCAAGCTGGGCTCGAGCCAGCTCCAGCTTGAGCTTCTCAACTTCCTTTTCCCGCGTCTTGAGCTCGTCTTGCAGTTTGCGCACCCGCTCCGGCAGGCTTTCGGGGGCCGCACCCAGCTCGCGGGACAAGCCGTTTACCCGATCCAGCATCTCGCGCACGTAGCGCACCGCCCCGCTGCCAGTGAGGGCCTCAACCCGCCGCACCCCCGCCGCCACCGACTCCTCGGCTACAATCACAAAGGCCCCAATCTCGCCGGTGCGCCGCACATGGCAGCCGCCGCACAGCTCCTTGGAGGTCACGTTGTCCACCGCGCCCTCCACGCTCACCACCCGCACCACATCACCGTACTTTTCACCGAACAGGGCCATGGCCCCTTCCTTGCGGGCTTCTTCCAGGGGCTTGTAGGTGTAGCTGACCGGGAAGTCGGCCTGAATCCAGCGGTTGACCAGCAGCTCGACCCGGGCCAGGTCTTTGGCGGCAATGGGTTCAAACTGGCTAAAGTCGAAGCGCAGGCGGTCGGGCCCCACGTAGCTTCCTTTTTGCTGAACGTGCGTGCCCAGCACGGCCCGCAGAGCGGCGTGCAGCAGGTGGGTGGCGGTGTGGTTTTTCTCGGTATCGCGCCGGTGCGGGTCCACCAGAGCCCGCACCACCGTGCCGGCCCTCAGGGTGCCCTCTTCTACCCGGGCCAGATGCAAAAAGATGCCATCGGGGTTTTTCTGGGTAGTGGAAACCTTGGCCCAGCCCCCCTCCCACTCCAGAATGCCCGCATCCCCCACCTGCCCACCCCCTTCGGCATAGAAGGGGGTCTTGTCCAGCACCACCTGCACCTCGGATCCGGCAGGGGCTTCTTGCAGGGTCTGCTCGCCTACCAGCAAGAGCTTGACCCGGACCTGGGCTTCCAGGTTCTCGTAGCCCACAAAGTTGGTGCTCCCGTAGTCGGCGGCCAGGGCGGCCAGGGCTTCGTTGGATTTTTTGAAGAGTTCCTTGTCGAAGGCCATGCGCTGACGAGCCAGCTCCTGGGCCTCTTCCAGGGCTTTCTCGTAGCCCTCGGTGTCCACCTTGATGCCGCGCTCGTCGGCAATCTCCAGCGTAAGGTCGAGCGGGAAGCCATAGGTGTCGTAAAGGGTGAAGGCGTCCCGGCCCGCAAGGGTGTCGCCCGGCTGCAGGCCGGCCAGCATGCTGTCCAGGCGTTTGATGCCGCTTTCCAGGGTGCGCAAAAACTGCTCCTCTTCGATTCGGATCTGCTTTTGCACGCTCTCGAGGTTCTCTTTGAGCTCGGGGTAGACCCCGCCCATCACCTCCGCCACCACCTCAGCCAGCTTGTACATGAAGGGCTCGCGCAGGCCCAGCAGGTAGCCAAAGCGCACCGCCCGGCGCAACAATCGCCGCACCACATAGCCGCGCCCGGTGTTGGAGAAGTGGGCCCCATCGGCCAGGATAAAGGCCACCGCGCGGGCATGTTCGGAAATCACCCGGTGCGCCACCGAACTGGGGCCTTCATAACTGACGCCGGTCAGCTCCACAATTTTGGCAATCAGGGGCTGGAACTCGTCGGTCTCGTAAAAGTCGGTCACGCCCTGCAAGACCATGGCCACCCGGGCCAGGCCCATGCCGGTGTCGATGTTGGGCTTGGGCAAAGGTTCCAGGATGCCCCCGTCTTTGCGGTCGTACTGGGGGAAAACCAGGTTCCAGATCTCCACAAAGCGGTTGGACTCGCGGGTCTCGTAGTAGTCGGCCCAGGTATCGCTGCCAAACGCGGGCCCCCGGTCGTAGTAGATTTCGCTGCACGGCCCGCAGGGGCCGTTGGGGCCTTTGGTGGGGGCGTTTTGCGGCCAGAAGTTTTCGTCGGCATCGAAGCGATGGATTTTTTCCGGGGGTACGCCCACCCGCGTCCAGTGTTCGAAGGCCTCGTCGTCGTCCTTGTAGATGGTCACATAGATGCGTTCGGGGTCCAGCCCCAGCCACTTTGGGTCGGTCAGGAACTCCCAGGCCCACTCGATGGCCTCTTTTTTGAAGTAGTCGCCAAAACTGAAGTTGCCCAACATCTCAAAGACCGTCTGGTGTCGGTTGGTGCGCCCCACGTTCTCGATGTCGCCGGTGCGCACCGACTTCTGGCAGGTGGTCACCCGATACCACTCGCCCTCGTGGCCGGGAAAAACCGGTTTTTTGCCCAAAAAGTAGGGCTTGAGGGGGGTCATACCGGCGTTGATGAAGAGCAGCGTAGGGTCGTCCTGGGGGATCACGCTAAAGCTCGGCAGGCGCAAATGCCCCTTGGACTCGAAGAACTGAAGAAATTTCTCGCGGATTTCGGCGGTTTTCATCGTGGCCTCTCATACCAGATTCGGTTAGTTCGTCACTGAAGGGTGACGAACTAACCCGACCGAAGGGAGTGCTCTAGGATTCAAAAAGACAGCCTCTGGTGTTTTTAGTTTTGTAAACTGTCCTTTTGAATCCGGTATCAAACCCATTCAGCATAAAAATGATACCCCGCCAGGCAAACCCCCGCCGACCCCTTCATAGCGAAGGGATGCATCCAGCAGGTGGCTCGAGCAGCGGCCCACCGGCAATTATGCAGATTGCTTGTGCCTTTTGTAAGGCCGGGGTCGGTGCGTGAACCCTAGCAAACCTCAGCCAGGGGCGCTTCAGACGCCTGGGGTTGCAAAAATGCTCGTAGCAAGGCGAGATGGCTGGGTGTTATGCCCCCACCTAGCCTCCCCCGTTGGGGGAGGAAGGCGTGGCTTTACTTTATGCACCAGCCCTGCAAGGGCAGGATGTCCTCGTTGGATGCCCGGCGCTTTGGTAGAATACCCTTTCGTGAACTACGGCATTTTCGACGATATCGCCCAGGCCGCCCTGGAAAAAACCCAGGCCGATCTGGCCCGGTATCCCTACGAACGCTTCGAAACTTATTACACCTTCGCCGACAAAACCATCATCCCCACCTTCCTGACCCAGCCGGTCTCGCGCACCCAGGTCAACACCCGGCAGTTGTTCCATACCACCAAGGGCACCCTGGAGCTCTTCCCCGCCTTTGGGGCCTCCATGAGCATGATGCGCAGCCGCTTCGCCCGCGACGTGTGGGACGAGGGCAAGGGGGGGGTACACGTTTTGCCCAGAGTAGGGCTATCCGACGACGAACGCCTTGCAGATGTACGGGCCAGTGCTCCCGCCCTGGTGGGGGCGGCGCTCGGTATTAACGAGAAAGAAGAATTCCTGGCCGAGCTCTTCGCGGAACCCAACCTGATTTTCGCTTCGATTGACATTGCCCACGGGGCCAATGCGGCGGTGCTGCCGGTGCTGCACAAGATACGCGGGTTGGGCCTCGACAGCGGTATCATCCTGGGCAACGTGGGCTCCATCGAGGGCTTTGCCTACGCCTACTGGCTGATGAAGCTCTCGGGCTTCCGGCACTTCATCCTCAAGGTGGGGGTGGGGCCAGGTTCGGTCTGTACCACCCGCATCAACACCGGCGTGGGGGTGGGGCAGCTTTCGTTGCTGGAAGAAATACGTCGGTTCCAGTCGGTGGTGGGCTATGCCGACGTTCAGATAATCGCCGATGGTGGGGTGAACAGCTCGGGCGACTTCGTGAAGGCCCTGGCCTACAGCGACGGGGTGATGATGGGTAAGTTCTTTGCCTCCGGCAGCTTCGAGGACGAGGTTTTGATCAAAAAAGATGGGCACCTCGAGGGCGTCTTGCTCTACGGCATGGCCTCCTCGCTGGTCACCGAAAAGCGCAACTTCATCGAGGGCTCCTCGCAGACCCTGCGGGCCTTCCACCACACCGCCCAGGAAGCCATTGCCCGCCTGCGCGAGGGCTTGCAAAGCGCCATGACCTACGTCAACGCCACCAACCTGACCGAGTTCAGGGGCAACGTGCGCTTTGCCAGGAACTCGGCGGCGGCCATCACCGAGGCCGGGGTGCACTAATCAGCCGTCGGTCTGCTCCAGGCCATAAATACCCAGGTACCGCCGGATTCTTGCCTCCAGCGTCGGCAACGGCGCGACCTCGCCACAAACCCAGTCCGGGGTGTAGTTGCGGCAGACCTGCGGGCGCAATGGGTAGATGGTGCACGCACACCCGGCGTCCAGATGTTTGCAGGGCACGCCCAGGGGCTTTTGCAAGGCGGTGATGTCGGGAGCGGCACAGCAGGCCCCACACAGGCTGCACTCCTGGCGCCAGAAGCTAGAAGGATAAACCGGGTTCATCGGGCCTGCTGCAATACCTCGCGAATGCGCCAGAAAGCCAGGTAAAGGTGGTGGGCCTCGTGCACCAGGAAGAGCTCGAGCCACTCCCGCAGGGGCATCGGGCCCGCTGCGCTGTGGATGCCCACCCGCTCCAGTTGGGCTTCGCTCAGGGCCGCGACTTGCTGATTGAGCTGGGTCCTAAGCTTTTTGAGTTCGGCCAGCACCTCTTGGGGCGAGCGCTCTAGCAGCAACAAAAAGGCCGGTTCGGTGTCGGGTTTGAGCCGCTCGATCAGGGGGGCCCTCTTCCTGCAGGATGCGGGCCATGCGATCCTGGGTGACCAGGGTGAAGTGGGCCAGGTGGGCCAAGTTCTCGAGGGCCGACCACTTCTCGGGCAGACTGCGCTGGCGCAGTTGCTCGGGGGTCGCTTTGCCCACAATTTGCGGTAGTCCGGCCAGGGATAGCTCAAAACGGGTCAACAGGGTGCTTTTCATGCCTCTAGCTTAGGTCAAATGGGAATGTCCAACCGGATATTATTCCAGGTTTCGCCCCCGTCCCTCTCTTCGAATACCCCACACCCGGGCACATACCCCACTTTTTTCAGCGTTTGCGGTTATTCTGATGGGCGTGGAAGTTCTGGCACTGGTCTATCGCAACCTACGGGCGCGGCCCATTCGTAGCATTTTGACTTTGCTGGGAATTGTGGTCTCGACGGCCTCGATGGTGCTTTTTTTGTCGTTTGGAGAGGGGCTGCGCAAGGCCCTGGGGGCGGAGTTGTCCAATGTGGGGCCGGCCATTCTGGTGCTTCCCGAAGGCGTGGAGGCCATCAGCCCCGGCTACCCCGAGCTGCGCCCCGACACCTTACGGCAGATTCAATCTGTGGCGGCGGAACTGGGCATCACCCAGGTGATTCCCACGGCCACTTTTGCCCGGGGGGGCTTTGATCCCTCGAGCAGCTTCATCTTTCAGGGCCTGCCCCAGGGGTTCGGGCCCAAAGACCTCTATCCAAACGCCGAGCTCGAGTCCGGCAGCCCCACCCCCGGAGTGTCCGGTGCGGTGGTGGGTGGGGGCATTGCCCAGCGCAACAACCTTTCGCTGGGGAAGACCTTGCGGCTCAGTCCACAGGTTTCGCTCAAGGTGGTGGGGGTGCTACAGAAGACCGGTGGCATTACCGATAGCTTCATCTTTGTTCCCATAGAGTCGGTGCAGGCCGTGCTCAATACCGAAAACTACACCTCGATTCTGGTCTCCATAGACCCGGGTCGTCGGGCGGAAGAGGTGGCCCGCGGGCTTAAGGAAAAAATCTCCGGCGTGGAAGCACAAACCGCGGGTGATGTGATGCGCTTCGCCGAGCGGGCGGTGCGGATTTCCGACCTGGTGCGCTTTGGCATCAGCCTGGTGGCGCTGGTGGTGGGCGGTCTGTTGGTGGCCAACACGGTGATGATGTCGGTCTACGAGCGCATCCGCGAGTTTGGCCTGATGCGGGCTTTGGGGGCCAAGCGGGGTTTCATCTTTGGCCTGGTGCTGCTGGAAGCCTTGCTGCTGGGTGTGGTGGGAGGGTTGCTGGGCCTGGTGTTGGGGCAGGCGGCCTCGGGGCTGGTCAACTGGTACACTGGCCGTGAGGTGGGTATTGCCCTCTCGGCCGTGACCTTCCGCCTGGCCTCCTTTGCCCTGCTGGTGGCGGTGGTGCTGGGCCTGCTGGCCGGGTTTTTGCCGGCCCGCACCGCCAGCCGACTGAAGGTGGTCGAGGCGTTGGGGAGGGTTTGATGCTCGAGGCCATTAACCTGCACAAGCGCTACCACCAGGGTGAGATTGACGTGGTGGCGGTGGATCATTTCACCTATCGCTTCCCCGCCGGCCTGACCGCCATTGTGGGGCCTTCGGGTTCGGGCAAGACCACCCTCCTGAATCTGCTGGCCGGCTTCGACGTGCCCAGCGAAGGTGAGGTGCGGCTCGATACCACCCCGCTTTCGACCCTCTCCGAGGATGGCCGCTCGGAAGTGCGCCTCAAGCACATGGGCTTCGTGTTTCAGCAGTGGAACCTGATTCCCACCCTGACTGCCCTGGAAAACGTGGCCTTCCCCATGATGCTGGCGGGCTACGGCTTCAAGGCGCGCACCGACCGGGCCGCCCATCTGCTGGAAGCCGTGGGATTGGGCCCGCGGGGCAGCCATCTGCCCAGCAAGCTATCGGGCGGGGAGCAGCAGCGCGTAGCCATTGCCCGCGCCCTGGCCCTGAACCCACCCATCCTGTTTGCCGACGAGCCTACCGGCAACCTCGACTCGGTTTCGGGGGCCCGGGTGGTGGAGTTGCTTTTGCAGCAGGCGCAGGAGGGCCGCACGGTAATTCTGGTCACGCACGACCTCGAGCTCGCCCGCAAGGCCGAGCGCATCCTGCACCTCAAGGATGGCAGGCTCTTGCGGGTGGAAGAGTTCACCGCAGCAGCCGTGCTGGCCCACACCGCAGAACAGGTCTAGTGGTCTGGTAACCTAGAACGCAGTATGCACTTTAGTGCAGCGTCGTATAGACCCCCATACACTGCCTGCCCTCTCCTGGCAGGGGAGGGCAAGGGTGGGGTTGGTGGGGTTGCCATAGAAGGGCAAATCCCCAGGTACCCAGGTATAGCCATCTCTACGACGCTGTATTTAGTGCCTCCCAATGAGCCGTTCATCGCAATTATGGGTAATCAACGTGCTTTAAAACATGCCACACAATAAGTTACCGGTGCACTAGCCCCACCTCCGAGAGGTCCGCCATGAAACAGCAATCCGAAGAACTCCTCCGTGTGCTCAAAAGCCGTTTCGAGCAACACCCGCACCGCCACCCCGGGCTCAAGTGGGCCGATATCGAGGCCCGGCTCCTGGCCCAGCCACACAAGCTGGCCTCGCTGCTGCAAATGGAAAACACCGGCGGGGAGCCGGATGTGGTGGGCTACGACGCAACGAGCGGTGCGCTTTTGTTTTTCGACTGCTCGCCCGAAAGCCCTAAAGGCCGCCGCAGCCTCTGCTACGACCGAGCGGCCCTCGAGGCCCGCAAGGCAAACAAACCGGCGGGCTCGGCATTGGAGATGGCTGCCGCTATGGGCCTCGAGCTGCTGACCGAAGAGCAGTACCGGGCCCTGCAACAACTGGGCCCCTTCGATACCAAGACCTCGAGCTGGCTACAAACCCCCAAACCCATCCGAAAACTTGGCGGGGCCCTCTTTGGCGACCGCCGCTATAACTGCGTGTTCGTGTACCACAACGGGGCCGAGTCGTACTACGCCGCGAGGGGCTTTCGCGGCTGTTTGCGTGTGTAACTGTTTGCTGGTGCCGGGAGCGGGACTTGAACCCGCACAGGCTTGCGCCCGCTACCCCCTCAAGATAGTGTGTCTACCAGTTCCACCATCCCGGCAGGCAAACATTAGGTTAGTGGGGCTTGGGGCGCTTGTCAAGGAGACCTTCCCAGTGCACAGGGCTGGTGCATAAAGTAAAACCTCTCCTTCCTCCCCCAACGGGGGAGGCTAGGTGGGGGCCTAATACCCGGCCTGGTCGCCTGTCTACGAGCATTATTTTGCAACACTGGCTATCTAGAGCGCACTAAGCTAAGGTTTGCAGGGGTTTACGCACCGACCCTGTCCCAGTGCACCGGTGCAGCCCCGACAAAACCCCTCGCCCCCACCCGGCCAGCCCCCGTTACCAAAGGCGTTACCCCCCCTTTAGCCCCCAAAAACCCCGCCGCAACCGCACCCCCTTGTGGCCCAAAGCCCACAAAAGCGCCCATCCCCACACAGTGTAAGCAACTTCCAAAAATGACCCATTATGTTTTGCGCAAAATGCTATAATGCCTTTGTCAAGCTTCTCGACAGCGCTTCTTGAAAACCAAAACGTGCGATAAAAAAGGCAAACCCGCGCTATAAAAAATCCAAAAGTGCGGATTTGTAAGCACCCATCGCAAAAACTGCCATTTTCTACCCAGTTATCCACAGCCCCCCTGTGGATAACTCGATTTTCTCATAAATACCCCCCTCCAGCCCCCTGTACAGGACGGCATTTAACGGGGTATGCTGTCGCAAAACCTTAGCCCCGAAAGGGGATTGCAACTCGAATGTAGCAGCGGCCGGGCGAGCGTGCCCGACCGCGTGTCGCAAAACCTTAGCCCCGAAAGGGGATTGCAACGGGCGGGCAGATGCTCGCCCTGCGCCGACGCTACCAGGTCGCAAAACCTTAGCCCCGAAAGGGGATTGCAACATCTGAAGAGGTGAGGGCGGCCTCGGCTGCAGCGCGGGGGTCGCAAAACCTTAGCCCCGAAAGGGGATTGCAACAGGTTCTTTTGCTCTCGCGCTTCGACGATAGCTGGGGAAGAGTCGCAAAACCTTAGCCCCGAAAGGGGATTGCAACTATACAGCGCTGCTTGGTGTAACTAGCCAAACCTCTAATCGCAAAACCTTAGCCCCGAAAGGGGATTGCAACCATCAAATACGGATTGCCGGCTTTACTAATACGCGGATATCGCAAAACCTTAGCCCCGAAAGGGGATTGCAACCCCGAAAATGTTTTTGAGTTTGGGTGCCATGTTTACTCCATCGCAAAACCTTAGCCCCGAAAGGGGATTGCAACCGCTTAAAGTGATGTGTACCAACCCCACCACCGCCACCGAATCGCAAAACCTTAGCCCCGAAAGGGGATTGCAACCTGTCCAGGCAGCTTATCCACTGTTGGCCAGGCCCGAAGGGTAGGGTTTGTTTTTTGACCCTTGGGGCTGTTTTTTTGATATACCTGTGACATGGAAGCCCAAACCCGCAAAGTGCTCATCCTGACTGTGGGGCAGACCCTCGAGCCCCTGGAGTTCTCCCTCACCGAACACACCCCGGAGGGGGTAGTTTTTGTGGCCAGCCAGGGGAGCCAGCCGGTCGCGGGGGAGCTGGTGCGGCGCTATGGCGATGCACTGCGCTTTCATACCCTGCTTCTGGACGACCCCGAGGACATGGGCGAAATTTTCCGCAAGGCACGGGAGGCCCTGCGCAAAGCACTGGACTGGGAAGCCCAGGTGATCGTTGCCGACATTACCGGCGGCACCAAGACCATGGCGGCGGGTGTGGTGCTGGCGCTAAGCGGGCAGGGGGTCACCTTCAGCTACGTGGGCGGCGCCAAGCGCGACGACAGGGGGCGGGTGGTGAGCGGCTCCGAGCAGATGCGCTTCCTGGAAGACCCCACCCAGCGCTACGGCCTGCGCGAGTGGGAGGGCTTCCGGCGGGCCTGGAACCAGTGCGACTACCGCGCTGCGCAGGAGTTTTTGAGCGAGCTGCTGGCCCGGCCCCTCACCCCCTCCGAGCAGCGCTTTTACCAGCACCTCAAAGGTGTGAGCGAGGCTATGCAGGACTGGGATCTCTTCCACCACAAGACAGCCTGGCAGAACCTGGAGGAACACCTCGAGCCCGCCCTGACCGTTGCCGAGGCCTGGGGGCATGGGGCCAAGGTGCGGGTGTTGCAGGCTTTGAAGGAGGCCAAAGCCCGCCTGCGCCAAATTCTGGACAAGGAAGGCAAGCCCACCCTGGCCCTGCTGGCGGACTTGCTGGCCAACGCCGAGCGGCGGGCGGCCCGGGGGCGCTTTGACGATGCCCTGGCCCGGCTGTACCGGGCCATCGAGATGGCCGTAGAGGCCGATATCCTCGAGCGCACCGGGGTGCTGCTGGATGACGAGAAGACCTTCACCGAGGCCTACGAAAAGCATCTTTCCCTTGCCAAACGCTACCAAGAAGCGTCGGGGCTGCGCGAAGCGCTCAGTGTTGCGTCGGCTTTCGATGGGGCCCTGGGAGCGACCAACACCCTGGCCCAGCGGCTCTATGCCGATTACACCGACAAAGGCCAGCTCGGCAATCTCCTGACAGCGCGCAACCAGAGCATCCTGGCCCACGGCCATCAGCCGGTGAGCGAGGCCCACTACACCGACCTGCGGGATTATCTGCGTGGTTTTGGCCTCGAGGCCGCCCCGGCCTGGCCCAACTGGTAACAGGGCTTGAAGGGGCCCGGTCTTGGGTGTAGGGTGTACCTGGGGCCCGCTAGGGCTCACACAACCCGGCCAAGTTTTGGTGCTTGGGCGCGTAGCCCAGGCTTAAAGTGGGGAAGTCCGGTGAAAATCCGGCACTGTCGCGCAGCGGTAACGGCGCACTGGGGTGGCCCAGCCACCACCGCCCGAAGTCCGAATACCTGCCAAAACGCCCTCCCACCCGATACGGAGGGCACCTCTCGCAAGAAGGGGGAGTTTCGGGGAATTACTAGTTTTTGGTAGCGTCCTCACTCCCGAGGGCGTTTTTTTTCGCCCTGTGGCGCATAGCCCGCCACCGAAAAAACGCCCCTCACGCGAAGCCGGGTTGGGAAAGGACGCAATGTGAAGAGATGGTTTTTATGGTTGTTTTTGGTTTTGGGTCTTCAGCTTTCGGCTTTGGGCTTGGCCCAGTACCCCCGCACCCTCACCGACGACCTCGGCCGCAGCGTCACCCTCAAGGCCGCACCCCAGCGCATCGTAACCCTGCTGCCCTCGGTTACCGAGACCCTTTGCGCCATGAACGCTTGTGGGCGGCTGGTGGGCGTGGACGACTTTTCCGACTTTCCCGAGGCGGTCAAGCGGCTGCCCAAGGTGGGGGGGTATTTCAACCCGAACCTCGAGGCCATGGTGGCCCTCAAGCCCGACCTGGTGATTGTTTCGATTTACGGCAAGCTGCATGAGTCGCTGGAGAAAGCCGGGGTGGCCAGCTTTGCCGTCCGGGCCGAAACCTACGACGACATCTTCCGCACCACGCGGCTTTTGGGCCGGGTGCTGGGCCTGGAGTCGCAGGCCGAGCGGCTGGTGGCCCGCATCCAGCAAGAGGTATATGCAGTCGAGAGCAAGGCCGCCAAGGCCACCACACGGCCCACCGTCTACTACGAGATAGACCCCACCCCCTACACGGTGGGCCCCGACTCCTTTATCGGGGTACTTATCGCCAAGGCCCGGGGGCAGAACATTGTGCCCAGGGAGCTGGGGCCCTTCCCCCAGATCAGCCCCGAGCTGGTGGTGCAAAAGAACCCCGCCATCATCGTGCTGACCCATCCGGGGGCTGCCGACCTGCCCAGGCGGGCGGGCTGGAGCAACCTGGCGGCCATCCGCAACAAGCGGATCTGTGCCTACACCGGCGAGCAGGACAACCTGCTCTCGCGCCCCGGCCCCCGGGTGGCCCAGGGCTTGCAACTGCTGGTGGGGTGTTTCCATCCTGACCTACGGTAGGTTTGCACACGGCCATGCAAAAAAGCTCCTATGCTGCCCCACAGGCTTCCTTGGCCCAAGGAGGAGGCGGGCACTGGCGTGCTCGCAGGCTGCTGGTGTTTGGGGGCTTGTTGGTGCTATTGGCGCTGAGTTTGGTGCTGGGGGTGGGGCAAGGGGCGGTGGCCACTGCACCCAAAGAGGTGGTGCGGGCTTTGCTGGGCCTGCACGAAAACCCCATCATCACCGAACTGCGCCTGCCCCGCGTGCTGGCGGCCATGCTGGTGGGGGCGGCGTTGGGCCTCTCGGGGGCGGCTTTCCAGGGCCTGTTCCGCAACCCCCTGGCCGACCCCTACCTGATGGGATCGGCGGCGGGAGCGGCCTTTGGGGTCACGCTGGCGGTGAGCGCTTTGGGCGGGCTTTCGGGGGCCTTTGCCCAGCACGAGGTGTTTGCTTTCTTGCCGGCTTCCGCTACGCTTTTTGGCTTTCTGGGCGCGGTAGGGGCGGTGGCCCTGACGCTCCTCTTATCGGGGGGTGCCAGCCGCACCAGCGACCTGATTCTGGCCGGGGTGGTGGTGGGGAGCGTGCTGGTTAGCCTGACCAGCTACCTGATGTTGCAGGACGCCGACCGGGTGCGGGCGGTGTTTGCCTACACCCTGGGCAACCTGGCCTTCGTGGGCTGGAGCGGGGTGGGGTCGTTGGCGCTGTATCTGTTTGGCACGCTCCCCATCTTTTTGCTGCTGGGGCGCACCCTCAACGCCCTCTCGCTGGGCGAAGAAACCGCCCGCAGCCTGGGTCTGCCGCTGGGCTGGCTTAAGCTCTGTATCATCGGGGCCGTCACCTTGCTCACGGCGGCGGCGGTGGCCCAGGCGGGCATCATCGGCTTTGTGGGGCTGGTGGCCCCGCACATCCTGCGCCGGTTGGGGGGCGGCGACTACCGCTACCTGCTGCCGGCCTCGGCCCTGGGGGGGGCGGTTTTGCTGGCGCTGGCCGACCTGCTGGCCCGTACCCTGATCGCCCCCGCCGAACTGCCGGTGGGCATCCTGACCACGCTGTTGGGGGGGCCCTTCTTTTTGTACCTGCTGTGGCAGGGGAGGCGCAAGGCATGACCGGCGAAGTGCAACTACCCAGCCCAGGCCCGGTGGACGGGGCCCTTCATCCAGGGCTCTGGGCCCGTGGCCTGTCTTTTTCCTACCGCAACCGGGCGGTGTTGCGGGAGGTGAGCCTCGAGCTTCGCCCCGGCGAGTGGCTGGCCCTTTTGGGCCCCAACGGGGTGGGGAAGAGCACCCTGCTGCGGCTGATGGCAGGGCTGCTCAGGCCAACTGCGGGCGAGGTGCGGCTGGGAGGGGAGCGCCTGGAGCGGCTGTCGAGCTGGGCGCGGGGCCAGCAGATTGCCTTTCTGCCCCAAAACGGGGGCTACCCCGAAGACCTCACCGTAGAGGAGGTGGTGTTGCTGGGGCGCACCCCCCACCTGGGGTTGCTGGGCCGGGCCGGGAAGGCCGATGCCGAGGCCGCCGACTGGGCCATGGCGCAAACCCAGGTAACCGAGTTTCGCCACCGCCTGCTGCCCACCCTTTCCGGCGGGGAGCGCCAGCGGGCGCTGCTGGCCCGGGCGCTGGCGGCGCGTCCGCGGTTTCTGCTTCTAGACGAGCCCACCAACCACCTCGACCTGCACCACCAGGCCGAGTTTATCTGTTTGCTGGCGAATCTGCGGGCCCAGGACATCGGCATCCTGACGGTGCTGCACGACCCCAACCTGGCCCGCCTTGCGGATCGGGTGGCCTTTATGCAGGAGGGTCGGCTGATGGCTTTGGGCACACCGCTCGAGGTGCTCCAGGAGCCCCTTTTGCAGTCGGTGTATGGCGGCTGGGTGCGGGTGCACGCGGTGGACGGTGAGCCGGTGGTGCTTCTGGGAGGGTAGATGCAGGCCAGCCTCAAAGTGACCCCCACGCTCTTGCTATTAGACCTGGGCGAAGTGCGCCGCCTTATCACCCAGGATGGCCCCCGGCTGGCCCGCTATATTGCAGTGCTGCGCGAGCCGCACGCCCGCTGTGTGCGCTTGCGGGGGGTGGGGGTTTCGGCCCTGATGCGAAAGGGCATTCCGCCAGGCGAGACCCTGCTCTACACCCTGCCGGACGACCCGCTGGACTTCGAGCAAGAGGGTCCCAGCCTGCACCTGCCGGGGCTTCGGCTGTATTTGGGCGGCCCTCCGGCGTTTGTCGAAACCCCCTTCTATGCTTGGGTGGAACCATGAGCGAACTCTGGCTGGTGCGCCACGGGCAGACGACCTGGAATGTGGAGGGCCGGCTGACCGGCTGGACCGATGTGCCCCTTACCCCTCTGGGGGAGCAGCAGGCCCGGGCTTTGGCTGGGTGGCTTGGGCAGGAGGGCTTCGATGGGGTGCTGGCCTCGGATCTACAGCGTGCGGTGCACACCGCACGGCTGGCCTATGGCGAGCCCCAGGCCCGGCTGCCTGAGCTGCGCGAGCTGCACTTTGGCGACCTCGAGGGCCTGCGCTGGGCCGAGCTGCCCGAAGCCCAGCAGAAGGCCCTGCTGGCCTTCGAGGGCTTCCAGGCCCCCGGCGGAGAGGCCACCGCAACCCTGCGGGAGCGGGTGTACGGCTTCTTTGACCGCCTACCCCCAGGCCGCCATCTGGTCTTCACCCACGGGGGGGTGCTGCGGATGGTGCTGCGCGAGTTTGACCAGGATCGTTTCCTGCCGCCCTGTGCGGTGCTGGGGCTGGACTGGGCCCACAAGCGGGTGCTGTTTGTGCGCGGGGAGGGGGCCGATGCAAGCTAGGCTCATCCTGGTGACGGGGGGCGCCCGTGCGGGCAAGAGTGCTTTTGCCCAGGAGTGGGCCCAGGCCCTGGGTGAGCCGGTCAGTTTTATCGCCACCGCCCAGGCCCTCGACGAAGAGATGCGCCAGCGCATTGCACGCCACCAGGCCGAGCGCCCCCCGGGCTGGGAGACCCTGGAAGAGCCCCTCGAGGTGCCCCAGGCCCTCGCACGCGCCTTGGGCCGGGTGGTGCTGCTGGACTGCCTGACCTTGTGGGTTTCCAACCTGATGCTGGCCGGGCGCGAGGTCTTGCCGGAGCTGGAGAACCTTCTGGCGCTCTGGGCCGAGACCGGCAAAACCCTGCTGGTGGTCAGCAACGAGGTGGGCATGGGCATCGTGCCCGACAATGCCCTGGCCCGGCGCTACCGCGACCTGCTGGGCGCGGCCAACCGTCGCATAGCCGAGGAGGCCGATGTGGTGTACCTGCTGGTTGCGGGGATTCCCCTGAAGCTTAAGTCGTTGTAAACAAAGCGGAAGACCATGTTTAACATCCAACCTGTCTCGCAAGACTGGCTGCAAAGGGCCCTCGAGTACCACCACACCCTGACCAAGCCACCTGGCTCCCTGGGCTATTTGGAGGTGCTGGGCTGTCGGCTGGCGGCCATCCAGCAAACCCTGCACCCCCGCCTGGGCAAGGGCGCGGTGGTGGTCTGCGCCGCCGACCACGGCGTGGCCGCCGAGGGGGTCTCGGCCTACCCGCCAGAGGTCACGGCGCAGATGGTGCTCAACTTTCAGGCCGGTGGAGCGGCGATTAATCAGATTGCCCGAGCCGCCGAAGCCGAGGTCTGGGTGGTGGATGTGGGGGTGAAGGCCCCTCAGCCCCTGAGCCCAGGAGGCCCAGGCCACCGGGTTCGCCAGGGAAGCGGCAATATTCAAAGGGAGCCCGCCATGCGCCAGGCCGAGGCCCTGGAGGCTATCCAGGTGGGCGCCGAAGCCGCCAGGGCCGCCGTTGCAAAGGGGGCAAACATCCTCGCAGCGGGCGACATGGGCATCGGCAACACCACCGCCGCAGCGGCCCTCACGGCGGCCTTGCTGGGCTTGAGCGCGGAAGCGGTCACGGGGCGCGGCACCGGGGTAGACGATGCGCGGTACGGGCACAAGCTCGAGGTCGTCCGGGCCGCTTTAGCGCGAGCCCAGGCCAGGCTGGGCGAGCTGTCTAAAGCTGACCCATTGGCGGTGCTGGCGGAGCTGGGGGGCCTGGAAATCGCGGCCATTGCCGGGGTGTTTTTGGCCGGAGCCGAGGCGGGCTTGCCCCTGGTGACCGACGGCTTCCCGGTGACCGCCGGAGCTTTGCTGGCCTGCCGCATCGAGCCCCGGGTGCAGGGGTATCTGTTTGCTGGGCATCGCTCGGTGGAGCCGGGGCACACCCGGCAGCTAGAAGCCCTGGGGCTCAGGCCCATCCTGGAGCTCGATTTGCGCTTAGGCGAGGGCACCGGGGCGGTGCTCAGCTTTCCGCTTTTGCGGGCGGCGGCGGCAGTGATGGCAGGTATGGCTACATTTTCCCAGGCGGGGGTGTCGCAGACTGGAAAGCCGTAGAAATCTCGTCCTGGGCGAGATAGACATCCGTAGAGAGTCTGAAGCTCAAGGCGGAAAACAATCTCTGGATATTCTTTGGGCCAAAGACCCTCGAGGGTTCAGCGCTTCGGCGGGCGAACAAACATAGGCTGGATGGATATTCAGTGCAAAAAAATCTGTAGAATCAATCCAGGGAAGCGAAAATGCCCAAAATGCAGCTCAAGGAAAACGTGGATTATTACCTCGAGAACGGCCTGTACGTCTTCACCGAGGCGTATCATCTCAAGCGCGGCTACTGCTGTGGCTCTAAGTGCCGGCACTGCCCATACCCCAAAGAGATTCAGGCCCAGACCGTGCAACTCAGGCTCGAGGGCCATCCCATCCAGAGCCGCGAGGCCTTCGTGGCCCGTTTTGGGCCGCTTCTGGTAAAACCATAGTGTGCGCCCTTTCTGGTTAGCCGTTGGATTTCTGACCGTCTTTCCCATTCCCCATTTGGGCGAGGTCAAAGGCGGGGAGATGAAGGCGGCTTCGGCCTTTTACCCGGTGGCCGGCTACCTAATCGGGGGGGTGCTGGCCCTGGTGGCCTGGCTCACGGCGGGCCTCCCCGACGGTTTGCAAGGTGCGCTTTTGCTGGCGGTCTGGCTGGCCTCTACGGGTATGCTGCATCTGGACGGCCTGCTGGACTCTGCCGATGCACTCCTGGCCATGAAGCCCCCCGCCGAGCGCCTGCGGATTCTGGGCGATGTGCATATGGGCAGCTTTGCCTTTGGGGTGGGGTTTGTGGTGCTGCTCCTCAAGTGGCAATTGCTATCGGCTGCGCCTGAGCCGTGGCTGCTTTTGGCCCTGCCCGCGCTAACGCGCTTCGCTCTGCTTTTGCCCATGAACCTGTTCCCCGCCGCCCGCCCAGAGGGGCTGGGGGCCCGGAGCCGCGAGGGGAGAATCTTGCCGGCCTTGCTGTTTGTCTTGCCGGCTATCTATTTCTTCCCCTGGGTGGCGCTGTTAGCCATAACGTTGATGCTGCTACTGGCTTTTTGGGCCGCAAGAAGGCTGGGGGGTGGGCTTTCCGGCGATGTGTACGGAGCCTTGGTAGAGCTGGGGGAGGTGGCGGGGCTTTTGGTCGGGGTATTAATAAAGGCGTAAATGTAGTTTGAGATACACATTGGGGGGGGGGGGGGGATAGACTTAAGCTGGAAAAATCATTTCAGGAGGTGCATTATGCATAACCGAAAAGCGCTGGCTTGGCTGATGGTGGCGTTGCTGGTATTGGCGGGGTGCTCGAGCACGCCCAGGGTAGTGGAAACAAAGCCAAACCCAACCGCTGTATCCCCCGAAATCCGGGCGCAAATAGAGGCCAATCCGGAATTCCAACTCGTAGCGCGTCTGGCGGCACAGGAAGGAAAATACCTTGACTGGTCGGATTCAAGATTATCCAAAGATTCCTCGCACGGAACTTTGGTCTACATCCCGCTTTTGCTTGCTCAAGACCGCGTTCAACTGGTTGTTGTAAACTATAGTGAAAATAACATCAACATAACTGTTACGAGCGGAGATATTATCAATAACGAAGAAATGATTCTGCGCACCGTAGATTTTGACCGCAACGTGGTCGCAATGGTGCGGATTACTTCGGAATTGAGTGCCTTTTCCTCGACCTCAGTCAAGATGTACGAAATCGGAAGCATAAATAATCAGGCACAATCTCTTGATGAACTTTTCAGGCCAGTAGGGTCGAAAAAAGTGAACCTTGATGAAGTAAGTCAACAGCAGAGGCCCTGTGGTCGGGAAGAAGCACTTGTGGCAGCTGCTAGTGCCGCATATGCTGCTGCACAAGCAGCTGTAGGGCCAGCGTGCGGTTGGGGAGCACTTTTTTGGACTCCTCAATGTTGGATTGCTATAGGGGTTCTTGCATCGGCATCCATTTACCTAGGGGTTGCTTTAGGCGATTTACGTAACTGCTATGCTAGGAATGGATAGTAATTGTCAGGAGGCTGCCGTGTTTGCTGTAAGAAATCCTAAGGTACTCAACGAGGTAAGCAAGTATCTATTCAGGCTGGCTGCAAGTTTCTTCCTCATCAATGTTTTCACCAACCTGGTAATTCTCCGCAAATCGCCGGTTCTCACTGATTTTTTGTATCTTGTCATGGCGGTGGGGCTGCTGGTTTTATCGTTTACTACCATCGGTAAGGCGAAACATCCCGATCCGGATTTGCAGCCGTTCGTAGATGTATCTCTGCTCATTAGCGGCCTGCTGGTTCTGATTTCCTCGCTCATCGTAATTTTTGCAGGCTAGGAAGTATTATGCTACACAACTGCAAAGCGACAGTTTGGCTTGTCATGGGTTTATTTGTACTGTCCGGTTGCGTGGCGCCTGTCCCGGTTCCTCAACCGGGGCGCACGTACCAGGCCCAGCTTGAAGAACTGCGTGGGATGTCGCGCCTCGAGGTGAGTCCCGGCGAGGCTGTCCAGGCCGTTATGCAAGCTGTACGGGAGACCTCGCCCGAGTACTGGCGGCAGACCTTACCGCCGGAGATTCTGAGCGGTATCACTGCTCCTGATGGACGGTTGGATGCGGCTAGGGTTCGCCTCGAGACGCCGCTTAGGGTGGAAAGTCTGGTGCGCCCTACCCCCGATGAGGTGATGCAGCTCGCCGCGCTCAACCGCTCAGAGGCTCTACAGATTGCCCAGGCTACGCCTGATCTGGCTCGCTTGCGTGCGGAGAACCCCCAGGAATTCGAAGCCATGGTGGAACTCATTGCCCTGGAAAAAGCCCGTGCCCTCGAGGTGGCCTACTCGGGCTACTACGTTTTTCCCGTCCGGGTCGAAGGGGTGGGCCTGGTGGGTGAGGTTTACGTGAGCCTGGCCCGGCTGGAGGGCCGCGCGCCGAGCCTTGCGGCTGCTCAGTACCCGGCGCCCCGTTCGAGCCTGCCTTACCTGAGCCTGGCGCAGGCCCAGCAACTGTCTGGCAGTGCGCAGGGGGGGCGGCTCGTGAGCCTGTCCGGTCTGGTGGAGGGTCTCACCCGCGAGGCCATCTGGCTGTTTGGCGAGGTGGCTGTACACGCCAAGAGCGGTCAACGCTACCGGCTGACGCGCAAGCTCGAGGCTGCTGGCCTTACCGTTAGCGCTCGGGGCTTCAGGCTGGCGGTTGGGCTCGAGGTGCTTCCATGAGCAAGTGGTGGCGAACGTTGTTGCCGCGTTCCTCCTTTCAACACGGCGACACCCCAGTCCACAGTAAATGCCCAGCACGGCGGTTTTTCGCCGTACTGGGCAGTCTGCGGTGTCTCTGGCTAATACCCCGTCACGCCCCCAAGGGCAGGGCGGGTCGCAAGGTTTCGGAACGGGGGATCGAATAGGTGAGCGCGCGGGCTTGCAAGACTTCGCGGGCGGCCCGCCGTCCGCTGGCATAAGCCCCGTGTACGGTGGCGGCCCAGGCGTTGGAGGCGGTGTGCTCTCCGGCAAAGAAGAGCCGGTTGCCCACCGGCTGGGCCAGGATGCGGCGGGCCTGGGAGGCCCCCACGCTGGCCTTGCTGTAGGCCCCCAGGATGTGGGGTTCGTCCTGCCAGTGGGCCAGCCGGGCCTTGCTGGGGGTCAGGTCGGGGCGGCCCAGGGCCTGGCGCAAGGTTTGCAGGGCGTTTTTGAGGGCGGCTTCCTCCGGCAGAGCCAGCAGCTCGCGGGCCTTATCGCCGGTGGCCAGGGCGGTCAGGATCTCCACCCCTACCCCATGACCGGCGGTGCTGCTCCACCACTCGTCGGGGTTGGCCCCGGGCACGTAAAGCTCCACGATGCCCTCGGGAAAGATACGCTCTTCGAAGTGGAAGAAGAGCTTGACCGCATCGGCAATGCCCAGTTGGGCAATGGCCACCTGCTTCTCCTCGGGCAGCTCGGGGATAAAACGCACCCGTCCGGCTTTCAAAATGCCCAAAGGCAAGGTAACAACGGCCTGGTCGGCCCGGAAGACCCGCCCGTCGGTGGTGCGGGCCTTCACGCCGAAGGGGCCCCACTCGAGCGTCTCCACCACGGCCCCGAGCCGTATATCAAGCCCGGTGGCTAGCTTTATCGCCAGTCAATCGTAGCCGTCCAGGATGCGAAAATCGCCCTCCTCGGCTGATTTGTCGTACAGGAACTCGAGCGCCGCCTGGGCGCTCAATCGCCTGGGGTTGTCGAAGTCGGAGATATATTCTTGTAGCTTGTAGGGGATTTTCTGGCCCGATAGCTGATTGCGCTGCAAGTATTCAGCCAGCGACTCCTCGCCTGAAGCCGCGGGCCAGTCCACCATCCGAATATTGTTGTAGCCTCGCTCCTGGCAGCCTACCTGGGCAATGGTGCGCAGGCTTCCGTCCGGCAGGCGCACCAGGGTGTCCTCCTGCTGGTTGAAATAGTGGGTACGCAGGCCGAATTGTGCGGGGAGGGGATAGGTGGGAACCTGGCTGCTATGGATGAACTCCGCGCCAAGTTCGATGGGTACAGCGGCAAAGCTTCTATCGGTGCGGATGCGTCCTCCGACGCGGTGTTGGGCTTCTAGTACGGTAACCTGATGGTTCGCTTTCTGTAGGTCTTGGGCCGCGGCCAGACCGGCGGCTCCGGCGCCTATGACGAGCGTTTTCATGCAAATCTACCTTTTTACACTTCTGGTAACCTTTCTCCCGAGAATTGTTCTGGATGCTCGGGCATCACCCTGCCGACTTAGTCGCTCCATCGCACGGTGGCATACCGTGTGGTGGCAGTTCGTCGTGTTGCTTACGTAGCGGTGTAATCTCCCAACAAGGTTCGATTAACGTTACTGCCGACCTGTCAACCACCTCCCTTTGAACCCGATTACCCCCGTAGGGGTACATACAGTCTAGCGCGGGCCGGGTAAGCTCGATGAAGGATTACCCACAATTGGTGCCAGAAACCGTATTTTTAGCGATAGGGCAGTGAAGGAATAAGTGAATCCAGAACGGCATATCGCTTTATGTCCCAAATAAATATTTATGCAATCGGGCCGGTGTTCTATACGGGAGGCAAGCGAACCGTCCAGGACGAATAGTTATGGGGCGCTCAGTCCAGACAAGAGCGCTTGCAGGCTGACAGGGCATGCACAAAAGCGCCGGTGGATTGCCGTTTATATGCATTAAAGCCTTTTGGGCAGGGGCAGGCCCAGCAGTCCGAATATCTTCTCGAGCCGTTCTTGCTCGTACAAGAAGCCCAGGCCCTTTCGGCGTACCAGCCACGAGCGCACGGCCTGGGTGTGCTGAGGTACGCCCCGCAAGCGGCAAAGCTCATCCAAACCGTGTATTTCGGCCCCGACGGTCTCGCTGCTGTATGAGCACACCCGGCAGCCCAGGTACATGGGGTTGGCGTCATACATGAAAACCAACTGCCCCTGATAATAAGCCCAAATCAGGAGCGCACCGTCCTCGAGGTTCACCACCCCCAGGGCCGTGCACCCCAGGTGCTGGGAGAGCTGGGCGGTTAGAGCAGCAAAGCGGTCTTGCTGGGAAGAAAGGTTTTCCAGGGACATCTCGAGCTTGGGGTACACCCCCAGGGCTGGTGCATAAAGTAAATCCACGCCTTCCTCCCCCAACGGGGGAGGCTAGGTGGGGGCATAACACCCAGCCATCTCGCCTTGCTACGAGCATTTTTGCAACCCCAGGCGTCTGAAACACCCCTGGCTGAGGTTTGTGAGGGTTCACGCACCGACCCTGGGTACACCCCCAGGTGAGCACCGAGTGCACTGGCCTCGAGTTCCCCCAGTACCGCTCGGGCCGCCTCGAGGCGCACATGGCACAAAAGGATGCTCTGGTACACGACTGATTATAGAGCCAAAAAGAAAGCGCCCCAAAAGGGCGCTTTCTGGCGGGGGGTGTGTCAATCGTCGGCGGCGGAGCCTTTGCCGATGAGCTTAACCTCGACCTCCTGGTTCCAGTCCTTGCCGTAGACCGCCTTCATGATGATGTACGAGACTACCCCGGTGATGACGGGCACGATGAAGACCAGTACCCACAGCAGACCGTTGGAAAGGCTTAGGTCTACCTTGTACCCGGCCAGGGTGCTCATGATGTAAAACATCAGCATCCCGATCACAAAGCTGGTGCGGAAGGGGTGCTGGCTGGGGAGCTCGAGATAGCGCTGCTTGTTCTTGGCGTAGTCCAGGAAGGGAATCGCCAGCGCCCCCAGGATGATGATGGTGGGCACCAGGATGCCCCCCCAGAACTGCGGGCCAAAGGTAGCCCCCAGAAACTCAAAGCGCCAGTTGGCAGGAATAATCTGCAAAATCCCGTAAATCCACATGAAGTACCAGTCGGGCTTCACCGGCGGGGTGTTGGCGGTAGGGGGGCCAAAGGCCTGCACCGGGTGGGCCAGGAAAGCCCCGGCGATAAAGGTAGTGACTGCTATGTAAACCAGGAACAGAATGCCCATCATGGCCGCCTGCTGCGGGAAGAGCGGCACCCCCACAATCTTGCCCGGCGCAACCTTCTCGGCGTACTTGGGCTGGGTGTGCTTTTGCTTGATCATGATGGTCAGGTGGGCGCCGATCAGCCCGATCAGGGCCAGCGGTAGCCACAGCACGTGGATGGGGAAGAGCCGGGGGATGGTCTGGGCGTTGGTGGGCGAAAGTTCGCCCGCAAAGAGGATATCCGAAAGAAGCTTGCCCACCCAGGGGGCCGCGGCCCCAATCTCGTAGCCAATCTTGGTGGCGGTGAGGGCGTAGTTGTCGAAGGGCAGGGCGTAGCCGGTGAAAGCAGTGATGATGGAAAGCACCAGCAAAAACACCCCCACAATCCAGTTCAGCTCGCGGGGGTTCTTGTAGGCCCCGGTCAGGTGGATGCGCAGCATGTGCAAAAAGGCCGCGGCAATCATGATGTGGGCGGCCCAGTGGTGCAGCGAGCGCAGCACCGCCCCAAACGGCAGCGAGTCGATGTAGAGAATGGAGTAGTAGGCGGCCGGTACTTCTTGCCCCCCGGAGAGCGAACCCGAGACCGGGCGGATGGAAGGCTCGTAGTTGAGGGTCAGGAAAATGCCGGTTAGCACCAGGGTGATAAAGGAAAAGAGGGTAATCTCGCCCAGAAAGAACGAGTGGTGCACCGGGAAGGCCTTGCGGAAAGCCTTGGCATAAAGCTTTCCAATGCTCAAGCGATCGTCTAGCCACTGATACATGCTTCCTCCCTAGACATCGGCCCCTGGCTTGCCCAAAAACTCGCCCGCCACCACTACCTTGCCCCCTTCGACCTTGATGGGCAGTTGGGGAACGGGCGCGGGTACAGGCCCACCTACCACCTTGGCCTGGTTGTAGATGTCGTACTTACCACCGTGGCAGGGGCAAAGCCAGGTGTCGTTTTGCCACTGGCTGACGGTGCAGCCGAGGTGTTTGCATACCGCCGAGTAGGCCAGCACCCCCTCGGGCGAGGCATACTGCTTGGTTTCGGGGCTCATTTTGGCCGGGTCGGCCAGAATCACCATTAGGGTGTTGGTGATCAGGTCTTTTTTGACTACATTCTCGGGGCTTTTGGGGAAAGCGATAATGAACGGTATTTTTTCGCCTTGCGCAGCCCGCAGGTCGTCCAGGGTGATCTCCTGTTCGGCCTTGGGGCCGGTGGCAAATACCAGAATGTCGCCTGCGGCCACGGGTTCTTTGCTGGGAATCTTTTCCTCGCGCGGCACCAGGCCCGCCCCCACCCACAGGGTGGAAAGTACCGCAGCACCCGCGCTTACCCCGATGGCTGCCTGCAGAATGGCCCGACGGGTGGCTTGGGCCTGCGGGTCTTCGGGGTGGTGCTCGTGGTGATGGGCTGTGGCTTCGTGATCAGCCATTCTTAACTCCTCCAATTCGCAGTTGTTTCAAGCTTCGGGTTTGCTGTGGTCACCAGGGGAAGTCGCCTTTTTCGTCCTCGGCCAGGACTTCCTCTTGCATAAAGAATTTTTTGTAGATGGCAATCAAGATCGCGAGGATGAGCATCATTGCGCCAAAAACCCCTGCTTGTAAGGTGGTGGCGTTGTAGTAACCGATCTCAGGGTTGTTGGCAAAGACTAGGGTGCGCACAAAGAAGCCCGAAAGCACCACCAGCAGGATCGAGAGCACTACCCCCGCCACCATGGGCAGGCTGCTGGGTTCGGGGTCGTGCATGCCGGGGCGCAGTTCGGAGCCCTCGAGCCAGTTGCTCAAGAGCCCGATGAAGCCATAGGTGAAGAGCACGATGGCGAAGGCAATCAGCCCAATGTTACCCACGGTGAGGTGAGGCACGACCCCGGCCTCGTGGACGACCCGCATCTGGTTGTTCAGGTAAGCCATCAGAAACAGGGCCGCCGAAAAAACCAGGGCAAAGTAGGGCACTACGGTGTCATTCCGATACATGTCCCCTCCAGGGCTTAGCGGGCCGCCTTGAACTCATCGGGCGTCACCCCGCCGAACTTGTTGCTCCAGCTGTTCTTGATGTAGGTAGCCACGCCGGCGAGTTCCTCGTCGGAAAGTTGGGCGAAGGCGGGCATCCCGCCCTTGCCTTTGAGCAGGATGTTGATGGTGTAGGCCTTGTCGGCCACGTTTTTGCTGCCATCCAGGGCCGGGAAGACCCCCGGCAGCCCTTTGCCGGTGGCCTGGTGGCAGCCGGCGCAGCTGGCGCTGTAAACGGCCTCGCCCTTGGTTTTGAGGGCTTCGTCTACCGCAGCGACAGCGCCCCCGTGGTCGCCCCCATGTGCCCCGGCCTCGGCGGCGGCGGGGGGTTTGGCCACTTCCTCGAGGGTCTTATTGGTCACGCCGGTGGCGGCAAAGAAGAGCCAGACCCCACCCAGGATGGCCGCGGTGGCAATGGCCGCCCCCAGCCCCGGGAAGCGTTCGCGGGTGGGCTTGACATCCGGGTCGGCGACCCGCAGGGTTACGTCCAGGGTGCCCGAGACTTCTTTGCCCTCCTCGAGGCCCTGCAGCAGCACCCCGGGGGTGTTGGCCACCTTGAAGGGCACTTCCTTTACTTCTTTGGTCCCATTGGTGTAGTGGGTGACTACTCGAAGCAGGTGCTCCCCATCGCTTAGCGAGCGGGTGTCGTAGGTTACTTTGAAGGGGGGTTGGGTGAGCACCTGCACGGGCTCGGTGCCACCATCTAGATAGACTTCGATACGCTCAATTGGCATTGCTCGGTTCCTCCTGGCCAGACCTGCTTTGGGGGCCTAGGCACTGTTCCCAAGACTACCAGAAAATTAGGGGCTTATGCCCCTGTTGGTTAATCATAAAAACTTATTGTTGGGGCAAATGTCCCTAAAGCAAACTGTAACGATAAAAGATTGATGTCCTTACTACATTGTTTGGAATGATTTTTATAAATTTTTGAAACTAGTCCAAATTTTTTCCGAGCAATAAAGCTACGCTCTGGCGCACACCCGCTTCGCCGCCGGTGACCTCGAGGGCCGCCGTTCCTGCAAACCCCTCCAGCGCCCCCCGCACCCAGTCCCAGTCCACCGCACCCTTGCCGCAGGGCAGGTGATCGTCCTGGTGGCCGTGGTTGTCGTGCAGGTGAAGATGTAGCAGGCGGCTGCCCACTAGGCGGTGGTATTCTTGCGGGCCGCTGGGGCCGCGCTGGATAAGGGCGTGCCCCACGTCCAAACAGAAGCCATACCGAGGGTGGGTCTCCAGCAGCTCTGCTAGATCGCTTGGGGTTTCCAGCAGATCGGCTTCGCTTAGGCCCAGGTTTTCCAGCGCTACCGGTATGGCCAACTCCAGCCGCTCGAGTGCTTCGTTTATCAGTTGGTGGGCATGCGCGACCGCCTCGGGCAGGCGCAGGGGCACCAAGCCGGTGTGCAGTACCCCGCAGGCGGCCCCTATCTCGGCCCCAAAGGCAATAGCCCGCTGGGTGCGCTCGAGGGAAAGCTGCTGCATTTGCGGCACCAGCGAGGCGATGTTCCAGTCCACAAACGGCAGGTGCAGCGTAAAGCCCACCCCGGCTGCTCGGCCCATCTCGGCTAGCTCGCGGGCCCCGGGCAGCCGAGGGTCTATCTCGTGTTGGTCGTAGGCAATCTCCAGAAAAAGGCCAAGCTGCGCTGCCAGATCGAGGGATTTGGGGTAGCTAAGGCCAGCGGTAAGGGGGCTAAAACCTAGCTTCATACAAGGTGCGGTGCGGATTATACCCCTTTGGCCTGAAGTGCATAGCGTTACGCAGGTGGGGTATGGGGGTCGGTGCGTGAACCCTCGCAAACCTTAGCCGGGAGCGCTTCAAACGCTTGGTGTTGCAAAAATGCTCGTAGGTAGGCGCCTGGCTTGGGGTTATGCCCCCACCTAGCCTTCCCCGCTGGGGGAGGAAGGCGTGGTTTTACTTTATGCACCGGTTCTGGTAGGGGTATAGGGCTTCTATTGTGGGTGTGAATGGCTGGTACTGGCCTTCCTGGCAGCAGCACCCCGGGAGACCACCTGTACCTGCTCAAAGGCCACGCCATGAGCGCCATCCGTCATGGGCCATAGCCCCGTTACCAAAGGCGTTACCCCCCCTTTAGCCCCCAAAAACCCCGCCGCAACCGCACCCCCTTGTGGCCCAAAGCCCACAAAAGCGCCCATTCCCACACAGTGGAAGCAACTTCCAAAAATGACCCATTATGTTTTGCGCAAAATGCTATAATGCCTTTGTCGGGCTTCTCGACGGCGCTTCTTGAAAACCAAAACGTGTGATAAAAAAGGCAAACCCGCGCTATAAAAAATCCAAAAGTGCGGATTTGTAAGCATTCATCGCAAAAACTGCCATTTTCTACCCAGTTATCCACAGCCCCCTGTGGATAACTCGATTTTCTCATAAATACCCCCTTCCAGCCCCCTGTACAGGACGGCATTTAACGGGGTATGCTGTCGCAAAACCTTAGCCCCGAAAGGGGATTGCAACTCGGGCTGCCAAGAACAAGACCCCAGCCCCCATCCCCGCTAAGTCGCAAAACCTTAGCCCCGAAAGGGGATTGCAACTGAGCGTGCCCGACCGCGTGAATAAGGGCCGCGGCTGCCGTCGCAAAACCTTAGCCCCGAAAGGGGATTGCAACTTACGTCGGCAAGGACGTAAGCCCGACCAATAGGCCGGATAAGTCGCAAAACCTTAGCCCCGAAAGGGGATTGCAACCCGTACCGACCGTCAATGTAGGTAAGGCGCTCGAGAACGTGTCGCAAAACCTTAGCCCCGAAAGGGGATTGCAACTGGTAGCACGCTGATACTTCGGCTTCGGTGACGCGGGTCGCAAAACCTTAGCCCCGAAAGGGGATTGCAACGGGTCGAACATCGCCGCGGCCGGCCTTGCATGGCCGGTTGGTCGCAAAACCTTAGCCCCGAAAGGGGATTGCAACAGAATTATTATCATATTCCCTCCAAGCCCCCGCGGATAGAGGGTCGCAAAACCTTAGCCCCGAAAGGGGATTGCAACTCAGCCCTACACTGAGCGGGTTACGGTTAGGTTTAGAAGTGTCGCAAAACCTTAGCCCCGAAAGGGGAGTGCAGCTCGGAGGTTACGGGGCTTTGTGTGTGTTGAAAAATTCAACAAAAGGGGCATTTGGACGGTGTGGAGGGTCTCGCGCGTTGAATGATGTCAACTAGCAAATGTAAAAGTAAACCGTAGTGACAAAATACCCGGCCAGTTGAAAAGCAAATGCTATAAATCTTGCAGAATGGACTCGAACACTCCAAATAAACTTGCGCTGGCAGGGCTTCTGCACGACCTGGGCAAGGTTTACCAGCGGGCTTATTGGGGGCAGCCGCCTGAAGGCATTTCGGACTGGAGCCACCCGGCCTATACCGAGTGGGCCATTCGCAAATGGAAACGGCTTTTTTCCGACAACGAATGGTTGGCCCAGACAGCAGCCCGCCACCACGAGGGCTGGCGGGAAAAGCCCCAGTGGCAGCCCCAGACTCCGGAGCAGTGGTGCGTGGCCCTGGCCGATACCTATGCCTCAAAAGAGCGTAGGGAAGTGGACGAGAAGGGTGGGCATCCTATAGCAACCCCTCTCGAGCCGGTGCTAGCAGGCTTGCGGGTGCAAGAGGCGTATGGCCAGCGGGGTTGGGGCTACAGCATGGTGCGGGCCAGCCAGGAAGTGGGCCAGAAACCGGGCGAAGCCTACCCGGAGGCAAAGCCCAACATTTCGGGCGACACCTACTGGCGGGTGGCCGAGCGGCTCGAGGCGCGTCTGGCGGAGCTGGACAAGCTCAACCTGAACCTTGGGGCTTTAGTATCTAACCTGCAGGGCATTTTTCAAGAGCTTTTGTGGAACGTGCCCTCGGACACCCAGGGTGAACCGGGCGTTTCGCTTTACGACCACCTGCGGCTAACCGGAGCCATTTCAGCGGCGCTTTGGGCTTATCACGGCGGGTCGCCGAGCATCGAAGCCCTTCGGGACGAGAACCCCGAAAAGTTCTTGCTGGTGCTGGGTGATCTGGGCGGCATCCAGAGCCATATTTACCGCATCCAGGGGGCCCAGACTGGGGTGGGCGGCCTTGCTAAACGGCTTCGGGCGCGCAGCCTCGAGGTCTCCCTGGCCGCTGAGGCTATGGGCCTGGAACTCCTGCGGCGCACCGGTTTGACCACTTTACAGCGCATCATGAGCGCAGGGGGCAAGTTCTACCTGCTTTTGCCCAATACCCCAGAAGTTCAGCAGGCCCTAACCGAGGTGCGCCGGGAGTGGGAAGCATGGGCCTTGCAGCAAGGAGCTACTTTGCTACCTTTCCTGGCTGCGCATGCTTTTGCCCCGGCAGGCTTCAAGGCTTTTAGCCAGGTGCTTCAGGAAGCCCACCGCAAGCTATCCGAGGCCAAGCTCAAGCCCCTGCAAAGCCGGCTCGATGACTTTTATCTGAGCAAAGGTACGCAGAGCTTGCGCCCCTGCCGGGCCTGCGGGGTGCGGCCCGCCAAGTCCGCTACCGACGAGCTCTGCTATGGCTGTGAGCGCGATGCGCACTTGGGCCGCCTGATTCCTAAGCGGCAAGAGATCGGCTTTTTCTCTCAAAACGCCCCTGAGCCCCACTACCGCTTTCCCGGCCTGCGGGTAGCGCTGAAGGGTTCCAGTGATCACACCCTGCGCACCCGCCCGGACTTCACCCCCGCTGCCCACCCCTGGGAGGTGCGGCTTCTGGCCGGGCATGTCCCCACGCTAAAAGACGCCCTGGGCGCGGGGCGTTGGTGCGATCTGAACGAGTACCAGGTTTGGGCTAAGGAACAGAAGCTCTGGGAGGAGGAGGAAGGCGGGCGCGAAGCCAGCGACCCCCTCACCCTGGCCGAGCTGGCCGAGTTCTCTACTGGGGCAAAGTACCTGGGGGCCCTGATGCTGGACGCCGACCGCATGGGCGAGGCCTTTGCCACCGGCTTTGTGGATGAAAAGGGCCAAGACCACAGCAGCCCCAGCCGCATGGCAAGCCTTTCGCGGATGCTCGAGCTCTTCTTCGCGGGCGAGGTGCTGGAGCTGATCAAGAACCCCAAAACCTACCAGCAACGCTTGGGCTGGGACGATCTAACCGCTGGGGAAAAAGTCCGACGCTACCCCCTCATCTACTCGGTCTATGCCGGGGGCGACGACCTCTTCTTGCTGGGGCCGTGGGATGTGCTCTTGGAGTTTGCCCTGGATCTGGAAGCCCTCTACCGGCTGTTTACCCAGCACCCCAAGCTCACCCTTTCGGGCGGCTTTGTGCTGGTAAACCCCTCGCTGCCCATCCCGCTTTTGGCCGAGGCGGTGCAGGAAGCCGAGAAGGCCGCCAAAGCTGCCGGGCGCGACCGGCTCCACCTGTTCGGTCAGAGCGTGCCCTGGGCCGAGCTGCGCGGCCTGGTGGGGTGGGTGCGGGATTTCCGCAGTCATCTGCAAGCCGAGGGCAAGGAAGGCATGACCAGCGCCTTGGCCTACCGGCTGCTTCGGCTGTGGCGGCAACACCAGCAAGGCGACCCGGCCCAGCAAATGCGCTACAAGCCCTTGCTGGCCTACACCCTGCGCGAGCGGAAGGAGGAGATACGCCAGCACTACCTACGGCTAACCGACCATACCCATACAGCCTGGGCGCACCTGCCGGTGTGGGTGCAGTGGGGGCTTTATCTGGAGCGCTAAGGAGGAGATATGGAGTTCTTTGAGAACCTGGAGAAAGGCGTTTACAGGAAGGGGCTTTTTGACGAGGACGCCAAACGTTGGGCGCAGGAACTGAGGAACGAGGGCCAGGGTCAAGACAAACTTAAGTCGAGCCAGTTCCGTAACTATTTCCACGAGTTCCGCAGGCTCGAGGACGCCTTCGAGCGTTACAAGCGCGAGGCTGGGGGCGATGAGGCGCTGGCCTGGAGTCGGCTCACCTCCCAAATCGAGCTGCTGAGGGCAAAGTTGGCCTATGGGGGGCGCTCAAACGGCGGTCCTCTGCAAAAGCTTCCCAAGTTCCGAGAGAAGATGGACGAACTCTTATCAGATGCCAAGACAAGCCCCAAGCACTTCGCCGTGGTCATGTTGTTTTTGGAGGCAGTATTGGCCTATTTCTATGGTCTGGAAGGAGAGCGTGGGGGCGAAGCTGCCCCCCGTAGTCCAGAGCGGCCTGCTCAGGGGAGGAGGTACTAATGAAATTACTCGGCTACAAGCGCATCTACGGCATCATCCGGCTCAAAAGCGGGCTGCGGATTGGCATGAGCAAGGACCAGATGGCCATCGGGGACGTGGACAACCCGGTGATCCGCAACCCCCTGACCGAGGAGCCCTACATCCCCGGTTCCTCGCTTAAGGGGAAGATGCGGTATTTGCTCGAGTGGCACCTAGGGGGTGACTATATTTCCCGCTCGACCGAGAGAAATGTCTACGTGCCTGACGACCCGAAAGATCCGGTTGGTCGTATCTTTGGTAGCGCGCCTAGTAACGAGGCCCAGCGCCGAATTGCCCAAAAGCGCGGCCCCACCCGCCTGCTGGTGCGCGATGCCTACCTGACGCCTGAGTCCAAACGGGCCCTCGAGGCCATGACCGCCCGGGGCGGCTACCTGACCGAGGTCAAGCAGGAGGTGTTTATTCCCCGCATCGGCGGCAACGCCAACCCCCGCACCGCCGAGCGCGTGCCTGCCGGGGCCGAGTTCGCCTTCGAGATCGTCTACCGGGTGATGGACACCGGCGACGGCGGACAGACCGACCGAGAGAACTTCAAGCACGTACAAAAGGCCCTCGAGCTTCTGCAACTCGATGGGCTGGGGGGCTACATCAGCCGGGGCTATGGGCAGGTAGAACTCGACTACCGGGTTGAGGACAAATGAGGGTCAAGGCCTTTCACCTGGCGCTAAGAAGCATCAGCGCTCCGCCGAGCGCACCCACCCTCTGGGGCCACCTGGCCTGGTGGGTGCGCTACACGCAGGGGGAAGCGGCGCTAATAGAGTGGCTCGAGGCCTTCCGTCAGGATCCACCCTTTCTCATCTCCTCGGCCTTTCCCAGGGGCTACCTGCCCCGCCCCCTGCTGCCCCAGCTCCAAGAGAGCGACACAGAACGGCGCAAAGCACTCAAGGGTATCCGCTACCTGAGCCTCGAGACCTTCGGGCAGGTGATTCAGAAAGGCGAGCAAGCCTTGCTGGAATCACCGGAACTCAAAGAGAAGAAGGCTCCCAAGGCGACCCTCGCCACCCAGACCCGGGTGGGCATCAACCGTACTACCGGCACCGCCCAGGAGGGCATCCTGTTTACCGACCAGGTGCACTGGCTGGGTGAGCGGGAATGGACGGTGTACGTGCGGCTTCGGCGAGAGGCCGACTACCTGGCGGAAGCCTTGGCGCACATCGGCACCTTTGGCTATGGTGGTAAGGCCAGCGTGGGGCTGGGGCGCTTTGAGGTGGTGGATACCCAGGAGATGGACTTACCCGAGGCCGATAACCCCACCCACTACGTCACCCTTTCCCCCACCTTGCCCAAGGGTGAGGGGTACTGGGCCCTGGAAACCTACTGGGGCCGCCTGGGGGGTCACTACGCCCAGGCCGAGACCCCCTTCAAGCGCCCTTACCTGCGGGCCAAGGAGGGCAGCGTGTTCAAGGTGCAGCCCACAGCGGGCCTCCTGGACGTGACGCCCGAACCGGCCCCGGAAGTAGGGGTGCGGGTGTGGGAATACCTATGGGCCTTTCCATTGGGGGTGCGGGTATGAGCTTTCTGGAGAGCTACCGCTTAGAACTCGAGACCTTGGGCCCCATTCACGTAGGCATCGGGGAGGCTTTTCCGGCCTACAGCTACCTGGTAGACGAAGCCAAGAAGGAAGCCCTGATCCTGGACGCGGGGCGGCTCTTGGAGCTTCTTTCTCCCGAGCAGCAACAGAACTACCTGCTAGCCGTGGCCCAGGGTCCCAAGCAAGCCCAAAAGAGCCTGCAGTCCCTGTGGAACAGCGGCCTGCTAGACCCTACCCCGGCCATCGTGCGCCGCCTCCCCGTGACCCCAGCCTTCATCAATACCGTCAAGAACGCTACCGACGCCGCGGGCCTGGAGTTCCGCACCCTACCCAGGAGCCCGCTGGGGGCTTACCTGCCGGGCTCGAGCCTCAAGGGGGCTTTGCGCACGGCCTGGCTGTTCAAGCGGGCAGTGCAGCAAGGGCGGGATATCGAATACAAAGGTCGCTGGCAATGGGGCCAGAAGGTTCACGGAGGCGAGTGGCCCCTCATCCAGCCGCCCGAGAGGATATCAACCCCTGTTGCACAGGCCTTTGAGGCCCTGGTGCTGGATTACGCGACCGAGCGTAGCCCCAACCTTTACCGCGACCCCTTCCGCCAAGTGCGTGTGGGCGACAGCGAACCCAGCGAGAACCTTTTGCTCAACCGCATCGGGGTGTTCCACCCCAGGGGTCAGATGGACCAGACCGTAATCCTGGCCGAGATGTTCCGAGTGGGAACCAAGCTCCAAGTCACCCTGCGCCTGCACACCGGTTTAGCCCAGCAAAGGCACAAAGACACGGTTTCCCACGTCATTTCAGCCCAAGCGCTGGCCGAGGCTTGCCGGGAGTATTACCTCGAGGTGCTTCACCTCGAGCGAGAATACGCGCAAAATCACGGTCTTGCACAGGCGCTCAAGGTCTACGAGGCCCTGGATAAGCGGCTGAACCAGGATAGCCGCCTCTTCCCCCTGCGCATTGGCTTTGGCAGCGGGCGCATGTCCATCCGGCTGGCGCTCCTGCTCGATGGGGAGGAGGGTCAGGAGCCCAAAACCCGCAAGACCGCTGGGCACTCCAATCCCAAAGATGGCTTCCCGCTGGGCTGGGCCATTGCCAGGCTCGAGCCTTACTGAAAGCCTGTTTTTTCAGCCTATACTGAATCCATGGCCCTGACCGTCAAAAACCCCGAGGTCGAACGCCTGGCCGAGGAGGTAGCCCGCCTGGCGGGCGAGACCAAGACCGAGGCCATCCGTAAGGCCCTCCTGGAGCGCAAGGCCCGGCTGGCCCGCCCCGAGCGCCCGCGCAGCGAGGTCATCGAGGAGTTTCTGCGTGATATGCAAGACTTACTGCCCAAGGGCCGCCGTCCTACTAAAGAAGAAGAGGAAGAGATCCTGGGCTTTGGCCCGGAGGGCTACTGATGGTGCTGGACAGCTCGGTGCTGCTGCATATTCTTTTCCGCGAGCCGGGTTACCCGGAGGTTGCGCGCAAGCTGAACGGGGCTTCGCAGCTTTTGGTAGGGGCTCCAACCCTAGTCGAAACGGCCATGGTGCTGATTCATCGGGAAGGTGATACACAGTTACTTGTACTGGAAGACTTTTTGCGCCGCCTCCGGGTAGAAGTGGTGCCTTTTACCGAGGAGCATTACCATGAAGCCCTCGCGGCTTTCCGGCGCTTTGGCAAAGGCCGCCACCCCGCGGCCCTCAACTTTGGCGACTGCCTGAGCTACGCGGTGGCCAAGGTGAGCGGCCTGCCCCTGGCCTACGTGGGCGACGACTTCGCCCAGACCGACTTGTCATGATACTCGCGGCCCTCGTCCTCCCCTTAGAAGGCCCCGCCCGCCCCGACCCCGACGGCTGGCGCGGCCTGGTGTACGGCATGCTCAAGGAAATAGACCCCGAACTGCACGCGGCTCAGTCTAACCCTTTTAGCCTGGGGCTTGGTGGGGCCGAGGGGCAGTGGTGGGTGCGGATTGGCCTTCTGGATGAGGGGCTGTATGCCCGCCTCTCGCCCCGCTTGTTTGGCCTGGTGGGTCAGAGCGTCAAGGTGAAGGCGCCCTTCAGGGTCCAGGCTGTGTTGCAGGAAGAGCACCCCTGGGCCGGCGTGAGCACCTATTCCCGGCTTTTCCAGGGGCAGGCTTCGGCCAGCCTGGGCCTGCACTTTGCCAGCCCCACCTTCTTCCGCCGCAAGGGAAACAGCTACCCTCTGCCTGAGCCTAAGCTGGTCTTCGACTCGCTCACCCAGCGCTGGAACGCCTTTGCCCCGGTCAAAGTACCCCCCGAACTGGCCGAAACCTGGGAGCGGGCGACCATCACCCGCTTCCAGGGCCACACCCAGGCCATCCGGCCCAACCCGGACGAACGGGGGGTGGGTTTTGTGGGCCGGGTGGTGTACCACCTGCCCGCTGCCAAGCCCACCGAGGCCCAGTGGATGCAGGCTTTGGGGCGGTTTGCTTTTTATGCCGGGGTGGGGGCCAAGACCAGCCTGGGGTTTGGGCGGGTACGGGGGTTTGATCCCATGCGGAAGGAGAAATCTGCCAATGGAAGACTTGAAGCAGAAGATTCATCAAGTTTGGCAACACCTCAAGACCCAGGAGCTTGAAGGCGCAAAGGCGCAGCATTTTTACAACCAAAATATCTGGCCGTTGTTGCTCGATCTCTGGCGGCAGGAGCCCCAGGTACACCCTTTTCGGGAGAACTTCGATGTATCCATCCACACCCTGGGCACCAGTCCGGAAGCCACCACCCTGGCCGCTTTGGGTCTGGGCGCTTCAGAGGTGTACGTTTTGCACACCCCAGAGAGCAAGCACTACCTAGCTCAGCTTCAGAAAGACCTGGGCCGCGAGATCTACCCTATCCAGATAGGTAAAAGCGATGTTACCCGGCTCTACCAGGCAGTCGGCGAGCAAGTACGCCAGCATCCGGGCAAAAAAATTGCCCTGGACCTCACCAGTGGTACCAAGGCCATGAGCGCAGGGATGGCCGCAGCGGGTTACTTCTTGCAAAGGGTGCACCCCAGTTTGCGGGTGGCTTATGTGGATAACGATGACTTCGATGCGATTTTGCGTAAACCAGTAGCCGGCACCGAGAAACTGATTCTGCTGCCCAACCCCCACGAGGTACTGGGCGACCTTGACGAGCACCTGGCTCAGGAGTTTTACAAAGCGCGGGAGTTCGGCAAGGCCGCCGACCGCTACAACGAACTTCGCCGAAAGACCGGTCAGGGCGGCTTTGAGGTGTATGCAGCGCTGTGCGATATGTACCAGCGGTGGTACGCCTTGGACTTTGAGGGCGCGCTGAGCAATGCGGAGCGCCTGTTGAAATTTTTGAGCCAGGATGCTTACCGCAATCATCCGCTAAACCTTCGCGCCAAACGCATAAAAGAGCAGAAAGAAGGCCTCGAGGGCATCGTTAGTCTGCTTGAGTCGCAAAGTTTTACCGAGAAAAAGGACATTCTTTGGTTGACTGCAACGCTGCTACAACTGGGTGATGAGCGCAAAGAACGGCAGCCGGTCTTGGCGGCGCTCTACTTTTATCGGGCCCTCGAGCTCATCTTGCAGCACCGTATTGCTGTTAACGGCAGAAGCAACGACAATCCAGTACTGACCCCCGAGGAGCAAGACCACCTGCGCCAAAGCCTGGCCAGATGGCTGAAAAAATCTTTGGAGGAGATAAAGCCCATCAAAAAGTTGGGTTTGCTAGAGAGTATGGCCCTATTGCGTTATTTGGAAGACCCCCTACTTGATAATTTCTCCGAAAATGATTTGCAGGGCTACCAAGGGATGTTGCAAAGCCGCAACAAAAGCCTTCTCATCCATGGTCTCGAGGTGAGCAAAAAAGGCGATGTGGAAAAACTTCAGCAGTTTGCGCGAAAGCTGTACCTAACCACACGCGAAGAGGCCAAGCTGGCGTTGTCGGTTGAACCGGTAGAGCTGATGTGACCCTCCACCTCACCGAGCAGTCGGCTACCCTGCGCCTACGCCAGGGCCGCTTGATGGTGGATCTCGACGGACAAACGCTGGCCCAGCTCCCCGCCCGTAAGGTGCGGGGGGTGGTGGTCTGGGGCAACGTGCGGCTCACCACCCTACCGATGCCGTGAACGCAGCGCTTTCGTATGGCTACATGGTTTTGTTGGGCCGCGTCCTGCTGGCCTTGCACCTGGCGGGCCTGCACCCCGAGCTGGGCCTTTTGCATGCCGAGGGCCGCCGCGCCCCTGCCCTGGCCTTCGATCTGATGGAGGAGTTTCGCGTGCCGGTGGTGGATGCTGTGGTGGTGGGGGCCTTTTTGCGCGCCGAGCTAACCCCCGAAAAGCACAGCGAAGCCCGCAATGGCGGGGTATACCTCAACGATGCCGGTCGCAAAACCTTGCTGCGCCTGCTGGAGACCCGCTTTGCCCAGGAGGCCCAGCACCCCAAGGGTTTTCGTAAACCCTACCAGCAACTCATCGAGACCCAGGCTGCCCGGCTCAAGGCGGCCATCCTGGATCGCGCTACCTACACGCCCTTCTACCTGTGGAGATAATATGCCCACCGACTCGCACTTTTTCACCATTACCTACGACATCCCCGACGATGGCCGCCGGGTTAAGGTGGCCAACACCCTCAAAAGTTTTGGCGAGCGGGTACAGCTTTCGGTATTCGAGTGCTGGCTGAGCCCGGCCCAACTTGCCGAACTAAAGAAGCTGCTGCAAAAGAAAGCGAAGCTCTCCCAGGACAGCATCCGCATCTACCCCATTGGGGGCACGGTAGAGGTACTGGGCACGGGCCAAATCGCTGAAGACCCCGACTTCCTGATTCTCTAGCCTGCGTTAAGCAAACCGTTACACGGCCCCCAACCCCCACAAATGCCGCCGCAACCGCACCCCCTTGTGGCCCAAAGCCCACAAAATCGCCCATCCCCACACAGTGGAAGCAACTTCCAAAAATGACCCATTATGTTTTGCGCAAAATGCTATAATACCTTTGTCGGGCTTCTCGACGGCGCTTCTTGAAAACCAAAACGTGCGATAAAAAAGGCAAACCCGCGCTATAAAAAATCCAAAAGTGCGGATTTGTAAGCACCCATCGCAAAAACTACCATTTTCTACCCAGTTATCCACAACCCCCCTGTGGATAACTCGATTTTCTCATAAATACCCCCCTCCAGCCCCCTGTACAGGACGGCATTTAACGGGGTATGCTGTCGCAAAACCTTAGCCCCGAAAGGGGATTGCAACCAGGCGAGGAAGGCGGCGGTAAAGCCTAGAAAAAACCAAGTCGCAAAACCTTAGCCCCGAAAGGGGATTGCAACATAAAAAAAGAAGATATAGAATATTTTGCAGATTTTGTGTCGCAAAACCTTAGCCCCGAAAGGGGATTGCAACGGCCTCAAAATAGGGCGCTGGCTGCCGTCCTTGCCAAGTCGCAAAACCTTAGCCCCGAAAGGGGATTGCAACTTTCTTTCATCCGCCGAGCCAGGGCCTCGGCGGCCCCCCCGGTCGCAAAACCTTAGCCCCGAAAGGGGATTGCAACTCACGGGTAGAGCTTTTGGTTTCGCGGCGGCGGGTGTAGTCGCAAAACCTTAGCCCCGAAAGGGGATTGCAACACTTCTACATCACGTATACCCAACGTGACTTTAGGGCTATGTCGCAAAACCTTAGCCCCGAAAGGGGATTGCAACTCCAGAGCAGCCGGGGGCAGCCATGAGCGGTCAACCAATGTCGCAAAACCTTAGCCCCGAAAGGGGATTGCAACCTCGCCCAAGCGTGGGTACTTGGCCATGAACTCCTCCAGTCGCAAAACCTTAGCCCCGAAAGGGGATTGCAACCCGGAGGACTACCTGCCCATCCACAGCTGGTTTGATGCTTGTCGCAAAACCTTAGCCCCGAAAGGGGATTGCAACCTTGACGTCACTAGTGACGTGCACGCCGTCACCCAAAAGTCGCAAAACCTTAGCCCCGAAAGGGGATTGCAACAGTGGTGTACAGGTGTACGCACCCCATGATTGGCAACGTGTCGCAAAACCTTAGCCCCGAAAGGGGATTGCAACACGTTGCTACCGAAATGCAATAGAAATTGACAAAGTCGCAAAACCTTAGCCCCGAAAGGGGATTGCAACTTCAGGTCCCCGTCGTTGGCCTGGGCAGCCTCGAACCGGTCGCAAAACCTTAGCCCCGAAAGGGGATTGCAACTACAGGCCAGCAAACCCGAGGCAGTGAACGAGCTATGTCGCAAAACCTTAGCCCCGAAAGGGGATTGCAACCCTCTGGGGGAGAAGAAGGATCCTTAGCCGCATCGTACCGTGTCGCAAAACCTTAGCCCCGAAAGGGGATTGCAATTTTGTGTCTTGATTGAGCTTTGGAAGAGATAATGCAAAATACAAACCCCCGGTTTGGCGCGGGGGTTTGTTGGGAGGCTTTTCGATTTGCTCTAGAACTCTTCGTCCCACTCCACGATGGTCTCGCTGGTGAGGCCGGGGTTGGGCTTGGCAGCGGATGTGCCTGCGGTGGCTGCGGCGGTGGGTACTGTGGGCCTTTGGGCGCGCCGCAGGGGGGTGCGTTGGTTTTGTAGCAGGCCAAACTGGGCAGCGATGCCCCGCAGGCCAATGGTGGCAAAAATAATCACCAAAAACACCGTAAGTCCCCAGAACAACTGCGCTACCAGGTTTTGTTGGATGGAAAGGTTGGTGAGGACACCCAGGAAAGGCAACCGCCCGTAGCGAGAGTCGGAAAGAATAGAACCGATGTAAGAAAGGCCTTCCATCATGGCCGGGAGCAGCAGGAAGAAGAAGGCCAGCCCCAGGAAACGCCAGTAGATGTTGCGTCCCCCGAAGGTGAGGGTTAGCAGATACAGCGGAAAGAAGGCCAGCATCCCCGCCAGGATGAACAGAAAAGCCCGGGGGATGCCCAGAATGGTCTGCAGCAGCCAGACCTGTACGTCGTGGAAGGCACCCAGGCTTTGGCCCTCCAGGGCCAGGCCGTTCTCGAGCAGCTCCCCCGAGAGCACCGTAAAGTCGCTGGTGCGCAGGCCTACTGCATTTTCGGCCAGGGCAAAGACCCGGCTGGTGCGCTGGGCCAGCTCGGGTCGCAGGGCCTCGACCAGGGGCTGCACGGCGGTTTTGTAGCGAGCGTTGACCTGAGCCAGAGTACGGCGGGCGGTGTCGCTCTGGCCGGTCTCGGCCTGGGCCTGGGCCTCCAGCAGGCGACCGCGCACCTCGAGCAAGGCCCGCTTCCAGTCGTCGATGCTGTAGATGCCGGCTCCAGAGAGACTATCGGCGATCCGCTCCAGCTTGCGGTTGTCTTTGATCAGGAAGCGCAGGTCACCCAGCAACTGCTGATAGGCGTCGGTGGTGGGCGTGGGCGTAGGAGCCGCAGCTTGAACCGGACGTGGCGCAGGGGCAGGTTTGGGCGTGGCGGGGACAACGGGGCGGGCAGCAGGCTGGGCTGCGGCGGCCCTGGCCGGGGTTGCCTCCCTGGGCGCCGGGGGGGTGCGGGGTGCCTCTAGGCGAACCCCCCCAGCAGCGGGGGGGTTTTGGGCGGTAGTGGTGGGGTTACTTCGCCGCTGGCTTTGCGGGGCCGAGGCGGCTTTGAGAAAGTTCTGGGCCTGAGTGACCAGCGCTTGCACGTCGGTTTTGAAGCCGTTGAGGTTGCCGCTGGAAAGCTTGCCCAGGGCATCCACGAACCCCTTGGCCGTGAGGCCCTGGGCGCGGGGGGAGTCCTGCACGATCAGGTACAGGGCATAGGCCCGGGTGGCCTCGAGGTAAGCCTGCACGGCACTGGTCTGGGCCTGGGCCCGCTGGAGGGCGTTGGTAATGCCCTGGGCATAGGTGCGCTCAAACAGGCGACGCAGGCCGTCGAGGTTGTTGGCGGCGGCCAGGGTCTGGGCCTGGGCTTGCAGGCTATTGGGCAGCCCGCTGGCCGAGAGCACCTTGGGCAGCAGGCGGCTGGCGTCGGCGCTATTGCCGGCAGCCAGGGCGCTGAAGTAGTTGTCGTAGAGGGCCTTGCCCATAATGGCCTTGATGATCTGGATGCGGGCCTCGAGGTCGGTGTTGCTGCGGCGGGCCAGGGCCTGGCGAGCATCGGCCAACGATTGCTGCACCCCCTCGCGCAGCACCGGGGCCAGTTCGCTCGCTCCCTTGCGGAAGTCGTCTTCGGCTTTGGACAAAAGCTCTAAGGCCCGCGCAGGGTTGCTGTTTTGCAGCGAACGCACCTGATCCAGCGTGGGCGCGAGCTGGTCGTACAAGGTGAGGGCCGGAGCGGCCCAGGCCACGCTCCACAGAGCGAGTATCGCAAACCAACGCTTCATCGTCATAACCTCCTAACGCTCCCCCACCTGGATGGCTTCAATCTTGCTCATTCGATACAGCAGTTGCCCCAGATTGGTGTCGTTGCGTGTGAGCACAGCCAGGTAACCACGGTCAAGCGGGCGTAGTACCAGCTGAGCTTCCCTGAACACAGTGTAAAACACCTTGTAACTCCCTTTACGTTCAAGTAACCGATGCACGGTGGTCAACAGGCTTACCAGACTCTCATTATAAACTCCCAGACGGCATTCTTGACCGTAACTGGACTCCAGCACCACCGCCAGCACCCCCTCTCCCCGGGCCAGATCCAGTACCAGGGCCTGGCGGTCTTGCTCGCGTTCTAGGTCCACGTACTCGGTCAGGTCGGTGGTCTCGAGGGTGGGCCGGGTGGAGTTGCGCACCACCTCGACGCTGGGGGTCTGGGCCTTGAGCTGGCGCACCAGCTTTTGCAGGTCGGGCATCAGTCCACTCACAGGAAGAACGCCCATCAGCTCACGCTGCAAGGATCCCTCGATGAGCTCTGCCCAACTGCGGGGCCCCAGCAAATCCGGCGACTGCCCCCGCAGGGCCCGCTTGAGCAGGTTGTGGGCGGCCACAGGCGAGATCACCCGCGACAGGGCCTCGATAATTTTCTGCTCGGTATCGTTCAACTATGCCCTCCAGGGGTGTTTATGGGCCGAAACACACAAGGCCTGTGGAAGATTATAGTGAAGCCCTTGTCAAAACCAGGGTCATCTTGTACCATACCCGTTGCCTGCTTGAACAGGCTCCGCGTTTTGGGGCATCGTCTAACGGCAGGACTACGGATTCTGGCTCCGTCAATCGTGGTTCGAATCCACGTGCCCCAGCCAGATTTATCTTGAAGGCTGCGTCTTGTGCCATGCGCTGGGAAGCGTCCTCAAGATAAACCCAACTGGCCCCATCGACTAGCGGTTAGGTCACCGCCCTTTCAAGGCGGCGGCAGGGGTTCGAATCCCCTTGGGGTCACCAGAAAACCCCCGGCACGCACCGGGGGTTTTAGTTTTGAAGGTCTATAGGCTGTTGTCAGTCTGGGTTTTGGCCCGTTTATGAGTCTGCCTATCCATCCTTTGGCCCGCGCCCGCCTTACCTGGGGCAGTGCCCTGGGCCTGTTCATGACCGGGGCCATTGGGGCGTCGGTAGGGGCGGTCATTCCGCAGTGGCAGGCCGAGTTTGGCGTGGGCCCGGAGCTGGCCTGGTACTTCAACCTTTTTTTTGTGGGGGCTTTGCTGGGTATCTTTTTGGGCAGCCGGATGCGCCGACGCCACCCCTGGCTTCCCCTGGCCCTGCTGGCCGAGGGGCTGGGACTGCTGCTCATTGCCCTAACCCCCCAGATGGGCGGGGTGTTTGGGGCTGCCTTGCTGATGGGCCTGGGGGTGGCGGTGGCCAACTTTCATTGCAACGCGCTTCCGCTCGAGCTCTACCCCAAGGGCCAACTGGTTGTGCTTTACCGGGTCAACACCGCGTTTGGGGTGGGGGCGGTGCTGGCCCCTTTGCTGATGGTGGGGCTGCCCTGGCGCTGGGGCTATGGGGTGCTGGCCCTGGTGGCCCTGGTGGCGGCGGGATTGCTGTGGAAAACGCCGGCGGCTCGAGCGCGCACCGAGGCCCCCGAGGCCCGGCAGTCGTGGGGTTTGCTGCCCTTCGTGCTGCTGGCGGCGGTGTCGTATGTGGCGGTGGAGCTGGTCATCTCGAGCTTCTCCGGGGTCTACCTGCGCCACCTGGGCTACGACCCCCGCTGGCTGGGGGTGCTGCTCTCGTTGTACTGGGTGGCCCTCACCCTGGGGCGCTGGTTGCTGGCCGATTTTGTAGCGGCCAGACCCCTGGCCCGGCTGGTTGGGCTGCACCTGGGGGCGGTGCTGGTGGCGCTGTGCTACCTGGTGCCTCCTTTGGCCTGGCTCTTTCCGCTGGTGGGGTTCTGGGTAGCCCCCACCTTTCCCACCCTGTATGCCTTTACCGAGCGCACCATTGGCTACGGGGGGCTGGCTTTTTTGTTCTACGCCGCGGCGGTGGGCAGCAACCTGGTTCCGGCGGCTTTTGCCCTGCTGCCCCGAGAGGCCCTGGCCCCGGGTATGCTGCTGGTGGTGGGCTGGATGACCGCCATGACCTACCTGCTCTGGAGAAAGAGTGAAGCTCGAGGCCCTGTTATTTGACCTGGACGGCACCCTGGCCGATACCGACCGCCTGCACGAGCAGGCCTGGCTCGAGGGCCTGGCCCGCTACGGCATCCAGGCCGACCACGCCTACTACCAGACCCAGATCAGCGGGGGCCTGAACCCCGAGATTGTGCGGCGCCTGCTGCCCCAGCTCCCCTGGGCCGAAGGCGAAGCCTTCCTGGCGCAAAAGGAGGCCCGCTTCCGTGAGCTGGCTGCCGGGGTGGGGCCCTTACCCGGTTTGCGGGCGCTGTGGAACTGGGCCACCAAGCGGGGGCTCCGCAGGGCCCTGGTGAGCAACGCCCCCAGGGTGAATGCCCTGTTCATGCTCGAGCGGCTCGAGCTCAGTTTCGACTGCGTGGTGCTGTCGGAAGAGCTGCCCGCCGGTAAGCCCGACCCGCTGCCGTACCGCAGGGCGCTCGAGCTACTCGGGATAAGCCCGGACGAGGCCCTGGCCTTCGAGGACTCCCCCTCGGGCGTGCGGTCTGCCGTGGGGGCCGGTATCCGCGCCGTGGCCCTGACTACCGGACACCGGCCCGAAGCCCTAAAGCGAGCGGGGGCCTTCTTGTGCATTGCCGACTTCACCGATGAGCACCTGTGGGGCTGGCTGAAAAGCCATGAGCCAGCAGTGCCCTAATAAACCCAGGGAATCAGCTTTTTGACCCGGCCCCGGTAGCTTGGGTAGTCGGGGTAGCGCTCTTGCAGAAAGCGCTCCTCGAGGCCTGCCTTGCGGTCGAGCAAACCGAACAAAAGCCCGCTCAACAAAAGCGTCCAGGGGTTAAGGTGCGCCAGGCTGCTCCCAATGGCCCACAGCAGCACCCCGCAGTAGATGGGGTGCCGCACCACCCGGTAGAGCCCGGTTTGTACCAGGTAGCCCTCAGGCCTGGGCTTGGGTAGGGCGGTCAGGTTGCGCCCGAGTTGCCACGCCGCCAGGAGCAGCACCAGGAGCCCCCCCCAGGCCAGCCCCTGCCCCAACCCGGTAAGCCAGGGCGGGCTAAAAGAAGGTGTGAACCACAAAGCCAGCCCCAGCAGGCCCAGCAGGCCAAACTGCCCCACCACGTACCACTCACCCCGCTCGCCGAAGCGCATAGGGATAGGATACCGGAACCTCCTCAAAGTGTTCGTAGACTAAGTTGCACCCAGGGCCGGATAAAATAAAACCACTCCTTCCTCCCCCGATGGGGAAGGTTAGGTGGGGGCATAACACCCAGTCAGGTTACCTCCCTACGAGCATTAGTAGCCCTGCCCCCACAGCTCCACACCGGTGGCCGAGGCCAGGCTCGAGAGCACCCTGGGCATCAGCCAGAACTGCGCCAGCAGCATAGGCAGCAGAACCACCCAGGCCAGCGGCCAGAGGTTGTAGGGCGGGTAGACCAGCACCAAGAGGCTCCCGCTCAAGGAAGCAAGGCCCAAGCCCACCAAGAGGCGCAGCAGACCGCTCACACTTTACATGTAGCCCCGCTCAGTTACCGAGGCATTACCTTGTCGGGGGACGGTAGCGGGTTCGCTCAGTTGCGCCGCAAGACCTCGGCATCGGCGGGGCGCTTGCGCAGGATTTGGGGGGTCAGGTTGGCGCGGCGGAAGTTGCTAAAGCTGAGGTCGGCCAGAACTTTATTGCTGTTGTCGCGCAGGGTAATGGCCAGGGGGCGCGGGTCGGACTTGAGCACCAGAATTTCCATGCTGGCAAAGCCCAGCGAGGCGTCCTTGGGGCTGCCGCCAATGCGCCAGGCAGCCCCGGCGGGGGTGTTTTGCTCGCCCAGTAGCCTGAGGGTGACCCGCTCGGCCAGCTGGTCGAAGTCGCCCAAGTCGGTCAGGTTGATGCCCAGGCCCTCTATGCGGGCCTTGGCTCGAGGTTGGATGATGACCTGGTTGGTCAGAAACAGGTAGTTCCAGACTTCTTTATCCGAAATCACCACGAAGTTGCCCTCGAGGGCAGCGGGTTTTTTGAACTCCACCCGGGCCAGTTGCTCCTTGCCTGGAATCACCTGAAGCCGGAACTCGGCGTCCTGGCTGCTGCCGTCGGGCAGTTGAACCCTGCCGGTGATGGTGGCCTCCCAGGGTGAGCGATCCAGGTTGGCCTGCACCTGGCGGGTGATCTCGGCGATGGTCTGGGCCGCTACCAGGCCAAAGGATACAAGGGCGATTGCCAGCAACTTTTTCATTCAGTGCCTCCAAAACTGAGCGTGTAGCGTAACCATAGCGAAAACCCACCGTCGTAGCTTGCGTCGGCGCGGAAGCGGTAGGCTTCCACTCCCAAGCTAGCAGCCCAGGGGTAGGCGGCGGTTAGGCGCAGCTTAAGATTGTTGAGTTCCTCGTCCAGGGGTGCGGTGAGGGCGGCCTCGAGCCGCCAGAGCTGCCCGGCCCGCAGGGTGGTCTCGAGCAACGTCCCGGCCTCGTCGAGCTCGCCCCGCCAGCCCAGCAGGGCATACAGGCGCGAATCATCTACCCCCAGGCCAAGGGTATAGGTCTGCTCCTGGCGCAAGGCATAGCTAAGCTCGCCCGAGCCGCTGGCAAGGCCGGCCAGGCTGCGCTTATAGCCCAGCCCCAGGCCCAAGGTTTCCCGAGGGCTCAGGCGGTAGCGCCCCAAAAGGCCCACCCTGAGCCCCCCCAGGGCCTCGTCCCCCACCCACAAAGCCGAGCGCTGGGTGGTGCTGTACAGGGCCTCGAGGCTGGCCGCTACCGGCCCGAAGGTTCCACCGATGCGGCTTTCGACGCCCCAACCCGCAAACCCCAGGCCGGCCCGCACCCGGTAGCTCAGGCGTCCCAGGGCGCTAAACTCGAGGGTGCGTGCAAGACCTACCCCCAGTGCATCGCGTTGAAATCGGGCCTCCAGCGCAAAGTCCCCCAGCGGCAGGGTGGCTTCTGCGGTAGGCGTCAGGGCGTCGGGCAGGCGGCCAAAAAGCCCCATGGTAAGGGATTGGGCCAGGCCAAAGGCCGAAAGCTGAAGGCCCAGGACGATAAGGACGAAGTGCAACAAGCGCCGGTATTGGTGAAATCCCATCTGAATCATGTGATTCCCTTCTATCGGGCTAAAGATTACCCCGACCAAATGTCGTTTGAGCTTTCCTGGGTGGCTTCCTGGGTCTGGAGCTTCCATGTAGATTTCGGCCTGGGGCAAGGATCCACGGATTCCATGATGACCTGTGACCTGAGATTGAGCGAATGAAGCTGATCATGTCCTTTATGCGGCCAGCCGCTTACCAAAGCGCAGGCTGGCTAAGCCTAGCACGGCCACGCTAAAAATGCTTAGCGCCAGCAGGTCAATCCAGAGGGTCTCGAGGCCCGCCCCCCGCAGCATCACCCCGCGCGTACCGTCAATCAGATAGCGGGCCGGAATGACTGCCGACAACGCCTTGAAAAAGAGGGGCATTCCGTCCACTGGGAACACAAACCCCGACAAAAAGATGGTGGGCAGAATATAGGCAAAGGTGCCAAACACCGCCTGAATCTGGGTGCGGGCCAGGGTGGAAATGAGCACCCCCACCCCCAGTGAGCCCAGCACAAAAAGCACAATTAGCCCAAAGAGCAGCAGAAGGCTGCCGCGCACCGGCACGCCGAATACAAAATGCCCCAGCGCAAGCACCACCAGGCTGACCAGGGTGGCGATGACAAAATAAGGCAGCACCTTCCCCAGCACCACCTCGTAGGGCTGGATGGGGCTGGCAATCAGGGCCTCCATGGTGCGGCCCTCGTTTTCCCGCACAATCGAGAGGGCCGTGAGCAACACGGTAAAAATGGTCATGATCAGGCCGATAATGCCGGGGATGGTGAACCAGGCGGTTTTGTTGTCGGGGTTGTAGAGGGTGTGCAGGGTAGGGGTGAGGGGCGGGGTGGTGGCGGTTCCGGCCAGTACCTTGCCGGCCAGCAGCCTGCTGTTCACATCGCCCAGTACCTTGCGCAAAGCAGCCTGGGTCTGAAAGGCAAAGTTGGGGTCGGAGCCGTCCACGTAGACCTCGAGCGTCACCGCTTTATCCTGCCGCACGGCTTGCAGGGCGCCAGCCGGTATCACCAACCCCACCCGGGCCCGGTTTTGCTGAATAGCCTGTGGAACCTGCGCCGGGTCTTGAGCAATGTGGGTGAGGGTGAAGCGATTTTCTTTTTGTAGCTCTTGCAGCAGGTACTGGCTGATGCGGTCTTGCGAGCCATCGTAAACCGAGAGCCGAATGCCCGAGAGGGTGAAGTTGATGGCATAGCCAAACAACAGGGTCATGACGATGGGCAGACCCACAATCAGCCGCGAGAGCACATGGTCGCGCCGGATCTGGGTGAACTCCTTTTGGGCCAGGGCGGCAATGCGGTTCACGCTGCACCTCCTTTTTGGCGAGTCAGGATGATAAACACGTCTTCCAGGTTGGGGTACACGGTTTGGAGGGGTAGGGGCGGGGTGGCCTGTTTATCCAAAATCAGCCGCACCCCGTTGCCGCTGGGCCAACCATCCAGCACACCGGGCAGGGAGCGAATTTGTTCCAGGGGCAAGCTGGTCTCGCTGTAGACCACCTGGGCACTTTGCAGGGCCAGCTGCTCGAGTTCGTGGGGGGTTCCCTGGGCAATCACCTGGCCGCCAAAGAGCAGCGCCAGCCGGTGGCAGCGCTCGGCCTCGTCCATGTAGTGGGTGGTGACCAGCACCACAGCGCCTCGAGCGGCTTCCTGGTGAATCAGATCCCAGATGATGCGACGCGAGACCGGATCGAGGCCGGTGGTGGGCTCGTCCAGAAACACCACCTGGGGCCCGTGTACCACCGCCTGCGCCAGGGCCAGCCGTTGCCGCCACCCTCCCGAGAGGGCCCCGGCCAGCTGGTGGGCGAAATCCTGCAAGCCAAAGCGCCGAATGGTCTCCTCAACTGCGTAGGGTACGGCTCTGGCGTCCAGGTAGAGCCGGGCGCGGAACTCCAGGTTCTCCCGCACCGTGAGGTCGCGGTAGACGCTGGCTTCCTGGGTGGCATAGCCGATGGCGGCCTTGACCTGTTCGGGGTTGCGGCGCACGTCCAGCCCGGCCACCAGGGCCCCGCCGGCGCTGGGCAGCAAGACCCCGCTCAGGATGCGGATGAGGGTGGTTTTGCCCGAACCGTTGGGGCCCAGCAGGCCAAACACCTCGCCGGGACGCACCTGCAAGCTCACCTTGTCCAGGGCCACCAGGTTGCCAAACCGCCTCGAGACCTGCTCAACGCTGACCACGCTGCCTCCCTTCCAGAAAACCCCGCACGTGGGCCTGCAAATCGAACGGGGGCTGAATCCCCATGGCCCCCAACATCAACACCCGGGCAAAAAGCGGTCCCAGCAGCGCTATGGCTGCTTGTGAAGGGGTCTCCTCCGCACGCAGACAGGCTTGTTTTTGCAGCTCGGCAAAAAATTCGAACACCCTCGACATGGCCTTGCGCAAACCCAGGGGCCCGGTTTCGCCGCGCAGCTCGGGGTGACGGGCCAGCTCGGGCAGCAAGCGTACCAGCAAACCCTGGTTGGCCTCGAGCATCTGCAGGTAGCGCTCGGTCAGGTACAGCAGGTCGGCCTCGAGGTTGCCCGAAAGCCGGGGCAAGACCTGCTCTACCGGAGGGTGTAACTTCTGCACGGCCTCGTGCAACAGGGCTTCCTTGCTACCAAACTGCCGAAACAGCGTGACCTCGGAGACCCCAGCCCGGGCCGCGATTTCGCGGGTGGTGGCGCCTTTGTAGCCCTTTTCCGCTAGGAGCTCCAGCCCCGAACGCATCAAGGTTGTGCGGGTGGCGTCGGCCTCCTCAAAGCTTGAAAGTAAGTACATACTTACATCTAGCCTAGCCTACAGACCCTCTTGGGTCAAGCTGTGCAGAGCACGCTTTGTCGAGAAGCCTTTGCCGCTTTTGCCTGCGGATGTCAGAATGGGTGCGCTATGGCGAATCTCAAGAACCTGCCTGTTGGTAAAAAGGCCCCCGAAATTGTCCATATGGTCATCGAAGTGCCGCGTGGTTCTTCCAACAAGTACGAGTACGACCCCGACCTCGAGGCCATCAAGCTCGACCGAGTGCTGCCCACGGCCCAGTTTTATCCGGGCGACTACGGCTTTATTCCCTCCACCCTGGCCGAGGACGGCGACCCCCTCGATGGCGTCATCCTCTCCACCTACCCCCTCTTGCCCGGCGTGGTGGTCGATGTGCGGGTGGTGGGCATGGTGGATATGCAAGACGAAAAGGGCGGGGATGCCAAAATTATCGGGGTGGTGGCCGAAGACCCGCGCTGGGACTATATCCAGAACCTGAACGACGTGCCTACCGCCTTTAAGCAGGAAATCCAGAATTTCTTCGAGACCTACAAGGCCCTGGAGGCCCACAAGGGCAAGTGGGTCAAGGTTTCGGGCTGGAAAGACAAGGCCGGTGCAGTGGCCGAGGTGCAGGCCTGTATCGAGCGCTTCAAAGAGGTCAAAGATCGCTAGACCTACCGCATTTTTGCGGGTTGTGTGTCTTGCGAAAGGTCGCAATGCGGGATGTTTGAAATGGCTTGACCAGCCAGGGGCCTTTGTGGTTATGTAATCGAACGAGCTATCTATGGCCTTGCAGCAGCGGATCGAATCTTTATTGAAGGCGCTGGAGGTGCCCGACCTGGGGGTCGAGATGCCCCAGGTGAACGACGAGGAGGGTTTCCTCGAGGCCCTGGAAGCGGCCATCCGTAGTTTTATCGAGGACGGCGAAGACGACGAAAGCCCCCTGGGCTTAATTGAGTCCGACCCTTCCGCCTACGACCTTAGCGATGAGCCCGATACCGAAGAACTGCAAAACGCCGTCAAAGACTTCATGAACGCCGGCGACTCCCAGCTCACCCTCATCACCCCCGAGAGCCCCCTCCAGCCCGATGGCGGCGAAAACCCCAACAAGTTCTGGGTGTTCTTGCTCCAGATGCCCACCCTTTCCGAGCACCGCTGGTGGGCCATTGTGGACAAAAACGGGCGGAACGAAACCTATAACTACGGGATTATCTAGCGATCTGACTAACAAGAGGTTATGCAGTTGACCGGCGCGGTGGAGTACCAGAAGCTGCTGCTTTGGCCTGGGTTGCTCGCAAAAGCCGGTGTGCCTGACCTATTCGTACACCTCATGCCAGATAGGCCGCCCGGTGTAGAACGTTACCCCCCAATCCCCACCATAACCCGCTCGCGTAAAGTGGGGAGGGTGTTGCCAAAAGCAGGCTTACGGTCGGTGGCCAGCAGAATGGCATCTACCAGAGCTTCAACAGGGTTGGGGGCCTCGAAGGCCCAGGCGATGTCCATTTCCAGGTCGGTCAGCAGGCAAGGCCTTAGTTTCTTATCGGCCGTGAGGCGCAAGCGGGAGCACTTGGAGCAAAAAGCCTCGGTGACCGGGTTAATAAAGCCCACTGTACCCACCGCACCGGGAATACGGTAAACCCGGGCCGGGGCGGTGGGGTCGTTTTCTACCTTTTCCAATGGGCCGAAGTGGGCCTCGATTCTGGCCCTGGTCTCGGCCCCGGCGATGAAGCGCTGCTGGTAAAGCTGGGGGTTGGAGTTATCGAGGTGCATATACTCCAGAAAGCGCACCTCCAGCGGCTTGTCCAGCGAGAGTGAAGCCAGGGGGATCACCTCGTCGTCGTTCATACCCCGGATCATCACCGCGTTGATTTTCACCGGATGCAACCCCAGCGCCCAGGCGGTCTCGATGGCGTCCCAGACCTTCTCGACCTGCCCACCTCGGGTCATGGCTTTGAAGACCTCGGGGGTCACGGCGTCCATCGAGAGATTTATCCGCTTGAGACCGGCGTTCATCAGTTCTTTGGCTTTGCGGGCAAACAGAAGCCCATTGGTGGTAATGGCAATGTCCTGGATACCCAGCTCTTTTGCCACGGCAATCATCTGCGGCAGCTCCTTGCGCACCAGCGGCTCGCCTCCGGTAAAGCGCACCGACTCCAGGCCCAGCATCTGCATGGCCTGCAGGAAGTGGTGGGTATCCTCGACCGAGATGGTGCCCGGGGGCTCGGACTGCTCCCAGCCTAGCGGATGACAGTACAGGCAGTGCAGGTTGCAGCGCGGCGTAACCGAAAGCCGAAGGTCTTTGATGATGCGTCCGTAGTTATCAATCAGCTTCACTGTGATGACCCCGTGTTGCATATTCTAGCAACACGGTCGACTTATGGCGCAAGAGGGGTTACAAATATCCCGGTAGGGGTCGAGAGTCGAGGATTCCAATATCACTGGTCTATATCGCTGGAGAAGCAACAAATCTCAGGTCAGAGGTGCAGTTTATTTAGCTTTCCAACTCTATCCACACTCCCAGGGGCCAAACTGAAATAAACTGAAATTATGAAGGTCATCGTGTTGTTTGATGGGCTGTGCAATCTCTGCAACAGCACGGTGCAGTTCATCATTCGCCACGATCCTTCGGGGCGTTTCGGGTTCGCCTCGCAGCAGTCCGAGATTGGGCAGAAATTGCTCGCGCAGCACAATATCTCAACTGCGCAGGCCCTAGCGGATAGTGTGGTGGTACTGGAAGGCGATAAGGTCTGGCTCGAGTCGGACGCGGTGTTTCACATCCTCTACCGGCTGGGTGGCATCTGGAGCATCCCGGCGGTGCTGTGGTTTTTACCCAAGCGGCTGCGGGACTGGGCCTACCGCAGGGTAGCGAAGCACCGCTACCGCATTTTCGGCAAACGTGAGCATTGCATGGTGCCCACTCCAGAACTCAAACAGCGCTTCCTGGACGTGTAAATTTGGATATCCTCGAGTCTGGTTCTCTGCCACCGCATAGCAAACGCGCTACCGGCTATGTATAGACCATCGGAATTCTTGAAACGGATAGTGCAAAACCGAAGGGTGGTTTAGCCTGGAGATATGGCCGATTATAAACGCTTTGGCCTGGCCCTGGGGGGTGGAGGGGCCAGGGGGTACGCCCACATTGGGGTGATGCGGGTCCTGGAGCGCGAGGGCTTTAAGCCCAGCGTGATTGCCGGCACCAGCATGGGCAGCCTGATGGGGGCCATGTTTGCCAGTGGGCACACCGCCGATGAGGTGCAGGAAGTGCTCTCCCAGGTATCTTTCTGGCGTTTTCTGGACTGGAACCCCCTGAGCGATATGCTCAACTACAGCGAGCTGGTGCGATTCTTGGAGCCCCATATCCCCCGCCAGATGGAGGATTTTCCCATTCCTCTGGGCATCACCGCCACCGACCTGATCACCGGCGCCGAGGTCTATTTTCGCCAGGGCGATGTGTTCCAGGCCATTCGGGCTTCCATTGCCTATCCGGGGGCCATCAATCCCATCTGGGTGGGAAACCAACTTTTGGCCGACGGGGGCATCCTGAACCAGATTCCGGTAGATCTGGTGCGCTTTTTGGGTGCCGAGCGGGTGATTGCGGTGGACGTGACCCCCCTCGAGGTTCTGCGCGAACAGCCCCACAAGAAAAGCTGGTGGGAACAGATTTTTCGCCGTGGTATTGATGCCAACCCCATCCAGAACGTGTACCGCGCCGTCGAGATCATGCAGATTCGGCTGGCCGAGGTCAAGCTGGCGGTATCGCGCCCCGACCTGGTGCTGCGGCCCAAGCTCGAGGGCATCGGGCTCTTCAGCTTCCAGCAGTTGGAGCAGGCCATCCAGGATGGGGAAGCGGCGGCCTTAGGCAAGCTCGAGGAGATTCAAGCGCTGCTTACTACCGAGGCTTGATACCGGATTCAAAAAGACAGTTCACAAAACCAAAAAACCATAGGTTGTCTTTTTGAATCCTAGAGCACTCCCTTCGGTCGGGTTGATTCTTTACCCAACGGTAACGAATCAACCGAATCTGGTATGCGTTCTTGTAGGCGGCTCATCCCTTCCTGCTCCAGTCTTTGTAGCAACCCCCGGCACAGCTTTTTCGCCATAAAAGGCCCCTCGTAGACCAAGCCAGTGTACACCTGTACCAGCGTGGCCCCGCCTGCAAGCCGCTCCCACACGTCCTCAGCGCTGAAGATGCCCCCCACCGAGATAATGGGCAAACGGCCCTGTAGCCTTGTGTGCAGGTACCGGAGCACCTCGAGCGAACGCGCTCGCAGCGGCTTGCCCGACAGCCCGCCGGCCTCGTCTGTGGGCGTAGTCAGCCCTGCGCGGCTGGTGGTGGTGTTGGTAGCAATCAGCCCGGAAAGCCGGTACTGTTCCACCAGCGCCAGAATCTGGTCTATCTGCGCCCAGGTTAGGTCGGGGGCAATTTTGAGCAGCAGGGGTTTGCGGCCCTGGACAAAGCCCACAAGCGCCGCAAGCAGCTCTTCCAGCCGGTCTTTGTCCTGCAAGGCCCTAAGCCCCGGCGTGTTGGGAGAGCTGACGTTAACGACAAAGTAATCGCCATAGGGCCAGAGGATAGAGAGGCTTTGCAGGTAGTCCTTTGGCGCTTCTTCCAAAGGGGTTGCTTTCGACTTCCCCAGGTTGATGCCTATGGGCACCGTGAGCTTGCCGAAGGTTTGCTGCAAGTGCTTCAGCCGAGCGGCAATGGCCTCGGCCCCCTCGTTGTTAAAGCCCATGCGGTTGATGAGGGCCTGGTCCTGGGGCAGCCGAAAAAGGCGAGGCTTATCGTTGCCTGGTTGGGGCAGTGCCGTTACCGAGCCGATTTCCACATGCCCAAACCCCAGCGCCGCCCAGGCCCGTACCGCCACCGCGTTTTTGTCGAAGCCCGCCGCCAGTCCGATGGGGTTGGGGAAGCGCAGGCCAAAGGCCGTGACTGCGAGGCGCTCGTCCTGCACCGCGCAGAGCCGACGCATGAGCTCGAGGGTAGGCCCCCGCTGTCCCAGCCAGGCCAGGCCGTGCATCACCCGTTCGTGAATGGTCTCGGGATCCTGGCGAAACAACCAGGGTTTGAATAGTTCGTACACGGGGAAAGAATAGCAGGAGCAAGGGGGTACCTGGGAGCAGAGGCCCGGGGGCAGGAGAAAAGAAAAAGGGACTGAAGACAGTCCCCTGCGAGCTTTTCGGATTCCTTTGCCCTGCTCCCTGCACCCTCTATCTGTACTGGGCCAGCAGGTTTTTGGCGATGATGACCTTCAGGACCTCGCTGGTGCCCTCGCCGATGCGGGTCAGACGGGCGTCGCGCCAGTAGCGCTCCACCGGGTACTCCTGGATGTAGCCATAGCCACCCAGAATCTGGATGGCCTCGTCGCAGGCCCGCACACCTGCTTCCGAGGCAAATAGCTTGGCCTGGGCCGCGGCCTGACCAAAGGGCCTGCCGGCATCGCGCAGCTCGGCGGCCTTGAGATATAAAAGGCGTGCGGCCTCGAGTTCGGTCGCCATGTCCGCCAGCTTGTGCGAGACGGCCTGGAAAAAGGCGATGGGCTTGCCAAACTGCTCGCGCTCCAAAGCATATTTGGCCGCAAACTCCATTGCGGCCCGCCCCAGCCCCACCGCCATAGCAGCGATGCCGATGCGGCCCCCTTCCAGTACCTTCATCACGTCGTAGAAGCCCTTGCCCCGCTCGCCCAGCAGGGCTTCTTTGGGCAGGTGGATGTCTTCGAAAATGAGCTGGGCGGTGTCGGAAGCGTTGAGCCCGAGCTTTTTTTCCTTGCGCCCAATGCGCAAGCCCTGAATGGGCGCCTCGAAGACCACCGCCGAGAGCCCCAGGTGTTTTTTCTCTTCGCTGGGCGCGGCATCGGTGCGGGCGTTGACCACATAAATGCCTGCCACCGACCCCTGGGTGATGAATTGTTTGGAGCCGTTCAGCACCCAGCCCGAAGCGGTCTCTTCGGCCCGGGTGCGCATAGCGGCCGCGTCCGAACCGCTGCCCGGTTCGGTCAGGCCCCAGGCCCCCAGTACCTCGCCCGAGGCCAGCCGGGGGAGAAACTGCCGCTTCTGCTGCTCGTTGCCCGCCAGCAAAATGTGCCCGGTACAAAGGCTGTTGTGCGAGGCCACCGTGAGGGCCAGGGCACCGTCTACCGCTGCAACTTCTTCAATGATGCGGGCAAAAACACGCGTCGAGAGCCCCGCCCCGCCATACTGCTCGGGCACCTGGGCCCCCATCACGCCCATCTCGCCCAGCTTTTTCACAATCTCAAAGGGAAATGCGCCTGTCTGGTCACGCTCGGTGGCGGTGGGGGCCACCTCGGCCTGTAAAAAGTCCCGCAGTGCGCCGATAATCTGTCGCTCCTCGCTGTCCAGCTCGAACCACAAGTCCCTGGGGCGGTCTGCAATCATTGGGGGTTCCTCCGTACAACCAATATATCACTTTTTATAACAGGTGTTGGAAATACGTTACAAAACACTCGAGGCCGATGGCGGTTTTGCTCGGTGTTCTGGATGCGCTTCGCAGTGAAATAAGCCGCAGGTGATATAGTGAATCATCGTGAATCCCTACAGCTTTAGTACACTTGTGTTGGGATTTCGAGTCGTTTTGGAGGAACGCCTGAATGGAGCTTGAAGCCGGTGCAATTGTAGAAGGTCGCGTCACGCGAATCATGGAGTTTGGGGCTTTTATCGAGTTTCCCACGGGAGAATCGGGGCTGGTACACATCTCGCAGGTGGCCCACGAGTTTGTCAAGAACATCCGCGATCACCTGAACGAAGGCGATGTGGTCTCGGTGCTGGTGCTGGGCCGCGACGACAAGGGCCGCCTCGACCTCTCCATCAAGGAGCTCACCCCAGCCCCCGTCGAACCCCCCCGGCCCAAGCGCTTACCCCGCCAGGCCCCCGAGTTTGAAAACAAACTCAAAAGCTTTTTGCGCGGCTCAGGTGGTTTTGGTGGCGGTGGAGGCAGCAAAAAGCCGGGCGGTGGAAAGGGTGGGCGCAAGCGCCGCTAAGGCATTGGCGCATATATTTTGAAGGATGACCCGACCGGCCAGCCCTTAGGGTTTACGACAGCACAGGTTGAAATGAGAATCCAAAGCGGAGTTGGCCCCACTTCTTTGGTTTTTTCCGCCCACGTATTGCCAGGCGGCTTCGGATTGTCCTCATTCAAAATGGACAGCGTCTTGGGCGCCATCCGGCCCGTTGCACATGCAAATGACAAAGGTGGGCGGTGTGCCTTTGCTAGAAGCTTTCAGCCATGAACCTTTGTGAGCCCTGCTTGCTCCAGGGTCAAGGCAGGAACCAATGAGCGAGGAACCAAAACCCTCTAGCGGTAGTGTCCTACGGGTAATACCAGATTCGGTTAGTTCGCCACCCTTCGGTGACGAACTAACAGGGCCGAAGTTATCCGCGTAGCGGAGGGCGATACCGCCCCTTGGAAGTTATCCGCGTAGCGGAGGGCGTAAGCCCCTTTGGAAGGGAGACGCTTTTTTCGCCGACCGTTCGGGAGGGGTGTGCTCTAGGATTCAAAAAGACAACCTATGGGATTTTGGTCTTTTGAACTGTCTTTTTGAATCCGGTATAACCCATATCAGGCTCCTTCTTCATCAAAGCTCATGCCCATGATGCTGTAGCCTGCATCCACGTATACCGTCTGGCCGGTGGTTCCGCTGGACAGGGGAGAGAGCAGGTACAGGCCCAGGTTCCCCACCTCCTCGTGGGTAATCATGCGCCCCAGGGGGGCGGTGGCGTTGTACTTGGCCACCATCTTGCGAAAGCCGGGGATGCTCATGGCGGCAACGGTGCGGATGGCCCCTGCGCTGACCGCATTGACCCGGATGTTCTTCTTACCGAGCTCGTAGGCCAGGTAGCGTACGCTGGCTTCCAGGGCGGCCTTGGCAATGCCCATCACGTTGTATTTGGGCACCACCTTCTCGGAAGCGTAGTAGGTTAGGGTAACCAGACTGCCCCCTTCGCGCAGGAGCGGCTCGGCCTCGCGGGCCACCGCCACCAGCGAATAGGCCGAGACTTGCAGGGCAGTGTTCCAGTCAGCGGCGGTGGTATCAATAAACCGCCCTTCCATGGCCGGGCGGGGGGCAAAGGCAACCGAATGCACTAGATAATCCAGTCCTCCCCAGGCGCTCTGCAGATCGGCAAACATGGCCTTGAGGGCGGTTTCGTCGGTTACGTCCACCTGATACAGGCGCTGGTTGGGGCGCCCGGCGGTGAGCTTTTCGAGTTTTTCCCGCAGCCTCTCCCCCTGGTAGCTAAAGGCTATTTCGGCCCCAGCAGCATGCAGTTTTTCGGCGATGGCCCAGCCCAGGCTGTGCTCGTTGGTTACGCCCATGACCAGGGCTTTCTTGCCGGACAAGTCAATACAGACCATAACCCCCGTATCTTACCCGCACCGCCTCGAGGATTGGCAATCCCTTGGTGGAGTTTCGAACAGATTCCGACCGCTTCCTGGCAAAGCGTTCCGCAGGTTGCTTTTACGCCTCTGAACCAATCCTCATAAAACCCTATTAGAATAATGTCTACAACAGGTTGTTTAGATTATTACCAATAGTGGGACATTTCTCACTACCGCAGGTGACAATCCTGAGACTATAAACATTCTTCAAATGCACGAATCTCTTTCGGCAGCAAGGGAGGTAGATATGCAGACGCTCCAACAGGGGGTGGCAACCATGGGAGGCATTCAGTGTGAGTGGGTTCCGGGCACCATGAACCAGGTCAAGGTTCGCTTGCCGGGCCATGATGTACAGGTGAGCCTCGAGCAGCTGCAACAGATTGCCGGGGTAGATGCAGTACACGAACTCTACCTCAAGGGCCTGATCTCCCTCCCTCTGAGCAGCAAGCTGCGCGAAGCCTTCGATAAGGCCTAGCCCCGAGCGAGTTCCCATCAGGCGACCCTGCGGGGTCGCTTTGTTGTGATTTGGCTAGGGGTTTCTCGCTCATGGTATTTTGTGTCCCCCGTTCAGTAGAATACGGTATGCCTGCAGCCCAGGAGGGGTTGGCTCGCTTTGGCGACGCAGAGAACTGTCTCAAGCATCTGGAACGCTCGAGGCGCGAACTGGTGCGCTTTGTGGAAAGCCTTACCGACGAGCAGCTATTTCATCGGCCCGGTGCAGAGGTCTGGAGCGTTGCCGAGGTGTTGGAACACGTTTCGCTGGTGGAAGAATCGGCGGGCAAAATTATTCGTCGCTTGCGCAAGGTGGCCCTGGGCGAGGCCGAGCCTTTCCCCCCGTCTTCCCCCGGTCAGACCCGCCCCGACGGCCGCCCCCTGGCCCCGCCCCTGACGGAGCCCAAGGGGGGGCTATCCCGTGCGGCCCTGTTGGAGCGACTACAGGCCGTGCGCGAGCGCGTGCTGGCCGAGGTAGCCGAAAGCGGGGAACGTTTGTCGCACCCCCCTACCTACGCGCACCCTTTTTTTGGCGATCTGACCGCCTTGGGCTGGCTGCAAACCCTGGTCTATCACGAGCGGCATCATTTGCGGCAAATTCAAGAACGATTGGGGGCTTTATGAAATGGGAAGATCTGCGCAAGAGCCAGAATGTGGAAGACCGCCGGGGACGCGGCCCCCGCATGGGGGGCCCTGCCGGCATCGGCATAGGAGCGGTGATACTGGCCTTGCTGGGTGGGTTGTTGTTTGGGGTGAACCCTGCCGATATTCTTTCCCAACTCCAGGGCGGGCCCGTGACCACCGCCCCGGCTCCCCAAAACACACCTGCCAACGACCGGGAGGGCCAGTTTGTGCGTTCCATCGTGGGCGACCTGGAAGATACCTGGGGGCAGATGATCCAGGGCTACCGGCCCCCACAACTGGTCTTGTTCGATGGCCAGGTGGAGTCGGCCTGTGGATATGCCAGCGCAGCGGTGGGGCCTTTTTACTGTCCCCGCGATGCCAAAGTGTATCTCGACACCAGCTTTTTTGATCAGATGGAGCGCCTGGCCCGGGGGCAGACCAGCGACTTTGCCAAGGCCTACGTGATTGCCCACGAGGTGGGCCACCACATCCAGAACCTGCTGGGCATATCCGACAAGGTGCGCGCTCAGCAAGCCCGCAGTAGCCAGACGGTGGCCAACCAGCTCTCGGTGCGCCTGGAGTTGCAGGCCGACTGTCTGGCCGGGGTCTGGGGCCACTACGCCCAGCGGCGCGGTTTGCTCGAGTTTGGCGATGTGGAGGGGGCCATTGCAGCGGCCAGCGCCATCGGCGACGACAACCTTCAGCGTCGTTCGCAGGGCTATGTGGTGCCGGAGGCCTTCACCCACGGTTCGTCGGAGCAGCGGGTGGCCTGGTTCAACCGGGGTTTCCAGAGCGGCGACCCCAACCGCTGCGATACCTTCCGCAACTAACCGGCGGCTCTTTGCTTGCGCCACCAGCGATAGAGCTGGATAGAGGCCCAGATGCCCCCCAGGGCCAGCAGTTGTAGCCCGGTGCCCCGCCAGGGGTTTTGCGTGACCTTCCAGTAGTCGAGCAGGTTGTAGAGCGGAACCATCGCGATGAGGTGCGCGGTAAAGGTCCACAGCGAGGCCGACCCCAGGGGAATTAAGAACCAGCCCACCCCACGGGAAAGCGGCAGCCAGAACCAGGTGATGAGGATATAAAAGGCCTGCAGATACAGCGCAACCAACAGCAGCCTGGGCCATACCAATGGTTCGGTGTTGGCATCGCCCAGCACCGAACGATCCAGCCAGGGCAGCCAGCCCTGGGCATGAACCATAATGAGCGCAGCAGCCGTCAGCAAAACCCCTACCCCCAAGCCATCGCGCAGCCAGGGTCTTTGGGCCCAGAACCGGGCTAGCTCGAGGCGGTGGAAGCCTACTACCAGCCCCACAAAAAACAAAACTTGCCAGGCTGCCGGCATGAAGATCGAGGCAATGGGGGCCCCGACCACGGTGGGAAACACCTGGCTCAAGATGTACACCGCCCCCGAAACCAGCAGTACCCACCTGCCCTGCCTGCGATACAGCAGCCAGAAGGCCAGGGGGGTGAACAGCATGTACCAGACATACAGCCCCAGAATCTCCGAGCCGTTGTAGCCATCTTGCAGGGTGAAAACACCGGCCACAAACTCCAGCACGTTTTGCTTTTTGTCCCAGGGGTCGTACCAGACCCTGAGCCCCAGCAGGCTGAGGCTCATGAAGCCCAGGGCAATCAGAACCGCCGTGCGGTAGAGCACCAGCAGCCGCGACAGAACCCGCTCGAGGGATTGCAGGAGGGTCTGGCGGCTGGCCAGGATGCCTAAGGTGAGGCCAGAGATGAAATAAAAACCCTCGGCGGCACTGATGTAAAAGTTGAGTCGACCCGAAAAAACATACAAAAACGATTCGCCGCCAATATGGTCAATGGCCATCGCGAACAGGCAAAAGCCCCGCAGCCAATCTATGCGCAAATCGCGGCTTGTAGAGTCGGAATATACCCAAGAACGTAACCAGGAGGCCATATGCTACCCAGTATAAATTTTCAGGGTGAAGCGCTGGGTCAAAAAATGCTTGCGCTATGGCGAACGTTTGGTGATGAGAAAGTGGCAGGCCCGATGCCCGTTCCGCTGGCAGAAGGGGCGCTCGGCGGGCAGGCCGGTGGCCTTGGTGATCACCTTGGGCGGCAGGTTGCATACCGGCTCGAAACGTTGTCCGGTTGCGTAGTACAAGCAATTGTAGGCTTTGAGCTCCCACCCCGCCGGGGTTTCCTCCAGGGTGCCCAGCATGTCGCCGTAGTCCATGTGGGTGAGCAGGGCACGGAGCTTGGCCGGGCCCTCGAGGCCCTGAAGCTTGCGCCTTAGCTCTGCCGCCATGCTTTCAGCCACCCCGTCCAACAACCGCTCAATGAGGCCCTCGCGCTCGGCCTCGGCCAGCACGGCGTCCAGAAGCTCGGGGTAGCGTTTGGGGAAGAGGCCCTCCGAAGCCTGGGTCAACCGGTAGACCGTGGCTGGGCGACCCTTGCCTTCGCGGCGCTGTTCTCGCGCCAGCCAGCCGCTTTTTTCCAGGCTGTGCAGTTGGTGCCGAACGGCGGTCTCGCTCAGGCCTAGGTGCGCCATCAGTTCCTTGATGGTGCTGGGGCCGTGCTGTTTGAGGTATTCCATCAGGGGACGGGGGGTTTTCATGCTGACTCCAGGGGGCTTGGTTTATTTTTCACTATTTTCGCTATTGAAATAGCACTAAATGAAGTATACCCTTAAATCAGAGATTCGGTGCGATTTATGAACCCGAACTCACCGACTCAGAGGAGGGGAGTATGAAACCCAACGAAGGTACAACCGACCGGATCATTCGCCTGGTGCTGGCAGCGGTGTTCTTCCTGCTGGCTTTTACGGTGGCCGGTGGGGTGTGGGTCTATGTGGCCGTCGGCCTGGGTGCGATCATGCTGCTGACAGCAGCCATTGGCTTCTGCCCACTGTACGCACTTTTGGGCATCAACACCTGCCCGGTACCCCAGCGCAAAGCCTAGAGCAACGCAAGGGTGGGTCTGCCTTTGTTCACAGTTTTTTTCGCGACACGATGGGTAGAATATAAGTGGAATCGGGTCAATCAAAACCCAGGGGTGCTAGCGCCTGTAAGCGATTGATTGGCCCATTCCCTAACGAGGAGGAAACTATGGTTCCCAATGTGGGTAGCACAGACCGGCTGGTTCGCTACATTCTGGCGGTGGTGTTTTTCCTGATCGCCTTTTTTGGTAGCAGCGGCATCTGGGCCTGGGTGTTTGGTCTTTTGGGGGTGATTATGGCAGTAACCGCCACCCTCAACTTCTGCCCCATCTGGGCGGCGTTCAAAATTAATACTCGAGGTAAAGCGACCTGAGCGCGCTCCTCCCTCGCCCCGGCTTTCAGGCCGGGGTTTTGTTTTGGGTCAGCGCATGGGGCGGAAGGGTGTTGATGGCACCTCGAGCCCCCCACAGCAACCAGAAGGTCAGAGAAAAACAAAGGCCACCAGCAAAAATAGCGTCCCTGGCCCCTGAGCCTGGTATACCGCACCCCCCACCGGCCCGGCAATCAGGTGGGCCAGGCCAAAGGCCAGCCCGTTGCGCAGGCTTTGCAGGGTGCTGACCCGATGGGCTTTGGCACGGGCGTCCACAATCCGTACCGAACCCACGAAAAACAGGCCGAACCCATCCCGACCAGCATCCCACAGGGCAGCATCAGCACCGGGCTGTTGGCCAGGGCCATGCTGACATAGGCTGGTGATCTGGTAACCAGGAACTCGGTGTACACCGCAGTCCCTCTCCATGAGCTGCACATGGCAATTTTGCCCAATTAACCCGCTTCAAAACGCGCCACAAAACAAGTTGCCCGTGCACTGGGCATGCCAAGGTAATGTCAAAAGAAACGCACCTTTGCGGTAAGCTGGGCCTAACCGTTTTTTTGACTGGGCTTGTTCGCTACACTGCCCTGACGGTAGGTTAATACAGTTCGGCAGGAGGTTTGCATGAAGCCATCTTTGCGTCCGGGTGTTTTAGCTATCGTTTTGATTGTGCTGGCGGCCTGTACGCAGGCCCAGCCCACCCAACCCCAGCCCCAACTGACCGCTCAGGCCGTCTCGAATGGCGTGGTGATTAGCCAGGTGTATGGCGGGGGTGGCAACAGCGGGGCCCCTTTCACCCACGACTTTGTCGAGCTGTTCAACCGCGGGAGCACGCCGGTTTCCCTGGATGGCTGGTCTGTCCAGTACGCCAGTGCGACGGGTACCGGCAGCTTTGGCGCCAGCAGCACCCAGCTCACCGAGTTGCCCAGCGTGACGCTGCAACCCGGGCAGTACTACCTTGTGCAGCAGGCAGGGGGTACGGCGGGTGCGGCTCTGCCTGCACCGGACTTAATTGATCCCACGCCCATTGCCATGGCAGCGGCAGCGGGCAAGGTAGCGCTTGTCTCGAGCACCGCCCCCCTGGGTTGTAATGGCGGCTCCACCCCCTGTTCTGCCGCCCAACTGGCCCAAATTGTAGATCTGGTTGGGTATGGCAATGCCAATTTCTTCGAGGGTTCGGCGGTGGCCCCCACCCTCTCCAACACCACCGCTGCGCTGCGCAAGGGCAACGGCTGCACCGAAACCGACCAGAACGCTGCCGACTTTGAAGCAGCCGCGCCCAGCCCGCGCAACACAGCTTCCGCCCGCAATTTTTGCGGGGAGTCGGCCCCCAGCGTGGTGGCCTCGGTTCCGGCCCCAGGCGGTACCATCAACCCCAACGATAACCTGGCCCTCACCTTCAGCGAGCCCGTGAACGTGAGTGGCAACTGGTTTGAAATTGCCTGCTCGGCCAGTGGAACGCGCACGGTGGCCGACGCAGTGGTCTCGGCCAACGCCACCTCCACGCAGTTCGTCATTAACCCCAACGTCGATTTCGCCTCGGGCGAGAGTTGTACCCTCACGGTTTTTGCCGCGCAGGTGTCGGATGTGGATACCCTCGACCCCCCCGACACCATGAGCGCCAACTTTGCCCTTGCCTATAACCCGGTCTCGGTCTGCGACCTGCCCCATACCCCCATCTACCAGATTCAGGGCAGCGGCCTGGCGGCGGCCATTACCGGCAGTGTGGTCACCAAGGGCGTGGTGGTGGGCGACTATGAAGGCCCTACCCCGGCCCTGCGTGGTTTTTATATCCAAGACCCCACCGGCGATGGCGATAACACCACCTCCGACGGCATTTTCGTGTTCAACGCCAACAACGACAACGTTTCGCTGGGCGATGTGGTGCGGGTGACCGGAACGGCGAACGAGTTCCAGGATCAGACCCAGGTGAGTGCGACCTCCATTACCAAGTGCGGCAGCGGAACCGTCACACCTGTAGACGTGACCCTGCCTTTTGCCTCGGCCACCGATGCCGAGCGCTACGAGGGCATGCTGGTGCGCCTACCCCAGACCCTCTACGTGACCGAGCACTTCCAGCTCGGGCGCTTTGGGCAGGTGGTGCTCTCGTCGGGCGGCAGGCTGATGCAGCCCACCCACGTGACCACGCCCGGCGCTGCGGCCAATGCCCTGCAAGCTCAGAACAACCTCAACCGCATCATCCTGGATGACGCCCTGCAAAACCAGAACCCCGACCCCATTTTGTTTGGCCGCAATGGGCAGCCCTTGAGCGCCAGCAACACCCTGCGCGGGGGCGACACCGCCACGGGCATTGTGGGCGTGATGACCTATACCTGGGCTGGTAACGCCGCCAGCGGCAACGCCTACCGGGTGCGGCCTATTGGGGCCTTGAACGGTTACGCGAACTTTGTGGCGGCCAACCCGCGCCCCACCACCTCGCCCGCTGTGGGGGGAACCCTGCGGGTGGTGGGGATGAACCTGCTCAACTTCTTCAATACCTTTGACGGGCTGCCGGACACAGTAGACAACTGTACGAACGGGGTGGGGGGTGCGCCCACCGACTGCCGGGGCGCCGATACCCTGCCCGAGTTCAACCGCCAGTGGCCCAAGACGGTCGCGGCCGTCCTGGCCATGAACCCGGATGTGCTGGGCTTCAACGAGATGGAAAACGACGGCTACGGTCCCGACAGTGCTATTGCCTTCCTGGTGGACAAACTCAACGAAGCCACCGCGCCAGAAACCTTTGCCTTCATCGACGCCGATGCGGCCACCGGCCAGGTGAACGCCCTGGGCAGCGATGCCATCAAGGTGGGCCTGATCTACAAGCCGGCCCGCGTGACCCCGGTGGGCCAGACGGCAGTGCTCAACACCGCAGCCTTCGTGAACGGCGGCGACAGCGCCCCACGCAACCGAGCCTCCTTGGCCCAGGCCTTCCAGCAAAACGACAACGGGGCCATTTTCATCGTGAACGTGAACCACCTCAAAAGCAAGGGCTCGGCCTGCGACCTGCCCGACCAGGGCGACGGGCAGGGCAACTGCAATGCGGTACGCACCAATGCTGCGCACCAGCTTGCGGCCTGGCTGGCCACCCACCCCACCGGCATTGCCGACCCGGACGTGCTCCTGATTGGCGACTACAACGCCTACGCCCAGGAAGACCCCATTACCGCCCTCAAAAATGCGGGCTTTGTGAATCTGCTCGAGACCCGCCTGGGCCCTGGGGCCTACTCGTATGTGTTCGATGGGCAGTGGGGCTACCTCGACCATGCCCTGGCCTCGGCCTCCCTGAATGCGCAGGTTGCTGGGGTGGCCGAGTACCACATCAACGCCGATGAGCCCAGCGTGCTCGACTACAACACCGACTTCAAGACCGTAAACTTGCAAGCGGTGCTCTATGCCCCCGATCAGTTCAGGGTGTCCGACCATGACCCGGTGGTGGTGGGGCTGAACTTGGCTGCTCCGGGGGCCTGGTTCTTTGGCCCCATTGCGCCGTTCCCGGCCTTCAGCAACGTCAACTCGGGCCAGACCATCCCGCTCATCTTCAGCCTGGGCGGCAACAAGGGGCTCGACATCTTTGCGCCAGGGTTCCCCAAGTGGCAGGTGATTCCGTGTGGCTCTACCGCTGCGGTGAACGGCACCCACCCCACCAGCAGCAAAGGGGGCCTCCGCTACAACCCCCTGCAAGATCGCTACACCTACCCCTGGAAAACCGAGAAAGCCTGGGCCGGTAGCTGCCGCCAACTGGTGGTGCGCTACACCAACGGCATTACCTACCGGGCCAACTTCAACTTTGTGAAGTAGCTGCCCATCAAGAGAGCCGAGTGGGGTCAACTGGCCCCACTCGAGTTTTGCGGTAAACCTTATGTCAGATTCGGTTGATTCGTTACCGTACGGTAACGAATCAACCCGACCGAAGTTATCCGCGTAGCGGAGGGCGATACCGCCCCTTGGAAGTTATCCGCGTAGCGGAGGGCGATACCGCCCCTTGGAAGTTATCCGCGTAGCGGAGGGCGTAAGCCCCTTTGGAAGGGAGACGCTTTCTTCGCCGACCGTTCGGGAGGGGTGTGCTCTAGGATTCAAAAAGATAGCCCCTGGGGGTCTTTGGTTTGGATGATTATCTTTTTGAATCCGGTATAATCTGTCCAGGACAAAGCTATCTTGAAGTTGGATGGCTCAAAATATGTGGCGAGCGCTCTAATCCTTTAACTTCTTCGCCGCCTCAATAAGCGCAGGCAATACCTGGTGCACGTCGCCCACAATGCCATAGTCGGCAACCTTGAAGATGGGGGCCTCGGCGTCCTTGTTCACCGCCACGATGTACTTGCTTTTGTTCATGCCAGCCTGGTGCTGTACCGCGCCGCTCACCGCCAGAGCAATGTAGACGTTGGGCTGTACGGTCTTGCCGGTCTGGCCCACCTGCTCGCCGTAGGGCCGCCAGCCCGCATCCACCACCGCGCGGGTCGCGCCCACCGCTGCGCCCAGGGCGTTGGCCAGTTCTTCCACTCCCGCAAAAGCCTCCGGGCTGCCCAGCCCGCGCCCGCCTGTAACCACCACGGTGGCCTCGGTCAGCGAGACCCCTTTCTTCTGCTCGGCTACGCGTTCCAGGATCTCTACCCCAGCGGGAATGCTTACCTCGAGGGCCTCTACTGTACCGCTACCCTGGGGCTCGGCCAGGGGGGTGGTGTTGGGTTTGGCCGTAAAGACCACCGGCAAGGGGGCCTGCTGACGCTCGGTGACGCGGTTCAGAAAGCTGTAGCGGGTGCCGATGATGCTTTGACCGTCGGTGCTGGTTTCCAGGGTGTCTTCCAGCAGCCCGGCCTTCATCCTGTAGGCCAGCCGGGCCGTCCAGGTGCGGCTTTGGCGGCCCCCGGAGGCGATGACCACCTGGGCTGCGCTTTTTTGTACTGCGCTGTAGGCGGCCTGGGCCCACTTTTCAGCGGTGTAGGGCCCTACCTCGGCAGCGTAGACCACCGGCAGGTACTGGGCGGCCTCCTGGGCCACGGATGAAGTGTTTTCGCCAATCACCACGCCTGCAATGGGGCCCAGGCTCGCAAGCTGCCGGGCGCGGCTGATGGCTTCGAGAGCGCCCTTGCGCAGGCGCTGGCCGTCGTGTTCAAGAACTACCAGAATCATGGGGAACCTCCGATTGGCGGACAACCAAGATGCCTTTTGGCCTTTCACCCTGGCTTATCGGCTAAATTGCCTTGGCTTCTTCGTGTAAGAGCCGCACCAGCTCGTGCGCGGCGGCCACGGGGTCTTTGCCGTCCAGCACCTTGTTCAGGCGGGTACGTTCCTGGATGGTCTGCTCCACAATAGCCACCTTGCTGCTGGTACTGACGGGCACCTTTTTGAGCTCTTTGCGCTTGGCCTTCATGATGCCGGGTAGGGTGGGGTAGCGGGGTTCGTTGAGGCCCTGCTGACTGGTGAAGACGGCGGGTAAGGCCACCCGCACCACCTCGGCGCCCTCGTCGAGGTCGTGCTTGGCTTTGGCGTGAGACTCGCCCTCGAGTTCGATCTGGGTGGTCCAGCTCACCACCGGCCAGGAGAGCGCCTCGGCGATGGCCGGCCCCAGGGCCTGAGCGTCCCAATCGGCCTGCTGCCCGCCGGTGAAGACCAACGTGGGGGCTTCGGCCTTTATAACCTCGGCCAGGGCCTCGGCCTGGGTGATGGGGTCGGTGTAGCCCTCGGCGACCAGATGAACGGCCCGGTCAATGCCCATGGCAAGGGCAGTGCGGATGGCCTCCTCGAAGCGCTCTGGGCCCATGGCCACCACCACGCTCTCGCCGCCGTGCTTCTCCTGAAGCCTGATGACTTCCTCCACCGCCCACTCGTCCATCTGGTCGAGGATCATGGTGGCCCCGGAGAGGTCTACCTGGCCCCCCTCGATCTTGAGGCGGGACTCACCGTCGGGTACTTGCCGGATGACTGCTATGAATTTCATCTTATGCCTCCAAAGGTAGTAAAGGGTCTATAGTTTGTGGTCAATGATCTATCGTCAGGGCCCAATTAAAGTTGGTGTCTAGGTTTTTGAGCAGGGCGTTGAGCTTACCATTTAAGGTGCTGGTTTGATTGTAAAGGTGTTGAACTGCGGCCTGTTGCAAAAAGCCGAACTCAGCAGCAAGGTGCAGCGAACAGACCGTATCGAGTAGGGAACCTCGAGCCTGATACAGGAAGCGACAGAAGTCTTTGTCGGTACTGCGCCCTTTTTTCTCAACAATGTTGCGCGCAATCGAATTGGCAGCTCGTCTTAGCTGGCTGGTGAGACCAAATCGTTCCTTTTCAGAGAAGGCTCCACTAAGCTGGTAAACCTGCACCGACAAGGCCACACTCAGATGGTAAACCTCGAGCTGCTCAAATCCAAAAAAACCGCTGCTGCTTAGTGGTCGAGCTTTGCGTTGTTTATTTTCCATAGAAATGTTTTTGGCTATAGACCATCGGCTACAGACTATTGACTCAAAATGTGCCGCGCAATGATGAGCCGCTGGATTTCGTTGGTGCCCTCGTAAATCTGGTTCAGCTTGACATCGCGTAAAAGCTTTTCTACCGGGTACTCGTGCATGTAGCCAAAGCCGCCGTGGATCTGTATGGCCTGGTTGGCCGCCTCGAAGGCCATTTCCGAGGCATAGGCCTTGGCAATGGCAGCGGCGTGGGCCTGGGGCAGCCCCTGGTCGGTCAGCCAGGCCGCGTAGTAGGTGTAGGCACGGGCGGTCTCGAGGCCCATCAACATCTCGGCCAGCTTGAACTGGATGGCCTGGAACTCGGCGATGGGCTTGCCAAAAGCTTCGCGCTCCTTGGCGTACTTGGTGGCCTCTTCCAAAGCCCGCCGGGCCACCCCCACACTGCCCGCCGCCACCGGGATGCGGGTTTTGTCCAGGGTGTGCATGGCGATCTTGAAGCCATCGCCCTCCTGGCCCAGCAGGTTCTCGGCGGGCACCCGGCAGTCTTCAAAGACCAGCTCATAGGTGCCGCTGGCCCGCTGGCCCATCTTGCCGTGCAGTTTGTGGGCGGTAAAGCCGGGGGTGCCTTTCTCCACCACGATGGCAATCACCCCCTTGTGGCGCAGCTCGGGGGCGATGGTGGCAAAAACCACCACCGTTTCGGCCTCGCCGCCGTTGGAAATCCAGGTTTTGCTGCCGGAGAGCACGTAGTGGTCGCCCTCGCGCACGGCCCGGGTGCGTAGAGCGGCGGCATCGGAGCCGTTGCCCGGCTCGGAGAGGGCAAAGGCTGCCAAGGCCGGCTTCCCGGTGAGTTTTTTGAAGAAGCGCTGCTTTTGCTCGTGGGTGCCGGCCAGCAGGATGGGGGTGATGCCCAGGTCGGAGGCCATGGGGATGGTGTAGATGCCCATGCAGCCCCAGGCCAGCTCCTCCCCGATGATGACCTCCTCGAGCATCCCCAGCCCCAGGCCCCCGTATTCCTCGGGGATGATGGCATTCAGCAGGCCCACCTCATGGAGCTTCTCCACCACCCCCCAGGGCACCTCCTCTTTGGCGTCGTACTCGGCGGCGATGGGAGCAATTTGCTCTTTGGCAAAGCGGCGGGCCAGCTTTTGCAGTTCCTTTTGTTCGTCGGTCAGGTTGAAGTCAATCGGCATGGCGGAAGGCGGAAGGCTAAGGGCCCCAGGCCAAAAAGCGACTCGCTTCGGGCTTGCGGCTTTTAGCTTTCGGCGTTGGTTCACCTCCTTACAAAAACTTCTTGTACTTAGTATAACTTTTTCCTACCTGGCTAGTCTATCGTAACACGGGCTTGGTGGAGAAAAAACGTTATGTATGCAGTTCCACAAATTGGCTGGCTCCAGGCCGTAGAATCCGCGCTATGAGCTTGCTCTTTAGCTCCCTGAAGCTGCGTTCGGTTACCCTAAAAAACCGCATCACCATGTCGCCCATGTGCCAGTACTCGGCCCGGGAAGGGCACGTCACCGAGTGGCATCTGCTGCACTACCCCACCCGAGCGGTGGGCGGGGTGGGGCTTGTTATGGTGGAGGCCACGGCGGTGGAGGCCCGGGGGGTGATCAGCCCGGATGACCTGGGCATCTGGTCGGACGCACACGTGCCGGGGCTAAAAAAGCTTACCGGGCGCATCAGGGAGGCGGGAGCGGTACCGGGTATCCAGATTGCCCATGCCGGGCGCAAGGCCGGTACGGCCAGCCCCTGGCAGGGCGGCCAACCCCTGCACCGTTGGACACCGGTAGCCCCCAGCCCCCTGGCCTTCCATGAAGGCTGGCCGGTGCCGCAGGCACTGGACGAAGTGGGCCTGGAGGAGGTACGCCAGGCCTTCCAGCAGGGGGCCCGGCGGGCCCTGGCAGCAGGTTTTGAGGTGCTGGAACTTCACATGGCTCACGGCTATCTGCTGCACTCTTTTCTGTCACCCCTCACCAACCGCCGCAGCGACCGCTACGGGGGCAGCCGCGAAAACCGCTTGCGCTTCCCCCTGGAAGTGGTGCAGACGGTGCGGCAGGCCTGGCCGGAGGAGTTGCCGCTTTTGGTGCGGGTCTCGGCCAGCGACTGGGTAGAGGGGGGCTGGGACATCACCGACACGGTGGCGTTTGCAAAGGAACTGCAAAAACGCGGTGTGGATTTGCTGGACTGTTCTTCGGGAGGGGCCATTCCGGGCGTAAAAATTCCGGTGGGGCCTGGCTACCAGGTGCCCTTTGCGGCCCAGGTTCGGTTGTCCACAGGCTTATCCACAGGCGCGGTGGGCCTCCTGACCGAGCCCTTACAAGCCGAGGCCGTTCTTCAGGCCAACCAGGCCGACCTGATTCTCCTGGGCCGGGCCTTGCTCCGAGAGCCCTACTGGCCCTATCGCGCCGCGCAAGCCCTGGGCGCTAAGGTCTGGCCGGTGCAGTACGAGCGGGCTTTCTGAGCGCGGCCTTCCACGAATACCCCCCACAGCATCCTTTGGATGCTATGGGGTGTGGGGTAATTTACGCTGCACCGCGTGTAGCGCAAATGTCGGGAAACGCGATGAGGGTGTTTGCTGGAACGAACTTGGTAGTCGGTTGCAAAAATGCCAGTGCTCTCTCGCGGGTCGTAGGTCTCGAGTTGCAGGCCAAAGGCCAGCTCGAGCCTGTACTGGATTTATTTCGTACACGAGCTCAAAAACCTCGCAATAACTCCACCACAACAGATTCGTTTTGCTTCCTTGCTTATCGCTATCGGCTATGGACTATAGACCATCGGCGGTAAATTGAGCTATGGAAAACCCATGGAAAGCCTTTGTGCCCCAGGCCCCCACCCGGCAGGGCAAGCCTGAATGGTTTACCGGAACGGTTTATTTGAGCGAGCTGGTGGTCACTCCAGCGCCCATGCACCTGCATGTGTTACGGGTGATGTTTGCGCCAGGGGCTCGCACCGCCTGGCACACCCACCCCAAAGGGCAGGTATTGCACGTCGAGGCCGGAATTGGCTGGTTCCAGCGCTGGGGTGAGCCGGTGCGGGAGATGAAAGCCGGTGACACCATCTACTTTGCCCCGGACGAGAAGCACTGGCACGGGGCCAGCGCGGCCCATGCCATGACCCATCTGGCGATTCAGGCAGCGGTGGATGGGGTTAGCACGGACTGGCTGGAACACGTCTCCGAGGAGCAGTACCGGCTTTGATTATGGCCAGACGTGTCTGGTATCTGGATTGATTCCGACCCCGGCTTCGACGACCAGGAAGGCTCGAGCAAGAGTTCGGCCACTGTTCATAGGGGCACTTTCGTCGGAAAAATATCGCGCGTCCTGCGCAGCGTTGAACTGAGAACTCGCCCCGAGTTCCCGGCATAACGCCGATATAACGCCTGCCCGTATAGGCTGGTTCCGCATGGGCAAGGCCACCGGTAACCCGGCCGAGGCACGCTTGGAGCTTGTGTTACTGGGTGTGCCGGGCCTCTGTCTGGGAGGGCAGCCGATAGCGCTGTCGGTCAGGAAATTCATGGGGGTGATCGCGTATCTAGCCCTCGAGGGGCCGACCTCGCGCGGCAAGCTGGTGAGCTTGTTGTGGAGCGACCTGGACGAGGAGGGAGCGCGCCGCAACCTGCGGCTGGGGCTCCACCGGGTAAAGAGCAAAAACCCCGAACTGGCCAGGTATCTTGAGGCCTCCGGCGAAGTCCTGAGTCTGAGTGGAGCCTGGCAGAGCGACGTGCAGCGCCTTGAGGCAGCCCTCGAGGCCGGGCAACACGAGGCCGCACTCGAGGCCTACCGGGGGCACCTGCTCGAGGGCTTCGAGATCGAGGACGCCGAGGGCTTCCACGACTGGCTGGGGGCCAAGCGCGAGCACCTCAACCGCCAGTGGCAGAAGGCCATGCTCTACCAGGCCGAGGTGCTGGAGACCCGTGGCGAGTGGCGCAAGGCCCTGGACATCCATCTGCGGCTACTGGCCGACGACAACCTGCAAGAGCGCCATCACCGCGAGGTGATGCGGCTCTTTTACCTGCTCGGCGACCGCGAGGCGGCCCTCGAGCAGTTCGAGCAACTGCAAGCCACGCTGCGAAAAGAGTTGGGCGTGGAGCCCCGCTCCGAGACCCTCAGCCTGCTGAGCACCATCCGCCAGGGTGGCAGTGCCGACGCCAAGCGGGCGCTCTTGCTAACCAGCGCCGAGGCCGTGCCTGAGGTGCCCGCCCATCTTTACGGGCGCGAGAGGTTGCTTGACGAGGGTTTGAGAAAACTCGAGCGCAGAGAGCGGGTCTTGCTTCAGGGCTTCGGCGGGATGGGCAAGACCGCGCTGGCGGCGACGCTGGCTCGAGACTTCCTGCGCCAAACCGGAAAGCCCGTCCTGTGGCTGCACGCGGGCACCCAGGGCCCCGAGGCGATCTTCGAGGCCCTGGCCTACCCCTACGACGCCCAGCAGGGCCTGCTCAAGGCCGAGCACAAGGCCAGCTTCGTCCATAGCCTGCTCAAGGAGCAGCAGCCCGGCCTGCTGGTGCTGGACGACGTGTGGAACGGCTATAGCCTGCAAAAGCTGCTCGAGGCCCTGCCCGCCGGGCTGCCCCTGTTGGTCACCGCCCGCGAGCGCTACCCGCAGCTCGCCCGGCTCTACGTAGACCGCCTCGAGCGCCCCGATGCCCTGCACCTCCTCAGCGCCTATGCCGAAGAGATCTGGGCCGACTCGAGCGAACCCGAAGCTTTGTGCGAACTGCTGGGCAACCACCCTTTCGCCCTGCGGCTAGCGGGCCTGGCCCTGCGCCAGAGCGGCGAGGCCCCCAGTGCCCTCAAGGAGCGCATCAAGGACGCCCCCCACGACCTCAAGACCCCCGGCGAGTTCCGGGACGAAGGCCGCGAGAGCGTGGCGGCGCTGCTGGGCTTGAGCCTCGAGGCCCTCTCCGACCCCGAGTACGAGGCCTTCCTGAGCTTCGGGATTCTGCCCACCCCGCGCACCACGGCGGGCTTTCTGGCCCGGTGCATGCGCCGCGAGCCGGAGGCCACCGAGGAAGCCCTCTACGCCCTGAGTCAGCGCGGGCTGGCCGAGCGGGTCAGCCGACCGGGCAGCGACGCTGTGAGCTACCGCCTGCACGACCTGGCCCACAGCTACGCCAAGGCCAACCGACTGCAACGCCCCAGCAGCCTTGCGCGGGCCGCGCTCGAGTACCTCGAGGCCCACAAAACCCACTACGATTTGCTCGAGGCCGACATCTCCAACCTGCTGGCGGCGGCCCAGGCCGCCAAGGGCGAGAGGCTGGTGCGCTACCTGTACCTGCTCACGGTGGACGGGGCGTATTTTACGGCTCGAGGGCACTCAATCCACTCGGTGGAGCTGCTCAGAACAGCCGCAGCTACCGCCGAGACCGTTGCCCCCGAACTCGCCCACCACCTGCTGGGCAAACTAGGCGACTACCACCAGAAGTTCCTGGGCGATCTGGACGGCGCGGCAGACCACTACAGGGGGGCGATGGAGGTGGCTCGGGAGGTCGGCAACACCGCACGGCAGGCGGCTTTCCTGGCCGCCATCGGACAGATCAAAGGCCGTCAGAACAGGCCGGAGGCCGAAGATTATTTCGCTCGAGCCTACGAGATCGCCCGTAGCAGCGGGGATGACCTGACGCTGTGCGCGGTGCTGGAAAAGCACGGCTACGTGGCGGGGATTCGGGGCGATCACCGGAAAGCGAATGCACTGCTAAAAGAGTCATTGGCGGCCCTCGAGCGGCTGGAAAATAGTTCGACCCTGAGCCCGAAAGAAGTTCAACACAGGCGGTTTTTCACCCTCCTCAACCTGGCCGAATCCGAGGACTTGACCGGCGCTTTCGAGGCGGGCCTATCGGCTTGCCAGCAAGCGCTCGAGCTGGCCCAAAGCTGCGCGAACGACCTGTGGGTAGCCTACGCCCATTCGCAAGCCGCAGACATGTACCACCGGGCTGGGCAACGTACTCAGGTTCTCGACCACATGAAGAAAGCACTGGAACTGTTTGAACGCAATCACGCCCAAAACGATGTGGTGCGGATAATGAACTTCCTGGCGAGTGAGGGGTACAGCCTGGAGGCTCGAGAAACGCTCGAGAAACACCGCCTTAACTAGATTGCTCTTAACAGCTTGAACGGGAGGATGCCATGCGGGAACAAGTTCTGAGTCTGGTATTCACGGCCTTACTGGTGGCAGGGTGCGGGCAGGTTAGGCCCTCCGACGCGGCGGACGCGGACGGCAAGGTGCGGGCGCAGGCCATCGTCCTTAGCAACCTGCGTGGACTGACCATGCCCCAGCTCTACGTGCCCGACCCTAACGATCGGGTCAACTGCGCTGTCAACGAGTTCAGTATGCCAGGGCAAGGCTACTGGGTCTCGGACGCGGTAGGCGGCCTGAGCTACGCGCCCGTGACCAGCTCCGTCAGCGCCGGAAAGGTCGGGGCCGGGCTGCAAAGCGGCTTCTTTACCGGGGCCACGCTTAAGCGCAGCATGGTAATTCTGATCGCGGACGACTTCAAAAACGGCGTCTTTAATGTGGGCAACGCGCTGTTCACCCAGACCACCCTCGACCAGCCGACCATCCAGAACCTCCAGCAGACCGGCGCACTCTCGCACGGGGCCTTGGTGGCGCGACATGCCAGGGACGTGCTCCTGGGCACCGGGCGCTACAGCTTTGTCTCCTACAACTCCGGCGAGTGGGTGTACAAAGAGGCCAGCACCAACAGCCGATTCACCGTCAAAGCCATAGACACCGGCCTGAGCAGCAGCGCAGTGATTGCCGACAAGATCAAGACCTACCTCCAGTTCCTGGCCCTCAAAAACCAGACCGCCGTGGTCAACCTGAGCTTCGCCCTCATGCCCTGCGGCGTAAAAAGCGACTTCGAGCAGTGGGACGCGCAGAACTCGGGCGTGCAGACCTTCGAGGGGTACATGCAGGCCCTGGCCACGCTCAACACGGTGGACTACGACGCGCTGGTGGCAGCAATAGTGGAGAGCACCAACCTGCCCAACGACCCCCTGCTGGGTCTCATCAACAACACCGCCTACGGAGCCGCCCGGCACGTCTACGTGGCGGCCTCGGGCAACTTCAGCCTGAAGTATTCGATGTACCCAGCCAACTGGAAGAACGTAGTCAATGTGACCGGCTCGACGGCCTCGAGCGGCCCCGACGGCAGGGTGCGCAACGACAAGTTGTTCAACCAGGGCGAGATCATGCACACGGCGGCCTCGCTGGTGCTCAACCCGCCGCCCTTGCTGCTGAACGGCAAAAAAGTCTACTACCTGGGTACCTCGTTCTCGGCGCCCACGGTGAGCGTGTTCAGCGCTCTGGACTTGGCGGGCTGGCTCAAGTGCGGCGGCGGGACGGGCGTCTCCAAGCTGGCGGTCAACTCGCTAGGATTGGTGGATCGGCACCTCGAGGACTGGGTCGTGAGCGGACAGGTGCAGCAGAAGGGCGCGGTGAGCGAACTCTGCACGGGGCCGTAGACCCCCGACATTGGCGAGTCCTGAGTTGATCTTGTAAATAACGAGCCTTGTATCGTGCCCATCTTCGCGAAGGGGGCGCTGCGTTGTGGTCACCTGTTCACGAAATTGCTGAAGACCTCGGCGCATGTTGGGGGGGCTTTTCCGCACCAAACCCCTTGCCCAAAATCGGACTAGGGCGTGCGGGGTGAGCGGCGGTTTTGTGAGTTCGTGTGCCGTACAGCGTAACCGCCCGATTCGGGGCCATCTAGAAACGCTCGAGAAACACCTTTTTTTCTACCCTCATCCCCGGAGGTGAGGGGAATGAATTGGAAGAAGTCAATGGGTATGACAGTGCTGCTGGCGCTGCTGGCGTCGTGCGGCGGCGGGAACCCCGGTGGGGGCGGCGACTCGGACATTTTCAAGCCCGAGAACGCATTCGGGAAGGCGCCACCCGAAGGGGCGGAAAACATCTCGCCGGAGGAGTTCGGCAACCTTAGCAAAGACCCCAACTTCCGCTGGGAGTCGGCCTCAGCACAGGCAATGCGCAAGCAAAAGACCGACGCCCAGTTCCAGGCCGACAAGGTGCTGCTCGAGGGCCTGGCCGACCCTCGACTGGCCCGCTTTCTCAAGAACCCGCTCCCCGGACTAAAGGAAAACTTTGGTGGGCAGTACCTGATCAGCGTGCCTACCCGCAGTGGCAAGATGCTCAAGGTGCTCACCCAGGGCAAGCGCGAGACCTACCGTGAGCTGGTCAGCGGGCGGCAGCGCTACCTCGACAAGAGCAACCAGTTGGGCGTCTACAAGAGCCTCTACGAGAGCCTTTCCGAAAGCCTGCGGAGCGGGCTGCCCGCCCCCCAAGACCTGCAGAACCAAAGCTATGAACAGATCATGACAGCGCTCAAACAGGCCGAGAACAAGCTGGCCAGCAACATCGAGCAGATTGAACTCCAGGCCGAGCAACGGGGCTTCTCACGCCCGGGCGTGAGCGCCCAGGCCGACCCCTACATGCCTCCCACCTACCCGGCCAACGCCAACGCCGAGGTCGAGTCAGGCGAAGGCTCCGACCGCACCGGCAACGGTTGCGGGCCGGTCTCCGGCGGGGTCTACGAGCGGCTGCACTGGGCACAGAAATACTTCACCACCAGTATCAAGAACCAGGGTAACCGGGGCTCCTGCGTCTCGTTCGCCCTTGCGTCGGCCCTCGAGACCCAGGTCGCCATCCGCAATGCCAGGTGGGTTAACCTGTCTGAGCAGTACCTCTACAACCGCATCAAGTCGGTCTGGGATCCCGACAACTACGGCGACGGCACCAACACCGCCGACGCCGCCGAGGAGTTCCACGACTCCGGCTACCTGCTCCCCTTCGAAAGCCAATGGAACTACAACCCCTCCTACAGCCGTGTGGATCACGAGGACGACGAGTACTACACCAAGAGCTGCACCGACTACGACGAGCGCTGCTCCAACACCACCCACCAGGGCAAGTTCGTATGCACCACCGTGGACAACGTGTCCTACTGCGGCTCCATCCCGCCCAACCCTGGCCAGGATGGCTACCGCATCTCCGAGTCGCACCTTTTGTGGTCAAACGGCATCTTTAGCGGTGATATCCCGGTGAACACCGTGCGCGCCCTGCTCACGCTGGGACACCCCATGGTGGTGGCCCTCGAGGTGTTCGAGAACGGTTTCTCCCCCAACGCCGAGGGCTTCCTCACCAGCTACGCCGACGACGATCTGCGCGGTGGTCATGCGGTGCACCTGGTGGGTTACCTCTCCAACGCCAAGATCCAGGCTAAGTTCCCCAACGCCCCGATCGGCGAGGGCGGTGGCTACTTCGTAATCAAGAACTCCTGGAGCGACTGCTGGGGCGACGGGGGCTACGTCTATATTCCGGTCAACTGGGCCAACCAGTTCTTCAAGAACATCACCTACTACACCGCGGGCAGCCTCTCGAGCATCTTCACCAACAAGCCCCCCGCCGTGCAGATCGCCGCGCCCTCGAACGGGAGCAGCTTTCCCTTCGCCCAGGACACCACCTACAAGGCCACCGCCACCGACCCCAACGGCGGCAACCTAATCATCCGCTGGTCGTCTAGTCTGGACGGCGACCTGGGCAGCGGCGCACAGATCACCAAGCACTTCACCAGCCCCGGTACCCGCGTCATCACCGCCGTGGCCGAGGATTCACTGGGCTTCAGGAGCGAGCCCGCCAGCATCACCGTGACCGGAATCAACCAGGCCCCCACCGCCAAAATCCTCACCCCCCTGCCTAGCGCCACCATCTACGCGGGCAGCACCGTGGTCAACTTCCAGGGGGAAGGCCTCGACGGCGACGGTGCATTCCCGGTTGAGCTGAGCTGCGACCGACTGAGCTGGAAGAGCAGCAACGCGGCGGACAATCTGGGCAGCGGCTGCGACTTTAACCACACCTTCACCACTACCGGAAGCCGCACCATCACCCTCACTGCCACCGACCTCTACGGCGCGAAGGGCACCGCAACGGTCTCGGTCAATGTGACGCCCAAGCCGCCGGCTGGGCCGCCGATTATCAACATCACCAACCCCATTGACGACAAGTACTATGGCAGCGCTAACACCAACATCCGCCTCTCCTACAGCAAGGACGACCCCGGCGAAAAGCCTGGCGATATGTACACGGTGGTGTGGCGGATTAAAGTCGGCAGCCAGACCAAGACCATCACCCCCAAGACCTGCACCATCCGGGGCCTGCCTTATCCATGTTTCAACCCATCGGAGATGGGCTATAACGACAATGGCGTCAAGCAAGCCGAGGTCTCGGTTTCGGTGACCGACGCCGAAGGTCTGACCGGCACCGACAAGGTGAATATCTCGTTCGGATTTGTGCCCTGATGCCTACTCGCTGAGCGCCGCTGGTACGGAGAAAGCATCTTGAGGCAATTTTTCATGGGGAAGGGTAGGGATGAAGGCTAGCAACGCTTCTGCAACGCCCGATTTTCTACCCTTTCCCCAGGAGGCCGTGCATGAGTGAACCCATTCCCAAGGAAGTCTGTTTCGAGTTGCGCATTCGGCCCGAGTCGGCGGCGTATTCCTGGCACGCCACCCTCAAGCTGCTGGCCCTCCAGCCGGGCCTCCCCCAGGGGGAACTCGAGCGCTACGAGTTTGACAGCCCGCTCGAGCTGGCCCGGCACCTGGCGAGCCTGGAAAACCCAAAGCCCAAAGGAAAATTGCGCTAAAGCGGTAGTGCGTCTTGGCAGGAGGAACCCTTATGATTCGAACGCTGCGCTGGACAGCTTTGGCTTTACTGTTCTGCATTCTGGCGGCGTGTGGCGGAGGGGGTAACCCCGGTACGAACAAACCCCCGGTAGCTTCCTTCACCGCAAACCCGACCGTACAGGCCGGAATCCCCTTGGCTTTCGACGGCTCGGCCTCCTCCGACCCCGACGGCGAGCCGCTCTCCTTTAGCTGGGAGTTCGGCGACGGGGTGCGGGGCGGGGCGGCCAAAATCGCGCACATCTTCACCGAGGCCGGAACCTTCAAGGTCAGGCTCACCGTGGGCGATGGCAGAGGCGGAACGAACAGCACCGAGAAAACCGTCACCGTCACCCCCGGCCCGGCCCCCTCCAAAACCGTCAGTGCCCTGGCCTTGGTGACCGACCCCTCGGGCAACGCCCTTTCCGGCGTTTCGGTAAGCGCGGCGGGCGGTGGCAACGCTACCACCGATGCCAGCGGCAGGGCCAGCGTGCCGGGCGTGGGGATGGGGGTTCCGGTCACGCTAAAGTTTTCCAAGACCGGTTTCGCCGACCAGTTCAAGGTGCTCGAGCTGCCCGCCGCCGCCGAGTCGGGCTATCTCGAGGCCCGCTTGATGCCTCGAGAATCCGCCCAAACCCTGGCGGATGCGGCCAAAGGTGGGAGCCTGACCGGGAAACAAGGCGCGAAGATCACCCTTCCGGCCAATGCCCTGGTGGACTCCGGTGGGAAACTGGTCAGCGGGGCTGTGCAGGTCAGCCTTTCGCCGGTGGACGTGGGGGCCAGCCCCGAGGCCTTCCCCGGCCGGTTCGCGGGGGTGGGGCCGACTGGCGAACAGGGCATTATTCCAGCTCTTCGCGCCACGGAGGGTTGGCCCCGGCGCGGGTACAGGTGATAGCTGCCACACCGGCGGCAAAGTTCATCAAGGCTGTAATTTGTTCGCCGTTCAGCGATTCCAGTGCGGCCCTGGCCCAGACCCCACTCTGCCACAGCCAGCTCAGGGTGCCGGACATGAAGGCATCCCCGGCGCCCACCGTGTCCACCACCTGAACCTGGGGAGCCTGGACTCGAACAATTTCCTGGTCGCGAACGGCAAAAGCCCCCTGGCCCCCACGGGTCACGATGACCCATACCGGGCCCTGTTTCTGCCACGCCTGGGCAACGCTTTCCAGCCGCTCGCCCGGATAGAGCCACTCGAGGTCGGCCTGGCTGACCTTGACCAGATCGACCTGCTCGAGCCAGCCCGAAAGCCGCTTGAGGTAGTCCTCGCGGTTTGGAATTAGAAAAGGCCGTACGTTGGGGTCAAGGGTGATCAGCCGCCGCCGGGCCTCGCGTTGCATCAGGCGCTCGAGGCTCGAGGCCCCGGGCTCCAGTACCAGCGAGTAGGAGCCAAAGTGCAGGGCCGCCTGGGGGGGGAGGGTGGTGGGCAGGTCTTCGGGGTAGAGCAAGCGGTCGGCGGTGTTTTCGCAGTAGAACGCAAAAAACTCGCCCGACTCGGAAGGGGTTACCAGGGCCAGGGTGGTAAGCTCCTGGCCCTCCTTGACATATTCCAGGCTTACCTTGCTCTCGGCCAGGTGGCGCCGGAGCAACTGCCCAAAGGCATCGCGCGATATTCGCCCCAGAAAGGCTGTGGGCGTGCCCAGGCGGCCTGCTCCCATGGCTACGTTGTACGGGGAACCACCGGGATGCGGGACGTAAGCAGTAGCGCCGTTGTGGGCAGTGGGGGTCATGTCTATCAGAGCTTCTCCGGCGACAATCAGCATGTTTCCTCCTGGGATGACAGGGCACGACTATGGGAGCAGTTTATCCTTGACTTTTGCGTCCTGTAAGCCCATCCGCCAGGCGGGTTTGTAGCGGCCTTTAGGGTAGACTTGAGGATGGAGATAACTATGGGACTGAGCAAAGGAAAGTTTGATCGGATTCAGGCTTGTGCCGACGACCATGGCGTAATTGCGGCTGCCGCAATGGATCAGCGCGGCTCCTTGCGCAAGGCCATTGCCAAGGCCAGAGGGGCGGAGGTGAGCGATGCCGAACTCACCGAGTTCAAAACCGCCGTGGTCAAAATCCTTACCCCCTATGCTTCGGCGATTTTGATTGATACTGAGTATGGCCTGCCCGCTCTAAAGCATAAAGCCCCCCGCACTGGCGTTCTGCTGGCCTATGAAAAGTCGGGCTACGACACCAGCACTTCAGGCCGCCTGCCCGACCTGCTGCCCGACCTGAGCGTGCGGCGCATTCAGGAAGCGGGCGGCGATGCGGTCAAGATTCTGCTCTACTACAACCCCGAAGACGACCCCAAAATCAACACCATTAAGCACGCCTTCATCGAGCGGGTAGGGGCCGAGTGCGCGGCCCTGGAGATGCCGTTTTTCCTCGAGCCCATCGCCTACAACGACCAGCTGGGCGAGGGCCTCGAGCTGGCCAAAGCCAAGCCCCGCTATGTGGCCATGTACATGGAGGAGTTCTCCAAAGACCGCTATGGCGTGGACGTGCTCAAGGTCGAGTTGCCCTTCAACATCGCCTACACCAGCGGCACCCTGGGCTTCAAGGGCGAGGAAGCCTACACCCGGGCCCAGGCCCTGCAGTTCCTCAAGGACACCGCCAGCGCTGCCGGCAAGCCTTTTATCTACCTCTCGGCAGGGGTGAGCGATGCAGTCTTCCGCGAGTCGCTCGAGATGGCCGCCGAAGCGGGGGTGCCCTTCAGCGGGGTGTTGTGTGGGCGGGCTACCTGGCAGGATGGGATTCCGGTTTATGCCAAGCAAGGGCTGGCGGCCCTGGAAGACTGGCTTGCCGACCAGGGCGTGAAGAATATCCAGATGCTCAACGAAGTGCTGGCCAAAGGCGCCAAGCCCTGGTGGACGCACTACGGCAGCCTGGAAGCGGCCAGAGGCTAGCGCTCCAAACCAAAAATGGCTCCCAATTGGGAGCCATTTTTTATACCGGATTCAAAAAGATAATCATCCAAACCAAAGATCCCCAGAGGCTATCTTTTTGAATCCTAGAGCACACCCCTCCCGAACGGTCGGCGAAGAAAGCGTCTGCCTTCCAGGGGGCTTACGCCCTCCGCTACGCGGATAACTTCCAAGGGGCTTACGCCCTCCGCTACGCGGATAATTTTGGTCGGGTTGACTCTTTTCCGTTCGGTAACGAATCAGCCGAACCTAATTTATGAAATGTCAATCGCATCGGATAACCGAGAAGACTTCCATCTTCGATTGACAGCATTTGGGTGGCTGTGCTACCCTACAGGACGCATTTGGTGGTGTACACCAATGCCCTTTTAGGGCGCGTAGCTCAGTTGGATAGAGCGACTGACTACGGATCAGTAGGTCGTGGGTTCGAATCCTGCCGCGCCCGCCAGTTTATCCGGGGAATACGCCCCGGATTACTTTTTTCCTCAAGGTTGTTTTTTCAAGCTTGTGTGGTAGTGAGGTCAGGCCCTCCTGGGATAGCCGCTTCAAGCAAGGCCTCGAGGTGTCCCCAAGGTCTGCTCGGGCTGTTCGGTGAAAGCCTTGAGCATCTCAGTTGAAACTTTGGCTAAGCTCTGGTTGAGCAACCGTACATCCCCCAGCATGCGCAGCCCTGGGCCATCAAAGGCGTCCAGGCCTGCGTGAGCGGCCCGCTCCCAAGACTTTAGAACCTGGGGTAACTGTTCGGGAATAAAATGACTATGAACGCTGAGGGTAAACAGGCTCACCAGGATGTTGGGGTCGCCTTCGTACCAAGAGGAAACCCACCTAGCCTCAGATTTGGAGTAGTCCAGCACCCAGAGTTTGCCTGCGGGGTCAAGGGCGAGGTTTTGCAGCATTTTTTCGGAATCCAGCAAATCCTCATCGAGCAAAGCACCTTTCACAGACATGGCCAGTAGAAGCTCAGGATGCTTGAGGTCTACCAACCTATCCAGTTCCAAGACGGGGGTGATGATACCGACGGGCTCGAACCGCTCGTCTACCAGCACCCAGACTCGAGGGCTGCCAAGCCCCACCCCGCGCGCCAGAATGGAGCGCAATACCTCGCCCTGAATCTGAGGCTGCGGTAGCCGCTTCGCACGGTACATCCGGCCCTGGTCGTCATGGGCCAGGTGGGTTTTATCCTTTTCCCAAATCAGGTCTTGCTCGGCAATCACCAGGGTTGCTTCACGCATGTGTTTCCTCCCGCACACTCCCATTGTTGGGTTGCCCGGGGTTCCGACCGGCTGAACGCAGATAAACTGCATTTGTGCTACCCGTATACTGGGTCAAATGCGCGCCCACACCAACCCCTGGTACTTAGTGCTCTCCTCCTATTGGTTTGCGAGTAGCTTCAAATGGTTTCTGATTCTGTTGGTGCTGCTGCCGGCCCGGGTGGCCGAGCTGGTGCCCGAACCCGAGCGGGCCACCCGGCTGGGGTTCTTGTTTGCCCTGGGTGCGGTAATGGCCATTATTGGGCCGCCCATCTGGGGTTACATCTCCGACCGGGTAGGGCGTCGGATGCCCTTTCTGGCCCTAGGGGCCATCCTGACGGCAGGTTCGCTGGTCTGGATGGCCTATGCGGGCAGCTACTGGCAACTGGTGGTGGCCTATTTGCTGCTCCAGCTCGCCGACGATATGGCCACCGGCCCCTACTCGGCGCTCATTCCCGACCTTACGGCCCGCCGGGAACGCGGGGTGGCTTCGGGGTGGCTTGGAACCCTCCAGGTAGGGGGCCAGGTGGTGGCGGGGGCGGTGGGCTTTTTGCTGGCCAACCTACAGTGGCAGTTCCTCCTGATCGCCCTGGTCAACTTGCTGGCCGCCGGGATGATCCTGAGCCTGATTCGGGAGGTGCCGGGGTTGCAGCCACAAAGGCGAGGGCTTTGGGAGAGCATGGTGGCCCCCTGGCGCAACGCCGATTTCCGCTGGGTCTGGTTCACCCGCTTCCTGGTCATGCTGGCGCAATACACGGTACAGACCTACCTTCAGTACTACCTGGCCGATGTGGTGCAAACCTTCCAGGCTTTCGGCCAGACCCTGGCCACTGAAGCCTTCCAGGCGGTAGCGTTGCTGGGTCTGCTCATTTCCATTGGGGCCGCTATTTCGGCGGTGCCTGCGGGGCGCATATCCGACCAACAAGGCCGTAAGCCCATCATCTACGTGGCGGGGGTGGGGCTGGCGGCCTTGATGCTGCCCATCCTGTTGCTGCCGCGCTACGATGTGCTGATAGTGCTGGCAGTGGTGTTTGGGTTTCTGTACGGGGCCTATCTGGCGGTGGACTGGGCGCTGGTCTCGGACGTGTTGCCCAATCCAAAGGCCCATGCCACCGATATGGGTATCTGGCAAACCTCGATTGTGCTGCCACAGGTGCTGGCGGGCGGTTTTGGGGCCATGCTCGATACTTTCAATCGCCAGAGCGCGGGCTCGGGCTATACGGTGCTGTTCTTGATTGCCGCCGTGTGTTTTGTGCTGGGTACCCTTCTGGTGCGCCAGATTCGCTCGGTGCGCTAGCTTGCTTGACAAGCCCAGCGCTCGATCCCATATTGGTAGAGCGCTTTGGCCTAGAGGAAGGCGTACATCCAGCTTGTGGCGTGTGGAGGGATGGCTGAGTGGTTGAAAGCGGCGGTCTTGAAAACCGTTGTAGGCGCGAGCCTACCGGGGGTTCGAATCCCTCTCCCTCCGCCAATACCGGTCTTGGTGTTTCAAATGCCCGGTTTTGTGCTAAAGTATCGTTTGCGGTTTTTGGGGACGTGCCCCCAAACCCAACAACCCAACTGGAGGGGTGGCCGAGTGGCTGAAGGCGGCGGTTTGCTAAACCGTTATAGGGAACGAAAGTCCCTATCGGGGGTTCGAATCCCCCCTCCTCCGCCAGAGTAAAGGCCAGGGAATAGCTTCTCTGGCCTTTTTGCTATATCGAAAATCCTGGTGGGTGTTTTTTTCAGAGCGGCCTCCCACGAATAGTCGTATAGAAGATTTTGCTGTGGCGGGTGGGTACCACGATCAGGACAGCCCATTCCCTGCGGCTTATACCGGATTCAAAAAGACAGTTTACAAAACCAAAAACACCAGAGGCTGTCTTTTTGAATCCTAGAGCACTCCCTTCCAAGGGGCGGTATCGCCCTCCGCTACGCGGATAACTTCGGTCGGGTTAGTTCGTCACCAAAGGGTGACGAACTAACCGAATCTGGTATTACCAGAACCCTCCAAAAGTATGCAAACCGCTGCAGAGTTATCCACAGGTTATCCACAGATTTATCCACAGCTTATTCACAGAGTTTAAACGCATAAACGCAAATTGTTGCAGAGCTATAACGTTTCATCCCCTTTTGTGTAAGGTGTAAAACCCGGTATCACCGGTTCAATAGGGCAACCGCAAGTTGCCTTAAGCACCATCTCCCTCGAGGGGAGAGGGCGGAGGTGAGGGCGTCCGAGCCTCGCTGCTTGACTTGCGTAGGGCAAAAATCCAAGATAAAAAGGCATTCGCTTTGCTCACTACCCCCCACCCTAACCCTCCCCCACAAGCGGAGAGGGGAGTGTGCCTTGTGGTTTTCTGGCCTTGCGGTTGCCCTGACCGGCTCAACCAGGAAAGGCCCAGGGCTTTTCGCATGCGGTAAACTATTGGGCGGTGACACCGCTTTCGTTGTTGTTTCTCACCCTGTTCAATAGCATTTTGGGCCTTTCGGTGTTGTTCCCCATCCTGGGGCCGCTTGCTCGCGAGCTGGGCTTGAGCGAGGTGCAGGTTGGATTGTTTTCCACCGGCTACGCCCTGATGCAGTTCGTCCTGGCCGCCTACTGGGGGCGTCGCAGCGAGGTGCTGGGGCGCAAGCCCATCCTGTTGATGGGCATTGTGGGTTTTGCAGTCAGCTTTTTTTTATTTGCTTTTTTTGCCTGGCTGGGCTACCAGAAAGTGCTTCTGGGGTGGGGTCTTTTTGCGGCTATGCTATTTTCCCGGCTTTTGGGGGGTGCTTTTTCTTCAGCTACCTTGCCCACTGCGCAGGCCTACCTGGCCGATATTACCCCCCGTGAAGGGCGTACCCAGAGCTTCGCCATTCTGGGGGCCGCTTTTGGTTTGGGGGTGATTTTTGGCCCCGCCATTGGGGCGGGGCTGGCTCATTTTGGCTTGCTGGCGCCGGTGGTTTTTTCGGCCAGCCTGGCCCTGCTGAATGCGTTGTTTGTGTGGGTGGTCTTGCCGGAGTCGCGCAAGGCTGAGGCCCGCCCCCAAAGCCCGCCCCAGCTCTCCTGGGCCGACCCCCGTATCCTGCCTTTGCTATTAATAGGCTTGAGCATCAACCTGGCCTCCATCGCCATGGAGCAGACAGTAGCTTTTTTGTATCAGGATCGTCTTTTGCTGAGCCCTGCCCAGACTGCCCAGGCTGTAGGTATAGCCCTGGTGGTTTTTGGGGTGGTGGGGGTGCTGGTGCAGGGGGTCTGGGTGCGGGCTGTCAAGTGGCCGCCGCGAAAGCTGCTGATGCTGGGGATGCCCCTGTTGTTGCTGGGCTACCTGGGCCTGATGTTTGCCTCTAGCTTTGCTTGGCTCACCGCTTCGCTGATGCTGCTGGGTTTGGGTTCCATGACCAGCCCTGGCCTCACGGCGGCTCAGTCGCTGGCGGTCTCCGACGATGAACAAGGTGCAGTAGCAGGCCTGTCCAGTGCGGCGCAGGCCCTGGGCCGGATGCTGGGGCCGGTGGTGGGTACCTCGTTGTACGGGCTTTCCCCGGCCTATCCCTATGTGTTTTCGGCCCTTCTGATCGGGTTGGCGCTGGTGTTTTTCCTTAGCAGGCCGCAGCTGGCAAGCGCTCGGTAGTGGCTTTATCCGGGTTGCAGCCCGGCTTCTTCCAGGAGCTTCTTGAGCATTTCCAGGTTCGCCAGGGCGTGGCCTTTGGTGGTGTTGTTGAAAATGAACCAGACCTGCGTCAGGGTGTGGTGCTCGAGCGCCGCCAGCAGCGCTTGCACCCAGTAGTGCAGTTCCTCTTCGCTGTAGCGATAGTCATGTCGCTCGGACTGATCCTTGCCCTCGTGCCACTTTTCCTTGTTGCGTCCCGAAAGCCGGATGTACGCAGTCTCGCCGGTGAGGTGTAGCTCGTTCTTGGGCAGACCGGGCAGGGGAGGATAATCGGTGCTAACCCAAATCAACCCCGCCCTGTGGAAAGCCTCGCGGACCTCCTCGTTATCCCAGGAAGTGTGACGAAACTCCACTGCCAGGCCGCCAGGGGCCAGGACGTGGTCGGCAAAACGCTGGGCCAGTGCGGCAAAATACCTGCGGTTTTCGGGGGTGCGGTGAAAGCTTTGGGGAAACTGGGCCAGAAAGGGCCCCAGCACCCCTGCCTCGCGCAATGGAGCCACCGACTCAAAAAGCCGCCGGTAGTCGTCTTCGCTAGCGTTGCGCTCATGGGTCATGCGCTGGTGAATTTTGATCGCCCAGTGCACCCGCCCCTGGCTGCGCTCGAGCATGCCAGCAAAGGCTTTGAGGCCCGGAATGTTGTAAAAAGAGGAGTTCAGCTCCACGGCGTTGAAGGTTCGCGCATAGATGGAGAGCCACTCGTCTTTTTTGGCCTCGGGGGGGTACAAGAGGCCCACCCAGTCCTCGTTGGTATAGCCGCCGGTGCCCAGATAGATTTCCACGCTTTCCATTGTGGCACAAGCCCAATTGTCCGAACAAAAACGCGCCACCCGAAGGCAGCGCGTTGGCAGTAGGGGAAGAGCTACTCGACCGTCACGCTCTTGGCCAGGTTCCGCGGCTGATCCACGTCGCGGCCCAGGAATACGGCGGTCTCGTAGGCCAGGAGTTGCAGCGGTACCACGCTTACTACCGGGGCCAGCAGGGGGTGGGTTCTGGGCACGTAAATCACGTCCTGGGCAAACTTCTGTACCTCGGTATCACCCTCGCTGGCCACTGCGATCACCCGCCCACCCCGGGCCCGCACCTCCTGGATGTTGGAGACAGTTTTTTCGTAGAAGGGGCTCTGGGTGGCGAGCACCACCACCGGCAGGCGCTCGTCAATCAGGGCGATGGGGCCGTGTTTCATCTCGCCGGCGGGGTAGGCCTCGGCGTGGATGTAGCTGATTTCTTTGAGCTTGAGGGCCCCTTCGTAGGCGGTGGGGGCCTGGATGTGCCGCCCCAGGAACAGATAGTCCTGGGCCTGGTGGTACTTCTCGGCAATATGGGCAATGTGGGGGCGTTGCTCCAGGGTTTCTTCTACCAGCCGGGGCAGCTTGCGCATCTCGCGCAGGAGTTCCCGCGCCGCCGTTTCGTCTAGGGTGCCCCTGGCCCGGCCCATCCACACCGCCAGCATGGCCATGGCGGCCAGCATGGCGATGTAGGCTTTGGTGGAAGCCACCCCAATTTCCGGCCCTGCGTGAATGTAGAGGGTGTCGTCTACCTCGCGGGTTATGCTGCTGCCCTTGGCGTTGATGACCCCCAGGGTGCCGGCTCCCTTGCGCCCCGCCTCGCGAATGGCCTCGAGGGTATCGATGGTCTCGCCCGACTGGCTGATGCAGATGGCCAGGGTTTTGTCGTCCACCACTGGGTCGCGGTAGCGGTACTCGGAGGCCACGTCAATCTCTACCGGTACCCGGGCCAAAGCCTCCAGCAGATACTTCCCCACCCAGGCCGCGTAATAGGCTGTGCCGCAGGCCACGATGTGCACCTTGTCGTAGCGGGTGGGCTCGAGGCTGAGGCCCAGCTCCACCCCGGCTTCCTCTTCGTAGAGGCGGCCCCCCAGCGTGTTTTCCAGCACCCGGGGCTGCTCGTAGATTTCTTTGAGCATGTAGTGGGGGTGTCCGCCTTTCTCGGCGGCCTCGAGGCTCCACTCCACCGTCACCACTTCCCGCTCTACTGGGTTGCCGGCCAGGTCGGTGACCTGTACCCCCTCGCGGCGCACCACCGCCATATCGCCGTCGTGTAGAAAAATCACCCGGCGGGTATAGGGCAGGAGGGCCGGGACGTCCGAGGCCACGAAGTTCTCCCCCTCGCCCAGCCCAATTACCAGCGGGCTCACGGTGCGGGCTACCACAATCTCTTCGTGGTTCTGGTGGGCTACCACCAGGGCATAGGCCCCGTAGGCCTCGGAGAGGGCCAGTCGCACCGCTTCGGTCAGGCTCCCCTGGTATTTTTCTTCAATCAAGTGGGCCAGCACTTCCGAGTCGGTCTCGGAGCTGAAGGTGTGGCCCCGCGCAATCAGGCCCTCTTTGAGGGGCAGGTAGTTTTCGATGATGCCGTTGTGAATCACGGCAATCTCGCCCTTCTCGGTCATATGAGGGTGGGCGTTGGGGTCGGTGGGGGCCCCATGGGTGGCCCAGCGGGTGTGTCCCACCCCAAACTGCCCGCTCAGGCGGTGCTCCTTCAGGCTATCGGCCAGCACCTTGAGCTTGCCCGCTTTCTTGACCACCTCCAGATGCCCATTGACCTTGACCGCAATTCCCGCCGAGTCGTAGCCCCGGTACTCCAGGCGCTTCAGCCCGTCTAGAATCACCTCCGACGCATCTCTAAAACCCACATATCCCACGATCCCGCACATGTTTCAACCTCACAATCTTGGTCGTTTGCCTCGAGTCAACCCTGTATCAACCATAGAACAACCAAAGGGCCAACCCACCCGTTTTTGCACCAAACCGACGTTACCTTGCCCACCCATTCGGTAGGCCTCCAGCCAGCTCTACAGCTAGCTGATGACTTGCGCTCTACAAATGTCTTCTGATTCCCTTGAACCCTGCTCTTTGGTTGTCCAGCGCTCGCGCTTCTGGCTTTCCCGTGGAGCTGTTCTGACCCGTACTTCTGGGGCCAGCGGAGAGGGCGGGGTTCACGCCCTGGCGGCATCCGCGGAACCTTCGATCTTTCGCAGCTCGCTGCTTATCTCTACCAGAGACCGCCACCTCGTAAGGTAAAAGATGGCTTTCCGGGTGGGAGCAGAATTGGTTTTTGCTAACCGACCCTATTGGAACCACCTTTACCCCCTGCGCTCCTCACTTTGTAGTCAGGTCTCCTTTCTGGGCTTAATAAAGCCCTACTTATTGTACGGTTTTTTCGTCTGTGTGCCCGTTCATACTTGACAGCCCGACAAATACACGGGTATGATGCCCCCCGGATGCGCAAGGTGAGAGCTTTTTGAGCCCCGTGAATGGGGTCGTCTCTTACCAGGCGTCCGTTGCGGATGTAAGGGTTTTTTTGGGAGAGGAAACACGGCAACTCGCCCCGTAAAAGAAATCCCGCACCTCCGCAACATCAGGTTCTTGTGGTGTGTCCATCTGGACACAACACGAGAGTTTGAGGAGGCAGAATGAAGAAGAAGCTAGTAGTTTACTTGGCTGGGTTGCTGACCGTGCTCGGTCTAGGCTTCGGTCAGGCACAGTTCTCCGACGTACCCGCCGGACACTGGGCCAAAGAAGCCGTCGAGCGCATCGCGGCCTGCGGTCTTATCACGGGCTTCCCCGACGGGACGTTCCGTGGTAACACCAACCTGACCCGCTACCAGGCTGCCCTGATCTTCCAGCGCTTGCTCAACGAGATTCAGCAGGGCGGCGAGTGCGTGAAGGGTCAAGGCGGCGGCATGAGCGAAGAGGACATGACCGCCATCCGCAACGCGGTGCAGGAACTGGCCGCCGAGCTGGCTGCTTTGGGTGTGCGCGTCTCGGCCCTGGAAGATAACGCCGCTTCCAAAGACGACATCGCCCGCCTCGAGGCCGCCATCGAAGAGCTCAAGGGCATGAAGGCCGAGCCCGCTCCGTCCGGCATGGACGAAGCCGCCCTGGCCGACCTGGCCGACCGCGTCGAAGCCGCCAGCGTGGCCGCCGACACCGCTTTGGCCCAGGCCCAGATCCTGGCCGAGCGCCTGGACGGCGTGGAAGGCGATGTGGCCGCCCTCAAGACCCAGGTCGAGGCCGATGCCGACAGCATCCGCGCCCTCAACGAGCTGGCCGTGCTGCTGAACCAGGACGTGCTCAGCCTGCAAGACCGCGTCACCGCCCTCGAGAAGCAACTGGGCGACGTGGACTTTGAGAGCTTCGCCAACCGCGAAGACCTGAGCGCCATCCAGGAGTTCGCCACCGCCCTGCGCAGCGACCTGGTGCGCCTCTCCGACCGGGTGAGCGCCCTGGATACCCGTGTGAGTGGGCTGGACAGCCGTCTGGCCGCAGTGGAAGCCACCCGGCCGACCCTGACCGGTTCCTTGCTGGGCCGCTATGGCTACCGCTTTACCACCGGCGCCGATTTCGACATCGACCGCCTTTTCCCGGCAGCGGGTTTCGCGAACGATAGCGACGGTACCGACTTAGCCGGTGCATCGGATACCCTGGGCCAGGCCGACCTGACCTTTGGTCTGAAGCGCACCCCCGGCACCGGCAGCGGCTTCAATCTTGCTGAAGCCAGCGTGGCCCTACGCTTCTCCGCTGGCAATGGCAGCCTTCAGGTGCCCGCCAACACGATCTCGCTCAGGGGGGTTAGCGTTTCCGGCAATGTGGACGGCCAGCCGGTCAGCCTGCGCTATAGCATCAGCAACACCTTCCGCTTCACGCCCTACTTCCTCAACAATAACGCGACGGCCGCGGGCAGCGGCTTTGTGGTGAGCGCCAACCTGACCAAGGCCCTGCTCTCACCCAACTTCACCATTGTGCTGGGCAGCACCGCTGCGAACGCGCTCGCAGCGGACCGCGATTACTTCGGTATCCGCGGCGCCATTAACTTGCTGGGCCTCAACCTGGGCGTGAACTACGCCGAGAACGACCTGCGGGGCACTGGGGCCGATGACCGCAAAGCCGTAGTCGGTGTGGATTGGAGCGGCAAGCTGCTGGGCTTCCTGGACCTCGAAGGCGAGTTCATTAACTCCAACGACATTAACACCAACACCGCTGGCTCCCTCTTCTACGTCCAGGCGGGCACCTCGCTGGGCCCCATCAGCCTGCGCGGGAACTACCGCTCCATCAACCCCGGCTTCGCTACCGGAAACTGGACCGATGCGGCGGCCGGCACTTCCATGGGTCTTTCCCAAGACGACACCGACCGCCTTTTCAACCCCGCCAACGCCGGTGCGGGCTTTGGTCTGATTGCCTCGGCTTCGCTGGGCATCATTGGGGTGAACGGCTACCTCGACAGCCGCGTACCGCAGCTTACCCTAACCCCAGACACCACCGCTTTTGGGGTGGGTGTCACCCTTGGGCCCATCGCCGGCTTTAACGTAACGGGTTATCTCAACAACGCCAGCACCGCGGGCGCTGCGCAGTACTCGGTGGGCAACACCTACTCCAACCGGGGCCCGGCGACGCGCGCGGCCTTCGGCACCAACCTGGGGGTTCGTGTGGCGCACGATGGGGCCGCTTCCGGGGCTTTGATCAGCGGCCTGAACCTGGCTTTTGAGTTCCGTAGTTCGGATGGAGCCAACGCAGGCTTCGGCAGCAACGGCGCCCGTACCGACCTGGTGGGTGAGGCCAGCTACCCCATCAACCTGGGCTTCCTTACCTTCACGCCCAACCTCCGCTACCACAGCTACACTGCCGCTACCACACCGGGCACCGAGGTGAGCTACTCGACCCTCAAGTTCGGCATCCAGGCCAGCACCCAGCCGCTCTTCTTCGGCATCAGCCTCAACGGTGCCTATGCCTTGCGCAACACCGACTTCGCCAGCGGCACCGATGCCAGCGAGACCCTCATCCGGGTGGGCCTAGGCTTTGCCAACTTCTTGTTGCCGGGGGCCACTCTCAACGTAGACGCGGCCCAGGTGACCGGTAGCGGGGTGGGCGGCTATACCACCCGCGGGTTCAACAACCCCTTTACCACCACCAACGACGGACTCTTCAACGGCCCGAACGGCGGCTTTGGCCCTGTTGCACAATTTACAGGCGACGGCGGCGTTCGCGGCATCCAGGTGCGCTACACCTACGCGGGTTGGGGCATCTGGTACGGTGTGTTCGACCTAGACAGCAACGGTACCGACTTCAGCACCATCGAGAGCGTGGGCCGTGGCTTCCGCGTCTTCTACACCCTGAGCTTCTAAGCCCCTAGAAGCCCGTATCCCCGCCCTTTGGGGCGGGGTTTTTGTGTACATTGTGTTCTGATTTAGACAGAAAACTACCCCAAGAAGTAAATTAACAATCTATGCCAGAACGCCGGGGGTTTAGATGAGTCATGTGTTTCGCTACCAGGGCCCGGAGCCAAAAGGCGACCAGCCCCAGGCCATTGCCGGTCTCGCGGAAGCCCTGCGCGATGGGGAGCGCTTCGTGACCCTGCTGGGGGCCACCGGCACCGGCAAGACCGTGACCATGGCCAAGGTAATCGAGCGGCTGGAACGCCCGGCCTTGGTGATGGCCCCCAACAAGGTGCTGGCCGCCCAACTGGCCGCCGAGTTCCGCGAGCTGTTCCCCGAGAACGCGGTGGAGTTCTTCATCAGCTACTACGACTACTACCAGCCCGAAGCCTACGTGCCGGGGCGCGATTTGTTCATCGAGAAGGATGCTGCCATCAACCCCGAGATTGAGCGCCTGCGCCACTCCACCACCCGCAGCCTGCTTACGCGGCGCGATGTGATTGTGGTGGCCTCGGTCTCGGCCATCTACGGCCTGGGCAGCCCCGAAGACTACAAGAACATGAGCCTGATTGTGGAGGTGGGGCAGGACTACCCCCGCGAAGCCCTGATTGAGCGGCTGGTGGACTTGCAGTACGAACGGGGCGATTTGCAACTGGAAGCGGGGCGTTTTAGGGCCAAAGGCGAGGTGCTCGAGGTCTGGCCGGCCTACGAGCAGGAGCCCATCCGCATCGAGCTATTCGGCAACACCATCGACCGCGTGACGGTGGTGCACCCGGTGACGGGCGACCGGCTCAAAGATTTGCCGGGGTTTGTGCTTTTGGGGGCCAGCCACTACGCCACCCCGGAGTGGCGCTTGAAGCAGGCCATCCCGGAGATTAAGAGGGAGCTGGAGGAGCGGCTCAAGGTGTTCGAGGCCGAGGGCAAACTGCTGGAGGCCCAGCGGCTCAAGGAGCGCACCTTGTACGACCTGGAGATGCTCGAGGTCATGGGCACCTGCCCCGGTATCGAGAACTACAGCCGCTTTTTGTCCGGAAAAGCTCCCGGCGAAGCGCCCTACACCCTGCTGGACTACTTTCCCGAGGATTATCTGGTCTTCCTGGACGAGTCGCACGTGACCGCGCCGCAGCTTCGGGGGATGTACAACGGCGACTACATGCGCAAGAAAACCCTGGTGGACTACGGCTTCCGCCTGCCCAGCGCCCTCGACAACCGCCCCCTCAAGTTTGGCGAGTTTTTAGAGCGGGTGGGGCAGCTCGTTTTTGTATCGGCCACCCCCGGCCCCTACGAGCTGGAGGTCTCGGGCCGGGTGGTCGAGCAGATCATCCGCCCTACCGGCCTTTTGGATCCCTTGGTTACGGTCAAACCTGCTGCTGGTCAAATCGAAGACCTGATGGGGGCCATCCGCACCCGCGCGGCGCGGGGGGAGCGCACCCTGGTCACCGTGCTCACCGTGCGCATGGCCGAGGAACTCACGGCCTACCTGGTGGAGCACGGGGTGAAGGCTCGCTACCTGCACCACGAACTCGACGCCTTCGAGCGGCAGGCCCTCTTGCGCGACCTGCGGCTGGGTTACTTCGATGCCCTGGTGGGCATCAACCTGCTGCGCGAGGGGCTCGATTTGCCCGAGGTCTCGCTGGTGGCCATTCTGGATGCCGACAAGCAGGGCTTTTTGCGCTCCGAGCGCTCGCTCATCCAGACCATTGGCCGGGCCGCCCGCAACGTGGGGGGCGAGGTGTTTCTCTACGCTGATACGGTTTCGGACTCGATGCGGGCTGCCATAGACGAGACCAACCGCCGCCGGGCCATCCAGGAAGCCTACAACGCCGCACACGGCATCACCCCGGCCACCATCCAGAAATCGGTGCGCAAGGTGGTCAAACCTGAAGACTACGAGGCCGAGGCCGCCGAGATGGTGCTGGACGACCCCGCTTTGCTCCAGAGCCTGCTGGAGCAGCTCGAGACCGAGATGTGGGCGGCCTCCGAGGCCCTCGACTTTGAGAAGGCCGCGTCCTTGCGCGACCAGATGCGGAGCCTCGAGGCCCGCCTCAAGGGCCTGCCCGAGCCCACCACTGCCGGGAAGGGCAGGCGGCGGCGACGGCGCTAGCAGGTCTTGTACACTAAATGCATGACGGTTCGAGAGCGCATCCTCCAGCACCTCGAGGCCCTAAGCCCGGCTCAGCTTGAAGAGCTTCTGGACGACCTCGAGGCCCGTACCCGCCCTCCTTTGACGAAGGAGGTGGTGCTGGCCCTGCGCGAGCCTATTTGGGCCCTGGCTCAGCGTTGTGGGGTGGAGCGACTGTGGCTGTTTGGCTCGGTGGTGCGGGGAACTGCCCAGGCCGGAAGCGATGTGGATTTCCTGGCCAGGTTTACTCGCGCCAAGCTAGAAGACCGGCTGGATTTCAAGGAAGGCCTCGAGGCCCTCCTGGGTTGGCCTGTGGAGGTGGTAGAAGTGGCCCACCTTCACCCCGAGGTACAAGAAAGTATCTGGGCCGAGGCAGTAGAGCTGTGAAGAACCCTCGGCTTTACCTGCGGCAGATCCTTGAAGCCGCCAACTTTATCCTAGAAACCGCGCACAGCCTACAGGACTTACAAAACTCCAAACTGATCCGCGATGCAGTGATTCGCAATTTCGAGGTCATGGGCGAGGCAGCCAAGCGCTTATCGCCCGCTTTTCGGATGCAGCACCCCCAGGTTCCCTGGCGCAGCCTGGCCGGGTTTCGGGATGTGCTCATTCACGACTACGACGAGGTAGCGGTAGAGGTGGTGTGGGACGTTATCGAGAACAGCTTGCCCGAAGTGCAATTTGAAGTGGCGAACCTGCTTGACGAAGGCGCCGGCGGCCTCGAGGGGGATCGAGATTCTAGCTAGAACTTTACAGCCGCCGGGAAGGGTAGGCGGCGGCGACGGCGCTAGCCGATAATCTCTTCGGGCTTGAAGAAAATCCCGATCTCACGCGCCGCGCTTTCGGGGCCATCGGAGCCGTGGATGATGTTCTCGTCCACGGTAGTGGCAAAATCGGCGCGAATGGTGCCGGGGGCAGCCTCCCAGGGGCGGGTCGCGCCCATCAGGCGGCGCATCTCGGCAATGGCCCCCGGGCCCTCCACCACCATGGCCACCACCGGCCCACTGGTAATAAAGTTAACCAGCCCCTCAAAGAAGGGTTTGCCTTTGTGCTCGCCGTAGTGGGTCTCGGCGGTCTCGCGGGCAATGACCATTTTCTTCATGGCCACAATCTTGAAGCCTTTGCGCTCGATGCGGTTGATGATTTCGCCCGTTAGGCCCCGGCGCACGCCGTCGGGCTTGACCATGATGTAGGTGCGTTCCATACCGCAGTAGAGTTTACACGCTCGGCGCCAATTGCAGAAGGTCTGTGTCGCCGCCAGCCAATTTTGGGGTACAAAGAAAAACCCTCCCCAAAGCGGGGAGGGTCATGCCCCCTGCAGAGTTAGCGATTGGCCGGGGGGTTGGCCGGGGTGGAGGGGTTGCTCGGAGCGCTGGTGCCCGGCTGGTTGCCATTGGTTTTGGGCTCTTCCTTTTTGGGCTCTTCCTTGGGCGTTAGAGCCGCCAACACTTTTTGCAGATTGTTTTCTACCTTGGCGGCCTTGCGCACCTCTTCTACCCATTTCTGGGCGGCTTCGGCCCGGCGGGTGGCCAGTACTTGTTGGCGGGCCTGCTCCTTCACCTCCTCGAAGGGACGCAAAACTTCAGCCTTGCGGTCGTTGACGATCAGTACCTGGAAACTGCCATCCTCGAGCTTCACCACCTCGCTCACCTCGCCCAGCGGGCCTTTGGGGAAGCTACCTCGGGTCAGGAAGACCAGCCGGTTGGGCACGGGGGGCATGGTACCCGGGTTGACCACGCCAAAGTCCTGCACCGTGCCCCCGTTGGCCTTGGCCAAGTCTTCCAGTTTGCCGCCCTTGAGGGCCGCGGCCCGGAAGGCCTCGGCCTTGGCCTTGTCTTCCTTCTTGAAGCTCACCGCCTGTACCCTGGCCGAGGCCGGGATGGTGAAGTTGGCCAGGTTGGCGTCGTAGAACTTGCGAACGTCGGTGTCCGAGACGGCAATATTGCGGGTTTGCCAGAGCTGGGCCTGGTTGGCAATGTCGGTCTTGGAGCCGAAGAAGGGCTGGCCCAGGCCCTTGGCGGCCTGGTAGACGACCTCGCGGCTGATGAGCTGCTCGAGGGTCTGGGGCATGAAGAACTGCACGGCCAGCTCCCCCAGGCCCTGTTGTAGCAGCTGGGGCACCTGCTGGTTGGCAAAGACCGACTGGGTCACTTCGGCCAGCCTGATTTCGGTCTCGCCCACCTTTGCCACCACCGGGTTTTCAAACTTGAAGGTAGCCCCTTCGGCAAACTTTACGTTGGCCTTTTTTCGCAGCTCCTCGATGTAGGCTTCCAGCGCACCCTGGCCTTTGATGCGCTTGGCATCTTCCTTGACCCGATCCTTCACTTCTTCAAACTTCACCTCGCCGGCGGGCAGGTACTTCTCCACCTTGACAATGTAGAAGCGGCCTCCGGCCTCGATGGGCTTGCTGATCTGGCCATCGCGCAGCTTGAACACGGCATCGGCCACGGCATTGGGGAAGACCACCCGGGTCACGGGGCCGGGTTCGCTCTTGCCGGCCTCGGCGCCCAGGGCCCCGCCTTGTTCGGCGTTGAGCTTGGAGTTGGCCTTGGCAATGGCGGCAAAGTCGGCGCCGGAAGCGCTGACCTGGGCATAGATTTTGTCGGCCGTGGCCTTGTCGTCGAGCACAATCTGGCGGGCCTGTACGCGCGCTTCGTTTTTGTACTGATCGCGGTTGAGCTCAAAGTAGAGGCGCATCTCTTCTTCAGTGGGCTCGGCTTTTTTCTGGATGTCCTCGATGCGTTTGTTGATGCGAATCTGATCGCGCAATTCGTTGCGCAGTTGCGAGTCGGTATAGCCTACCTGGGTCAGGAAGCGGTCGTAGTCTTCCTTCTTTTGCAGGCCGAAGCGTTCTTTGATGGTGTCGAGTTCCTTCTTGAGCTCCCCGCTGGAAACCCCAATACGGGCCGTATCTTGCAGAAGCGCATTGGTGATGACAAAGCGCTCGCCAAAGTTAACATCGGCCAGATTCTTCAGAAGCCCCTGGGGATTGGTGCTCAAGATGGGGTCATTCTGCTGGGCCCGGGCCAGGTCTAGCTCGTAGACCGGGCGGCCATTCACGGTGAACTCGGTCTTGCCCTGGGTACTGCGCTGGCCCTGGGGCGTAAATAAGAGGACCGAGCCCACCACAAAAGCCAGGGCCAGAACCCCGAAGATAATCGCAACAACCCGTCTGTTGATTCCAAACACTTGACTGCCTCCTCTGTGCGGTGCTACCCTTCTTTGTGCTGTTGCACCCGTAGCTCAGTGGATAGAGCGTTCGCCTCCGGAGCGAAAGGCCACAGGTTCGAGTCCTGTCGGGTGCGCCATCTTCATCTTCCCTGGGTCGGGCTGAGCCCGGCCTTTTTTCCGGTAGCATCGCCCCACTGAACTCTTTGTACCCCGACTTGGTAAGACCAGGGTTAAGTGTCAGCGAACCTACACCAAGGGCCGATTGTAGCATATCCGGAGATTGGGCTTTACGATTTGTCGGGGATATGCCTGGGTTCTGATCGCGCTTCCCGCGAATATCGCAGACTGCTTATGCCTGCCCCCTTTCCAAAGCCCAAAGACCTGCGCGAAGCCGCCGCGATGCAGAAGTCGTTGGCGGAGGCCGTGATCTTACGAGGGAATCCAGCGTTTGTTCGCTATGTTGTCTCCCTGGATGCTTCCCACCCGACCCGCTTTTCCAGGCAAAAAGGCCCCTCGATAGCGGCGGCGGTGTTGTGGGATATGGAGAAGGGCGAGGTGCTCGAGGTCGCCACGACGCAAATGGACGAGGCCCCACTATTTCCCTACGTACCCGGTTTTTTGTCCTTCCGTGAAGCCCCGCTCTATCTGGCTGCACTGGCCCAGCTATCCCGCCCGCCCGAGGTGCTGCTGGTCGATGGGCAGGGGATTGCCCACCCCAGGCGGCTGGGTATTGCGGCCCACCTGGGGGTGCACCTGGATCTACCGGCCATCGGGGTCGCCAAGACCTTGCTGTTTGGCAAACCGGAGGCCGAACTACCCCAGGAAGCCGGTTCGACGGTACGGTTAATGAATGACAATGAGCAGATCGGCTGGGTCTATCGCAGCCGCACAGGGGTAAGACCACTCTTTATCTCGCCTGGACACCGGGTGGGCATGAAAGAAAGCCTGGCCTTTGTGCGTCTGTTTGCAGGCAAATATCGCCTACCCGAACCCCTGCGTCTGGCGCACCAGGAAGCCGGAGCGCGGCGGCGGCTGGCGGCACATGAATGAAAGCTGGTACGGCGCGCTGTGGGCAATGTGAATTGGACTCACATTAAGTCTGGCGACCTAAACTAGGGTTTTTAATGTACTTTATTTCGTCAACCAAAGCGAAAAACCCGAGGAGGTCAATATGCAAAAGGTTTCACGCCGTCAAGCGCTCAAGCTGCTGGGTACTACCGGTGCAGTGGCTGCCGCCGGTACACTACCCGCCATGGCCCAACAGACCCCAGCCATGCCCAATGGGTCAGGCTTCTATCGTTTCAAGCTGGGGGACTACACCCTCACGGTGCTGAGCGATGGCCAGACCCCTCCCGGCAACGCCTTCCCCAACTGGGGTGCTACCCCCGGCAAGCAGGCCGAGTTCGAGGCCGCGCTGCGGGAAAACTTCCTCGAGCCCACCCAGTTCATCAACAACTTCAACCCCATGGTTATCGATACTGGTCGGGCCAGGATTTTAGTAGACACCGGGCGGGGCCAGGCTGGGCAGCTCCTGGCCCACATGGCCAACGCCGGCCTGCGGCCTGCCGATATCAACACCGTCTTCATTACCCATGGTCACGGCGACCATATCGGCGGTCTGGTGCGCGATGGCCAGCCGGTTTTCGCCAACGCACAGCACATCATGGGCGAGACCGAACTCCAGTTTTGGCTCTCCCAGGCCAACCCTCCGGCCAATCTGGTAGCCCTGCGCGACCGCTTTACCCGCGTGCGCCCTGGGGCCGAAATTGCACCGGGCGTGACCGCTGTGGATACCCCCGGCCATACCGTGGGCCACCTGGCTGTACAGATCACCTCGGGGGGGCGGACGCTGTGGCACCTGGGCGACGCTGGCGGGCACTACATTCTTTCCTTGCGCTTCCCCGACCACTACCTGGGTTTCGACGCCAACCCCCAGCAGGCCGTGGCCACCCGGGCGCGGCTGTGGCAGGCTGCTGCCGCCGACCGCATTGCGGTGGTGGGCTATCACTTTGCTTGGCCGGGGGTGGGCTACGTGCGTCGGGCGGGCAATGCCTACGAGTTTGTGCCGGCGTTCTTCACTTTCTGATCCGGATGGCGAATGGCTTATAGCGGGTAGCATGAACCTTGAAGCACCCTCCTCGAGCCTTCGGGGAGGGTTTTATACTTTTGTTACCACGCAAGACGTATCATCAGTCAAAGCAAAGGAGAAGCCTATGCAGTCCACCATGATGGATTTTCCGCTAACGCTCGTGCACCTCCTCGAGCGGGCCGGCCAGCTCTTTCCCAAAGAAGAAATCGTGACCCGCCTGCCCGATAAATCGCTCCACCGCTACACCTTTGGCGATTTTTACCGGCGCTCCCGCCAACTGGCTTCGGCCTTGCAGAAGGCGGGCCTGCAGAAGGGCGACCGCGTGGCCACCCTTTCCTGGAACACCTACGCGCACCTCGAGGCCTACTTCGGCATCCCGGTGGCCGGGGGGGTCTTGCACCCCCTCAACCTGCGGCTCCACCCCTCCGATATTGCCTACATCATCAACCACGCCCAGGACAAAATCCTGATTGTGGACGACGTGCTCCTCAAGCTCTACGAGGCGGTCAGGGAGCACGTAAAGCTCGAGCGGGTGCTGGTGGTGCCCCTTTCGGGCCAGCCGGTGCCGGAGGGCCTGGAAAGCTACGAGGACTTCCTGGCCTCAGGTGACCCGGATTTTGCCTACCCCAGCCTCGACGAGCGCGATGCCGCCGGAATGTGCTACACCTCCGGCACCACCGGGAAGCCCAAGGGGGTGGTGTACTCGCACCGCTCGATTGTGCTGCACAGTCTGGGTTCGGCCCTGCCGGATGCGCTGAACCTGGCCAGTACCGATGTGCTGCTGCCGGTGGTGCCCATGTTTCATGTGCTGGCCTGGGGGCTGCCCTTTACCGGGGTAATGACGGGTAGCAAGCTGGTGATGCCGGGGCCGCACCTGGACGCTGAGAGTTTACTGGACCTGTACGAATCGGAACACGTGACCAAGACTGCCGGCGTACCAACCATCTGGCTGGGGGTCTTGCAGGCGCTGCAAAAGGAGCCGGGGCGCTGGAAGCTGGAACCCATGGAGATGGTGGTGGGTGGCTCGGCAGCCCCCGAAGCCATGATTCGGGCTTTTGACCGGTTTGGTTTGAGGGTGCTGCACGCCTGGGGCATGACCGAGATGAGCCCCCTGGGCACCACCAGCCGCTTGAAGCGTCATCTGCGGGGTGATGCCGAAGTGGAGTACCGCTACCGGGCCAAGCAGGGCGTGCCAACCCCCCTGGTGGAGATTCGGGCGGTGGGTGAGCAGGGCGAGGTGCCCTGGGATGGGCAGTCGCTGGGAGAACTGCAGGTGCGCGGGCCCTGGGTGGCCAAAAGCTACTACAACCTCGAGGAAGAGTCGGACAAGTGGACCCCGGATGGCTGGTTCCGCACGGGCGATGTGGTGGCCATCGACCCCGAAGGCTATATCCGGATTGCCGACCGCACCAAGGATCTGATCAAGTCTGGGGGCGAGTGGATCAGCTCGATTGACCTCGAGAACGCCCTGATGGCCCACCCGGCGGTGAAGGAGGCCGCGGTCGTGGCCATCCCCGACCCCAAGTGGGATGAGCGCCCCCTGGCTGCCGTTGTACTGAAGGACGGGCAGCGTGTGACCCCCGAGGAGCTTCGGGCTTTCCTCGAGCCCAAGTTTGCCAAGTGGTGGCTGCCCGATGCCTATGTGTTTGTGGACGAAATCCCCCGCACCAGCACCGGCAAGTTTCTGAAGTCCAGGCTGCGCGAGCAGTTCAGCGACTACAAGACCCGAACGACCTCCGCCTGAGCCGCTCTTCTTAGCACAGAGCCATGACAGGGCGTATATTCTAGCCATGTCCAGCGCCATAGACCGCTTCTTGCAAGAAAACCTCGAGGCCTACCTGCAGCAAACCATCCGGCTCTGCGCCCAGCCCAGCGTCTCGGCCACCGGCGAGGGGGTGCTCGAGTGCGCCCATTTGGTAGAACAAGCCCTGCAACAACACGGCTTCCAGACCTGGAAGATCGAGGGCTACGGCAACCCGGTGATTGTGGGCCGGGCCAGGGGCCGATCCGAACGTACCCTGCTGTTTTACAACCACTACGACGTGCAACCCCCCGAGCCGCTGGAGCTGTGGGACTCGCCCCCCTTTGAGCCGCAAATCCGCGAGGGCAAGCTCTTTGCCCGTGGCGCCAAGGACGACAAGGGCGAGTTCATGGCCCGCCTGGCGGCGGTGGATGCGGTGCGGGCCGCCCATGGGGGCGAGCTGCCCTGCGGGGTGCTGTTTGTGGTGGAGGGCAACGAAGAGGTCGGCAGCCCCGGCATCGCCCGGTTTGTGCAAGACCACCTGGACTTACTCCGCTGCGACGGGGCCATCTGGGAGGAAGGCGGCATCGACTTCGAGGAGCGGCCTGGCACATCGCTCGGACGACGCGGCATTCTGGCAGTCGAGCTGGAAGTCCAGACCCTCTCCCGCGATGCCCACTCCGGCAGCGCCCACATCCTGCCCAGCGCAGCCTGGCGGATGGTGCGGGTGCTGGCCTCACTCAAGGACGAAAACGAACGCATCCTGATTCCTGGCTTCTACAACGACGTGAAGCCCATCTCGGAACTCGATCTGGAGTTGCTGCGCCGCCTGCCCGACAACGAACCCTACCTGCGCGAGACCTTCGAGGTGCGCGGGTTTGTGGGGGGGCTTACCGGCTTCGAGCTTAAAAAAGCCGTTTTCAACCCCACCTGCAACATTCAGGGCATCATTACCGGCTACCAGGGCCCGGGTAACAAGACCGTCATTCCGGCCAAAGCCTCGGCCAAGCTGGACTTCCGCCTGGTGCCCGACCAGGATCCCACCGACATCCTGAAAAAGCTACGCACCCACCTCGACGCCGAGGGCTTTACCGACGTGCGCATCACCTATACCGACTACATGTTCCCCGCCAGGTCGGAGGCCGACCACCCCCTGGTGCGGCTGGCCGCAAAGGCCGCCGAGGAGGTCTACCAGAAGCCCTACCAGCTTATCCCCCTCACCGGCGGCAGCTCGCCCGTTTATGCCTTTGCCAGGCCCCTGGGCATCCCGGTGATCGATGCGGGGGTAGGCTTTGGCATTACCAACCGCACCCACGCCCCCAACGAGAACATTCGTATCCAGGACTTCCACAACGCTGCGCGGCACATCGCCCGGATTCTGGATGGCTTTGCTGGTATTTGGGGGTAGCCTGAAGCGGTAGACTGAAAGCCCCACGCCGGCAGGGCAGGATGGCATCTGGGGCCGCGAAAGCTCAGGTGCAGCTTTACGGGACTTGCGTAGAATAAGTTTGTGATCCACATTCTCGACCTTCACGACCGGGCCCCCAGGGTGATTGCCTCGTTTGTGCTGGAAACAAAGGCGGGGCCGGTGCTTTTTGAAACCGGGCCCGAGTCGCGCTTCTCGGTGCTCCTGGATGGCCTCAATGCGCTGGGCTATGCGGCTTCGGACATTCGGCAAGTGTTCGTGACCCACATCCACCTCGACCACGCCGGGGCGGCCTGGCGTATGGCCGAGCGGGGGGCCACCATCTACGTTCACCCCAAAGGAGCGCCCCACCTGATAGACCCCAGCAAGCTCTGGGCCTCGGCCACGCGCATCTACGGCGAGCAGATGGAAGCCCTGTGGGGCCAGATGGGCTATGTGCCGGAGGAGCAGGTCGAGATTATCGAGGATGGCGAGGTCTTTCGGGTGGGCGAGTTCGAGATCAAGGCCCTCGAGACCCCCGGCCATGCCTACCACCACCACGCTTTTTTGATTGGCGACGCGTTGATTGGGGGTGATGTAACGGGGGTGAAGATCGGGCGCGGCCCGGTGCTGCCGCCCTGCCCCCCGCCGGAGATTCACATCGAAGCCTGGCTGGCCTCCCTCGGCAAAATTCGCGCCTTGAAGCCCCGCAAGCTCTACCTGACCCATTTTGGCCAGACCGAGGACGTGGAGCCCCACCTGAGCGCTCTGGAAGACAAACTGCTGGAGTGGGCCGACTGGATCAAGCAAAAGCTCAAGGCCGGCCAAACCCGCGAGCAGATGGTGCTCGAGTTTGAAGCCTACGTGGCCACTACCCTGCGGGCTGCGGGCCTCTCCGATGAGGAGGTGCAGGAGTACGAGTTTGCCGACCCCTCCTGGATGAGCGTGGACGGGCTGGTGCGCTACTGGAACAAGCACCATCCGGAAGAGGTGATGTCGTAGAGTTGATGCAATGCGAAGGATTGTCGGAGCTGTGTATGTCTCGCTGGACGGCGTAATGCAAGCCCCCGGCGGGCCGGAGGAGGACACCAGCGGGGGCTTTTCGTTGGGGGGCTGGATCTGGACCTATTCCGATGATACCACCCGTGAGGTGGTGCGGAGTTACTTGCTGGGGCCGTCCTACGAGCTACTGCTGGGGCGCAGAACCTACGACATTTTTGCGGCCTACTGGCCCCAGGTGCCCCCGGACAACCCCATTGCGGCGCGCTTCAACCCCACAGCCAAGTATGTGCTCACCAGCCGCGACCTGAGCCCCCCGTGGCACAACAGCCACCGGCTGAGCGGCCTGGAAGCGGTGCGGGCGCTCAAGGCCACCCCGGGCCCCGACCTGCTGGTGCAGGGGAGTTCGACGCTCTACCCCCAACTGCTGGGGGCGGGCTTGCTGGATCGGTTGATTGTTCAGATATTCCCGGTAACGCTGGGCCAGGGTAAGCGGCTCTTTGGCCAGGGAACACCGCCCGCGAGCCTGAAGCTGGTGAACAGCGTGGCCTCGAGCACCGGCGTGCTGATGGCTACCTATGAGCCCATGGGCCAGATGCCGCCCGTATCGTCTTTTTCTTGAGAGGTGTACATCGACGTGGCCTTTGCAGACGGACTAGAGTATGGGTATGGTCAAGCAAAAATACGTCTGCTGGCAGGAAGATAACCTGTGGCTGGGCTACTTGTTTCCAGGTTATGGGAAAGTAGCGGACTACACCACAACAGTGATATTTTTCAAGGTATGAACACCATCGCTGCAGACCTGGAAGGTACCCTCACCACCGGCGAAACCTGGCGGGGTATGGCGGCCTGGATGCAGGCCCACGGGCGGGCCGGGCAGTACCAGCGGTTTTTCTATCGGAATCTGCCAGGTGCAGTTGCTGCAAAAATGGGCTGGATAGACAAGCGGGCCTTCCAGGATCGCTTTATGGAAGGGGCTGCCAGGCTTTTGGCCGGACTCCGCTCGGAAGAACTGGTAGCGGTAAGCGAGTGGGTGGTCACCAACGAACTCTGGCCCAGGCGGCGGCTCCAGGTGCTCGACGAACTTCAGAAGATTCAGCAGCAGGAGCGCCGCCTGGTGTTGTGCTCGGCCACCTTCCAGCCCATCCTGGAGGCCTTTGCCCGGCGAATGGGCGAAGGGGTGGTGGCCCTGGGGACACCCCTCGAGATCGAAGGCGGCGTCTTTACCGGGCGGCTGCGGGGGCCGGTGCGCTCAGGGGTGCACAAAGCCGAGCACCTGCGTAAGCTGCTGCGTGGCGAGGCCCTCTTTGCGGCCTACGGCGATAGCCTGCCCGACCTGCCCATGCTCGAGCTGGCCGAAGAGCCGGTAGCGGTGTATCCCGAACCCAGGCTGCGCGAACTGGCCAAAAAGCGCAACTGGAGGGTCATCGAATGAGCCATTTCCCATTGCCACGCCCGGCCCGGATCGCAGTGATGGCCTCGGGGCGGGGCAGCAACCTGGAGGCCTTACTAAAGGCTTTCCCCCACGACAACCCGTTGGGCCACATCGTGCTGGTCATCTCCGACCGGCGCGAGGCTTTGGCCCTGCAAAAAGCTGTCGAAGCCCAGGTCGAGGCCGAATACGTACCCTGGCCCAAGAGCCGCGACCAGGGGGTGGCCTACAAAACCGGGCGCGAGCAGTTCGAGCGGGTTGCAGGCCAGCTCCTGCACGAACACCGCATAGACCTGATTCTCTTGGCGGGTTTTATGCGCCTGCTTTCGCCAGCGTTTGTGCAGGCCTGGCAGGGGCGCATCCTCAATATCCACCCCTCGCTATTGCCGCGGTTTCCGGGGCTAAACGCCCAGCGCCAGGCTTTGGAGGCCGGGGTGTCTGAGTCGGGCTGTACGGTGCATTTTGTGGATGCCGGCATGGACACCGGCCCCATCATTTTGCAGCGCCGGGTACCGGTACTGCCGGGCGATACCGAAGAAACCCTGGCCGCCCGCATCCTCGAGCAAGAACACCTGGCCTACCCCGAGGCGGTGCGAAGGGTGTTGCAGGGAAGGGTATAAGGCGCAGAGCGGCTATACCTTTGCCCAGACCCCTACCCCCTGCTCCCCAACCCCTGTTATTCTTGGCTGCGTGAAGGTCTTGGTGGTGGGTTCGGGTGGGCGAGAACATGCAATGTGCTGGAAGGTGGCGCAGTCGCCGCTGGTCAGCGAACTTTATGCTGCGCCGGGCAACCCCGGCATGGCCGAGTTGGCCGAGTGCGTTCCCTGGGATGGCGATGTGGGCCAACTGGCCGAGTGGGCCGACCGGGAAGGCATCGAACTGACCCTGGTGGGGCCCGAGGCGCCTTTGGTGGAGGGGATTGCCGATGCGTTTTTGGCCAGGGGACTCAAAATTTTCGGGCCTACCCAACAAGCTGCCATGATTGAGGGCTCCAAGGCTTTTGCCAAGGGGCTGATGGAGCGCCTGGGCATTCCTACCGCCAGGCACAAGACCTTCAGCGATGTGCTGGATGCGCTTTCCTACCTCGAGACAGTGGGGGCCCCCATCGTGGTCAAGGATTCCGGCCTGGCCGCCGGCAAAGGGGTCACGGTAGCCACCAGCCTCCAGCAAGCCAAACAGGCTGTGGCCAACATTCTTTCGGGAGCCGAGCAGGCCGAGGTTGTCATCGAGGAGTTTTTGAGCGGCCCGGAAGTAACCGTGCTGGCCGTGACCGATGGCATAACCATCCGGCCCCTGCTGCCCTCGCAGGATCACAAGCGCCTGCAAGACGGCGACACCGGCCCCATGACCGGCGGCATGGGCGCCATCTGCCCTTATCCCCTGGCTTCGGGCCTGATGACCGAGATTCTAGAGCGGGTACTCAAGCCCCTGGTAGATGGCCTCAGGGCCGAGGGAATTGTCTACAAAGGGGTTATTTACGCCGGTCTGATGTTGACCGACGAAGGGCCCAAGGTGCTGGAGTTCAACGCCCGCTTTGGCGACCCCGAGTGTCAGGCCATGCTGCCCCTCTTGGAAACCGACCTGCTCGAGCTGGCCCTGGCGGTGGTAGAGGACCGCCTGCACGAGGTAAAGCTCGAGTGGCACCCCTGGGCTTCGGCCTGCGTGGTGATGGCCGCGCCGGGCTACCCCGACGACCCCCACAAGGGCTTGCCCTTATCCCTACCCCTGCAGCCCCCCGAGCAGGTGCTCTACTTCCAGGCCGGAACCCGCCGGGGCCCCCAGGGCCTGCTGACCAACGGGGGCCGGGTGCTCAGCGTGGTGGGGTTGGGTGAGGATTTGAAGAAAGCGCTCGAGCGGGCCTATACCGGGGTGGCTGCAGTCAAGTTTGAGCACGCCCTATACCGGCGGGATATCGGGCGCAAGGTCGTAACCAACGTGGGGTAGCAGCCGATACTTTGATTTGGGGCCGAGCCGAAAGGCTCAATCCGAGCAGTCGCCAAGGGGGTACTTGTGCCCACAATATGGGCAGGGCCTCTGCAACTTGCAGGCTATAAAGCCCTGGGGCAACTCCATGCCACAGGCCAGGCAGAGCCGCTTGCTTTTATCTAATACCAGATTCGGTTAGTTCGGCTCCGGATGGCGGCGAACTAACAGGGCCGAAGTTATCCGCGTAGCGGAGGGCGATACCGCCCCTTGGAAGTTATCCGCGTAGCGGAGGGCGATACCGCCCCTTGGAAGGGAGACGCATTTTTTGCCGACCGTTCGGGAGGGGTGTGCTCTAGGATTCAAAAAGATAGCCTCTGGATCCGCGGCTGGATTGGGTGGAGGGGGCGAGGCTTCGCTCATGTTCCCAGGATGGTCTGAAGCAAACGATCGTGAATCAGGCCGTTTGAGGCCACCAGATAGCGGTTGCCCAGCCGATAGGCCTCGCCTTGTAAGTCTGTAACCTTACCCCCAGCCTCGGTGATGATCAGCCAGCCGGCGGCCACGTCCCAGGGGTTGAGCTTCACCTCCCAAAAACCATCCAGCCGGCCCGCGGCCACATACGCCAGGTCGAGGGCGGCGGCGCCGGGCCTGCGCACCATGAGCCCCTTGGCCAGCGCACGCTGGAAGTAGGTTACGTTTTCGGCATCTTTGCTCACATCGTAGGGAAAACCGGTAGCCAGGAGGCTGCCCAGCAGGGTATCCCTTGTAGAGACGTGGATGGGGCGACCATTTAGAAAGGCGCCCTGGCCCTTGATAGCGGTAAAAAGCTCATTGCGGGCAGTGTCGAGGATCACCCCCAGCACCACCTCGCCGTGGGCTTCCAGGCCAATGCTCACCGCATAAAAAGGAAATCCGTGGGCGTAGTTGACGGTGCCGTCCAGGGGGTCCACAATCCAGCGAAAGGCCCCTTCCTTGTCCTGGCCTTGCTCCTCGCCCAGCACCACGTGTTCGGGGTGGCGCGAGGCGATGAGTTCGCGTATGGCCGCTTCGGACTCGTGGTCGGCCTGGGTCACCACGTCGGTTGGGGTGGATTTGGTGCTTTGGGTAAAGCCTTTTTCCTGGTAGTACAGGTGGATGCCTCTGGCCAGATAAGCTGCGTCGAGGGCGGTTTGCAGGTACGCACGCAAGTCCATAGGGCAGATTCTATCGCGGTTTTTGCAGATTCTGCCGCCTTATTCGTTATCCGGGATCAATAAGTCGGCGTCCTCATCTTCCGATTCGACAGGGGAGTGGGAGGGCTTCTGGCAGGCCAGGTAGCGGGGTTGTTGAGCCAGGTCACGCAGTACCCTGGCTCCGCGCCAGCCCTGCGCGCTGGCTTCCCCCAGCAGCGTATAGGCGTTCTCGGGGGCCAACTCGAGCCATAGCCAGCCACCGGGTTTGAGGGCCTTCCAGGCATGGGGCAAGAGCTCGCGGGCCACGTTGAGCCCCTCGGGTCCAGCATAGAGGGCGCTGGGGTCTTCGTAGGCCAGTTCGGGTGGGGCCTCTGGGCGGTAGCTGTCGGGCAGGTAGGGCGGGTTGGAGACAATCAGATCCAGCTCGCTCAGGTCGGCGGTAAAGGGGGCCTCCAGGAAGGTGACCTCGAGGCCCAGGTTCAGGGCATTCCGCCGGGCCAGCTCGAGGGCCTTGGGATTGATGTCCGTGGCCCATACCGTGGCTTTGGGGCGTATGGTCTTGATGGCCAGGGCAATGGCCCCGCTGCCCGTGCCCACGTCCAGCACCCGGGTTTCTGCCTCCACCGACAGGTCGGCCAGGGCGTGTTCCACCAGCCCTTCGGTCTCGGGCCGGGGAATCAAGACCCCCCGCTCCACCCGTAGCCTTAGCCCATAAAACTCGGTCTCGCCCAGCAGCAGTTGGAGCGGGTAGCCGCTTAAGCGTAGATTCAGCATGGCCCAGGCGGCCTCTTCTACATCCGGCGGAACAGCCTGCATCAGCCGAGCCGCTAGCTGTTCGTCGTCCAGGCCAGCGGCATGGCCTACAATCCAGCGGGACTCGGCGGCGGGCTTTTGGGCGGTCTCGAGCTGCCGCTGGAATGCCCGTAAAAGTTCCAGATAGCTCCTACTCGTCGGATCCACCCTCTTCTGCTGCCGCGGGCTGGCTCCCATCCCGGGGCAGCACCACCACATGGCGCTCTTCCCCTTCCCCCACCGAGGTGGTGGTCACTTTGGGGTGTTGTTTGAGCATCACGTGAATCAGGCGCCGTTCGCTGGGGCGCATGGGCGGCAGCTCGATGGGCTGCCCGCTCACCTCTACCTGCAACACTGCATCGGAGGCCATGCGGCGGATGCGCTCCTCATTGCGGCGGCGGTAGCCGGCAGCATCCAGCACCACCCGATAGGCCGAGCCAAAGTGCTTGGCCATGGCCACATTGGCGATGAACTCGAGGCTTTGCAGGGTTTTGCCCTCCCGCCCGATTACCCGCCCGGAGTCGCCGCCCAGAATTTCCACCCGGAAAAGCTCCCCTTCCTGCACAATGTCCACCGAGTAAGCCGGGTCAAGCCGCAGCAATAGCCCCACCATAAAGTGCTCTAAAACACTTTTGGGGTCTTGCGCCGGGGTGGCCGGGGTCACGATGGGGGCTGCCTCTTCCTCCTTCAACACGACCTCCGGGGCGGTTTCATTCTCCCCGATCCCCAGGTCGGATAACAGATCATCAAGTCCTCGCTTTTTGTCATCCATATGCAATCGTCCGATTATAGCTTACCAGGCACGAACAAAAAGCACCCTTTAGTGGGGTGTGCGGGGTCGGTGCGTAAACTGCTGCAAACCTTGGCTAAGCGCGCTTTAGAGAGCTGGTATTGCAAAAAATGCGCGTAGGCAGGCGACCTGGTCGGGTATTAGACCCCCCATCTAGCCTCCCCCGTGGAGGGAGGAAGAAGAGGTTTTACTTCATGTATCGGCCCTCGTGGGTGCGAGCAGATTAAGTTTGCTATGACTTGTTAGCAGAGAAAATTGCTGAGGAACGTACTGTAAATTCCCAGAAGTTCCATCAGGATTTCCACGATGCCCACCTTCTTCTATAGGAATGTGTCAAACCGACTGCGCAATGTCAATTGCGCAGTCGGTTTATCGGCTGGGGTTTAAGAACCAAACTGCTAGCTGGCTGCGGAGGGTTTTCCAATCCCAAGCTGCTTGTTTATTAAGTACTGCTGACCTACACCCAGTATCGTGAACAAGGTGTAATACAGGTTTACCCCCGCAGGAAAGCTAAATAGAATAAAGGCAAAGACTAGATTAATTATTATCCCTTGCCGAATGGCATCTTTGTTTCCTGCTGCGGTCATCAGCGTGGATAAGAAAATGACCAGTATGTAAATGACGGGAAGAATGTAGAACGGATCGGGTAATGCCAGGTCTGGAACCCAAAGAAATCCTTGACCAAACTCATAGCCCGACATGATTTTGAACATCAAGAACAGGATGGGCATCTGCAAGAGCAGGGGAAAGCAGCCTCCCAGGGGGTTAATTTTGTGCTCCTGGTAGAGCTTCATCATCTCCTCTTGCTGCTTCTCCTTGTTGTCCTTGTATTTTTCCTGGATTTTCTTCATCAGGGGCTGGATTTTCTGCATTTCGGCCATGCTCTTGTATTGTTGATGCATCAAGGGCCAAAACAGTATCCGAATCAGGATTGTGATCAGCACGATTGCCAACAGCCAGCTGCCCCCTGCCAGTCGGTGGGCCTCTTCAAACAGCCACAGCAGCCCCAGCGAAATTTGACCCCAGATATTGGGCTGGAAAACCCCGGGTAGCTCGTAGAAGTTTTCTACACTGAGCCGCACCAGCTCGTTGGCGCCGCCATATACCTTGAGGCCGAAGCCACCCGCCGGAACCGAAATCTCGGCAATACCGGCCCCGTTGAGCTGGGTCAGGGTGATGGGGGTGGGGGTCTGGGGGCGCACGAACATGGCAAAACCTGTGCTTTTCTGGGTTTGCCAGCCTACGTACACTGCGGGCCCCTGCCCTGCGTTGAGGGGCTCCTGATTGCCCTGGCCCAGCCACTTGGTGATGGGGCTATCGGTGCCGCCAATACCGGTCCAGACCAGCTTGCGGGGGCTGGGGCTTTGCACCTCCACATCAATAGTCAGGAAGCGGGGGTGGATGGTGTAGGTAAGGGTGGTTTCTCCATTGCTGAAGCGGGCGATAAAGTCGGCGTCGGGGTTGCCCTGTTCGCGGCGGATAAACTCACGCTGGCTGGGGGAGAAGCCCTCGAGGGTTCCGGGCAAGGCCTGGCCGACCCGAACCAGGTTGGGGGCGCGGTCGTAGTTGCCCTTGAAGTCGGTAGCGCGCACGGTCTTGATGTACCAGCCTGCAATTTGCCCTTGCTCGTTAAAGGCAATGTCGGCCAGGTTGGTGACGGCCACCTTTTCGGGCTTGCCATCTTTGTTGACGTCCACATCGCGCCACTCGGGCGTGAGGGCAAAGGCGGGGGCCAGGGCAAACAAAGCCAAACTTGTCCAGAACCAGCGTTTCATCCAGTAGCTCCTTTTATTTCAGCGAGTCCAGGGGGTTCCAGCGGACTCTGGGGCGTTCTTGGGGTACGTAATCCAGCCCGCCGGGGTGCAGGGGGTGGCACTTCAGAATGCGCTTGGTGCTCAGGTACAAACCCCAAAAAGGCCCGTGGCGCTCCAGGGCCTCCAGCGCATAGTGGCTACAGGTAGGGTAAAAGCGACAGGTGGGCGGCTTCAAAGGCGAAATAAAGCGCCGATAAAAACGCACGCTCCCCATCAGAATTTGATTCAACATTTCAGACCAACACTCCAGGTTCCCACAATAGGGCAAACCAACCTGTGTCATTGTACCAGCCCGCTCTTTTTTAGGGCATGGGTTAAATCTTTGAGTAAGTCCCAGTAGGAGGCAGTTACTGCCTCGGCTTGGGCCACGATCACCATCTCGCAGGGCGGCAGATGCATTTTTCTTAGAATTTCCCGCAGGCGACGGCGAATCTTGTTGCGTACAGTGGCTTTTTTGGAAACTTTGTTGGACACCACAATGCCTACCCGCACCGGATTGAAGGCTGTAGGGCGTAGCGGAAACCAGCGCACGGTCAGGTACTTTCCACGCCCTACACGCCCTCCCCGAAGGCGCTGGAAGGCTTTTTCTCCCTTGAGTGAAGAGAACGGCATGGGAACAGGTGAGGGGCCAGGGATAAGGCCAGGGATAAGGGAAGAATGATAGGTTTTCTGCCCCCTGACCCCTTCCCCCGGTACTTTAGAGGTAAAAAAACTCCCCAGAAGCGGGGAGCTATGCGAACACCCTGGGCCTAACGGCTCAGTTGAGGTTCGCTGCTAACGCTTAGCTTTACACGGCCTTTGGCACGGCGGCGAGCCAGCACCTTGCGGCCTCCGGCGGTCTTCATGCGGGCCCGGAAACCATGGGTTTTGGCCCGCTTGCGCTTGTTGGGTTGCCAAGTGCGTTTCATCGCTTCCTCCAAAGCTGGCCAGGGTTGCGACCCCTGATTTGCCAGACAAAAGTTCTGCCGGGTCGAGCCAGGCAACCCTAAAAGTGTAGCACAACTGCGCGGAGGCGGGAAGCGGGGTACGGTTGGCGTACAAAAAAAGCGGTGGGAAGGGCAAGCCAGGAGGAAGATGCTAGGCGATGGAAAATCTGCGGAGGTAGGGCCTTAGAAACGCTGTCCCTCGAGCCGATCCAGAGGTAGCCAGTCTCCATGACAAAAAAACGAACTTTTCCGCAATGCCTGTAATATAACGTTTTTTTGCAAATGACGCCACAAAACGTTGACATGCAGGGAGTGCCTGGTTATACTCAGCCCCAACCAAACGCTCGTTTGTTCGTATCTAGGACTGACGCAAGCAACGACATTGCTTTTCAGATAAGCTTGAGACAGACCATAGCTAAGGAGGGCCGGTGCAGCTTAGGGTAGAGAATGTGACGCTCAACTTTGGTGGCGTGAATGCGCTCAGTGGGGTTTCCCTCGAGGTCGCCCAGGGCGAGCTGGTAGCGGTAATTGGCCCCAACGGGGCGGGCAAGACCAGCCTTCTGAACTGCATATCGGGCTTCTATCACCCCAGTACGGGCCGCATCACCTTTGAGGGGCACGACCTGACCCACGCTTCCCCCCACCAGGTCACCCAGTACGGCATTGCCCGGGCCTTCCAGAACATCGAACTTTTCACCGGCATGTCGGTGCTGGAAAACCTCTTGATGGCCCGCCACACCTTTGGGCATTACAACCTGCTGGACAACATCCTGATTTATGGCCGGGCCATGCGGGTGGGGGTGGAGAACCGCCGCTTCTGCGAGGAGATTATCGACTTCATGGAACTCGAGCCCTACCGCAAAGCCCTGGTTGGCGATCTGCCCTACGGGGTACGCAAACGGGTCGAGGTCGCCCGGGCGCTGGCCCTCTCGCCCAAGCTGCTGCTCCTCGATGAGCCCATGGCCGGCATGACCCTGGAAGAAAAAGAAGACATGGTGCGCTTCATCCTGGACATCCGGGCCGAGCGGGGCACTACCATTATTCTTATCGAGCACGACCTGGGGGTAGTGATGGATATCTCCGACCGGGTCTATGTGCTCGATTTCGGCCAGGTGATTGCCTCTGGCCTCCCCGAAGAGGTTAGCCAGAACCCCAGGGTGCAGGAAGCCTATGTGGGGGTGGATCATGCGGCTTAGGCGGTCTCAGGTCTTCGGTCCAGGAAGCAAAAGTACCTCCGACCTGCAACCTGCAACCTGTGACCTGTGGCCTGTTTGGGGAGGTTGCCCATGATGCCCTCCGGCTACGAACTCAAAAAATATACCCTTCCGCAAGTCCTGCGGATGCGCGCTGAACAGACACCAGGGCGGGTCGCTATCCGCAAGAAGGATTTTGGCATCTGGAACGAGATTACCTATGCCGACTACTACCGGCACGTAACCAATTTCGCTGCAGGGTTGCTCTCGCTGGGCTTTCAGCCTGGTGAACGGCTGGCGGTGATTGCCGACAACATTCCGGAGTGGCTCTACGCCGAACTGGCGGCACAGTCCTTGGGGGGTATCTCGGTAGGGGTCTATCAATCCTCGCTGCCACCCGAGATTGCTTACGTGCTGTCCTACACCGGAGCGGCCTTTGTGGTAGCCGAAGACCAGGAGCAGGTGGATAAGCTGCTGGAAATCCGTAGTGAAATTCCCAGTGTGCGTAAGGTGATCTACCAGGACCCCAGAGGCATGCGGGTCTACGCCGACGATCCCTGGATTATGGGCTTTGAGGCGGTGGAGAAACTGGGCGAGGCGTATCTCAAACAGCACCCCAGAGCTGTTGAGGAACGCATTGCTTTGGGTAAGCCCGAGGATGTGTGTCATCTTTCCCTTACTTCCGGCACTACCGGCAGACCCAAGGCGGCCATGCTGATGCACCGCAACCTGCTGCACATGGGGGTGGCCTTGCAGGAGGTAGACCCCCTCGAGCTCACCGACGACTACCTTTCCTTCCTGCCCTTTGCCTGGATTGGCGAGCAGATGATGTCGGTGGGGATGGCGCTAGCGGGCGGGTTTGCCGTCAACATGCCCGAGTCGGTGGAAACCGCCATGAGCGACCTGAAGGAAATCGGGCCCCACGTAATGTTCAGTCCTCCCCGGGTTTGGGAGGGCACCCAGAGCCAAATTTGGGTGCGTATCTCCGAGACCTATGCCTTCAACCGCTGGGTTTACCAGCAGATGCTCAAAATCGGTTACCGTGCTGCCGACTACCGCATGCATGGCAAGCCCATGCCGCTGGGTCTGCGGCTTGCCTACTGGTTCGCCGACCAGATCATGTTCAAGCCGCTGCGCGACCAGCTTGGCTTTTTGCGGCTGCGTCGGGCCTATACCGGGGGGGCGGCGCTGGGGCCGGATGTCTTCCGCTTCTATCACGCCATTGGGGTCAACCTCAAGCAAATCTACGGCCAGACCGAGATAATCGGAATTGCCTTTGTGCACCGCGACGGCGATGTGCGGGCCGATACGGTGGGGGTGCCGATTCCCGGTGGCGAGGTCAAAATTAGCGAACGGGGCGAAATCCTCTGTCGCTCGGATGCAGTGGTAGCGGGCTACTGGCAGAACCCCGAGGCCACCGCCGAGACCTTCGCGGATGGTTGGCTACATACGGGCGACGCCGGCTACCTGACACCCGAGGGGCACCTGGTGGTCATTGACCGTGTCTCGGATGTGATGCACACCAGCACCCAGCAGATGTTCAGTCCCCAGTTCATCGAGAACAAACTCAAGTTCAGCCCCTATATCAAAGAAGCCGTGGTGTTTGGCGATCAGAAACCCTACCTGACGGCCTTCATCAATGTAGACCCGCAAACCGTGGGCAAGTGGGCTGAGGACAACCGGATCGCCTACACCACCTATATTGACCTCTCGCAAAAACCGCAGGTGGCCGAACTTATCCGTAGGGAGGTCAGGGCCGTCAATGATGGGCTGCCCGAGCACCTGCGGATCAAGCGCTTCGTACTCTTGTACAAGCTGCTCGATGCCGATGATGACGAGCTGACCCGCACCGGTAAGGTACGTCGCAAGTTCATTGTGCAGCGCTACCAACCTCTTGTGGATGCGCTGTATAGCCAAACCAGCAAGGTGCAGGTAGATACCGAGTTCAAATACCAGGATGGTACGGTGCAAAAGGTATCTACCGAGGTGAGTGTGTTGGAAGCCGACAGCAGCAAAGAACTGGTAGGCGCGTAGGAGGGGCCGTGATTGACTTTGTGCAGAACCTCATCTCCGGGATTGCGGTGGGCTGTATCTATGCCCTGGCGGCCCTGGGGTTTGTGCTGGTTTATAAATCCAGCCGGGTGATCAATTTTTCCAACGGGCAGTTCATCGCCATCGGGGCTTTTCTGGCCTATGCGCTGGCGGTATGGGCCAAGCTGCCGGTTTTGCTGGCGGCCCTGCTGGCCATGTTGCTCACAGCCGGGCTGGGCTTTCTGGTAGAACGGGTTTTCTTGCGCAGAATGGTGGGACAGCCGATCATCTCGGTAATCATGGTGACCATTGGGCTGGCCAGCGTGCTGGACGGGCTGATGTACCTGACCCCGTTCGGCTCGGGCAACTTTACCTTTCCGCAGTTTTTGCCGCAGGGCGGCCTTAACCTGGGGGGCATCAGCATTTCGTACCCGCAGCTTTTGGCCATCGGCTTTACTGCCCTCTTTTTAGTGCTATTTGGCTGGTTTTTCCAGCGCTCGGTGCTGGGGGTTTCGATGCGGGCGGTGGCCGATGACCAGATGGCCTCCATGAGCGTGGGGGTCTCGGTACAGCGGGTGTTTGCCCTGGCCTGGGCAGTAGCGGGCCTGACCGCGGCTGCTGCAGGCATTGTGGTGGGGGCGGTCTCGGGCCTGAACCAGGACGGTCTAATAGCCATCGGGCTGGCGGTCTTCCCGGCGGTGATTCTGGGGGGGCTGGACTCTGTGCCGGGGGCGGTGGTGGGGGGGATTATCATCGGCATCCTGCAATCTTTGTCCACGGCCTACCTGGACGGGCTCTTCAGTCAGATTGGGCTGGTGGGAGGGGGTTCGCAGTATGTGATGCCTTTTGTTGTGCTCCTGGTCATGCTGTGGTTCAAGCCGCATGGGTTGTTTGGTACGGAGGAGATCGAGCGGGTATGAGAAAGCCAGTAGCCAAAGGTCAAAAGCTAAAGGCCAAAAACCTTAGCGGCCTCGAGCCCTTAGCCTTCAGCTTTCAGCCTAGCGGAGTCACCTATGCGTAACCCTTGGGCCCAGACCGGCAACTACCGCACCTCCTATGTGCAAGACACCACTATCTTTGCCAACTACCGCGAGATTGTCTCGGTGGTATTGCTGCTTTTGGCCCTGTGTATCCTGCCGATGTTGTTAGAGCGCTCGCAGGTGCTGGTGCTCAACTTCATCCTGATTTATGCCATTGCGGTGCTGGGGCTCAATATCACCACCGGCTACGCTGGCCTGATCAGCGTGGGGCAGGCGGCTTTTATGGGGGTGGGGGCCTACACCGTGGCCCTGAGCGCGCCCAACCTGCCCTTCTGGCTCACCATTCCCCTGGGGGGTATCACCGCGGCCATCATCGGATTCATCGTGGGGATTCCCAGCCTCCGGGTCAAGCACCTTTACCTGGCCCTGGCTACCCTTGCGTTTCAGGAGATTTTCGTCTGGGTGGTGGGGCGCAGTCCGGCGCTGGCCCAGGGGGCTGCGATTCCGGTGGAGATGCGTAACTTCCTGGGCCTCGAGATTGGCTTTCGCAACCACAACTACTTCTGGTACTACGTCATTCTGTTTGTGCTGGTGCTGATGGTAATCGCCTGGCGTAACCTGCTGCGGGGCAAATATGGTCGCGCCCTCATTGCGGTGCGTGACAACGACCGTGCCGCCGATGCGATGGGCATGGACCCGGGTCGTACCAAACTCTTTGCATTTGCCTTGGGTGCTTTTTATGGTGGTATCGCCGGGGGGTTGTTGGCCTACATGCAGCGGGCCGTGGTGGTGGAAGAGTTTACCCTGACCCGTTCGGTGGCGCTTCTGGCCATGGCCATTGTGGGCGGTCTGGGAACCGTAGTGGGAAGCCTGCTGGGCCCGGCTTTTATCGAGTTTTTGCGGCTCTATATGGAGCGGCTGTCGGAATGGATGAAAGCCAATCCCTTCGTTCAGAGTATTACCCCAGCCGGTGTGGACGTGGCCTCAGCCTTGTTGCCCCTTTCCTTTGGCCTGGTAATTGTGCTGTTCCTGGTCTTTGAGCCAAGGGGGCTATACAACTGGTGGCGGCTCTTGCGAAGTTATTTCCGAACGTGGCCGTTCAAGTATTGAGGCCGATGGCCGGTAGCTAAGAAAACCTGGGCAACATCGCGTGATGCGCGTTGCAATCAAACAGTGAAGTGTTGAGAGGAACAGGAGGAGTCATGAAGCGAGCGATTATTTTAGGGATGATGGCCATGCTGGGACTGGTTATGGCCCAAGGACGCACGGTGAACCTGCTGTGGTCGGGGGCCGTGACCGGGCCTACCTCGGACGTGGGGGGGCCGTATGGGGCCGGCATCGAGGATTACTGCAAATATGCCAACGATCAGAAGCTGATTCCGGGTGTCACCCTCAACTGCACCGTGCGCGACGACCAGTACCAGAACCCCAACACCCAGCGCATCTTCGAGGAAGCGCTGGATCGGGCCAAGCCGGCCATGTACCTGGGCTACTCCACCGGCGCCATGCTACAACTGAAGCCCCTGATTAACGAGGTCAAGATGCCTACCCTACCGGCCTCGGCGCACATCGGGCTAATTGACCCGCCCAACAATCAGTACATGTTCCTGCCGGTGAGCAGCTACTCCGAGCAGGTGGTAGCGCTGATGGAATACATCAACCGCACCGACAAGAACGCCAAGATTGCCCTGGTGGTGAACCCCAGCCCCTTCGGGCGGGCGGTGGTGGATCATGCCCGTCGGGCTGCCCAGCGGCTCGGCCAGAGCATTGTGGATGTGCGGGAAGTGGGTGGAGGCAACCTGGACAATACCGCACTACTGCGGGCGTTGGATGCAGCAGGTGCGCAGTACATCATCCACCAGAACGTGGCCGGGCCGGTAGCCAACATTCTAAAGGATGCCAAACGCCTGGGCCTGGACAAAAAGATTAAGCAGATGGGGGCGGTGTACACCGGTGGTGCCGACCTAATTCGCCTGGCGGGCGATGCTGCTGAAGGCTTTTTGTGGGCGAGCAGCTACTATACCCTGGACGAGAACGCCCCCGGCATCAATTTGCAAAAACAACTGGCTGCCAAGTACAACCGTAGCGCCGACATCCTCAACTCTACCAACTACACCGCCGGTATGCTGGCGGCGGCCATCGCGGTGGAGGCCATGAAGCGGGCCGCGCAGCGCTTCAGTGGACGTATTGACAACGAGACGGTTTATCAGGCCCTGATTGGAATGAACGGGCCCAACGCCTTCAAGCCCGGATTCGCGGTTTCTACCAAGGCCGGCATCGAGATTGACTTTACCCGTACCGAACAGACCGGGGCCGAGGGCCTGCGGGTGCTGGAAGCCAAGGGGGGCAAGTTTGTTCCAGTAACCGATCCCTTTACCTCCGCGCTGTTCCGCCAGGTGCGGAATCCGTAGAGGAAGCAAAAGCTGAGGGCCTATGGCCGACTGCTGCTTCTAACGCTCGGCTTTGTGCGAGGTGATATGCATCCTGAAGACCTGGGCCCCATTCTGCTGGAAGTCAACAACATAGAGGTGGTGTATAAGGACATCATCCAGGTGTTGCGGGGGGTGTCGCTGAAGGTGCCGGAGGGCCAGGTGACTGCGCTGCTTGGCCCCAATGGAGCCGGAAAGACCACCACCTTGCGGGCCATCTCGGGGTTGCTGGTGCCCGAGGATGGCAAGGTCGTCTCGGGTTCCATCCTGTACCGAGGCGAAAATATCGCCAACAAACCGCCCGAGCAGATTGTGCTCAAAGGTATCGTGCAGGTGCCGGAAGGGCGGCGGGTTTTCAAACACCTCACGGTGGAAGAAAATTTGCGGGTCGGTTCGGCCACCCGGCGAGACGGGGCCAAGGTCAAAGAAGACCTCGAGCGCATCTACCACTACTTTCCCAAGCTGGCCTTGATCAAGACCCGCCTGGCAGGCTACTGCTCCGGGGGCGAGCAGCAGATGCTGGCCATTGGGCGGGCTCTGCTGGCCAACCCCCGGCTCTTGCTGCTGGACGAACCCAGCCTGGGGCTGGCGCCCATGCTGGTGCGGGAAATTTTCGACATCGTGGCCCAGATCAACGCCGAGGAAGGCGTGACGGTACTGGTGGTGGAGCAGAACGCCCGGGTGGCCCTCTCGGTGGCCCACTATGGCTACATCATGGAGTCCGGGCGGATTGCCCTGGAAGGCACCAGGGAGTACCTCGAGTCCAACCCTGACGTCAAGGAATTTTATCTGGGGGTGGCCAAGTCGGGGGGACGCAAGAGTTTCAAGGATGTCAAGAGCTACCGCCGTCGCAAGCGGTTCATGTGAAGTGCGCGGACTTCCCGGAGGAGCGAGCTCGTTTTCGCTCCTCTTTTTTGCAACACAAGACAGGATGTACAAAACCGGCCTGAAGTACCATATAAATCATGAGCGAGACGACACTGCCTACCAAAGAGCAGGTTTTGGAAGCCCTCAAGGTTGTGCGGGACCCGGAGATTCCTGTTAACGTGGTGGATTTGGGGCTGGTTTACGACGCCGAAGTCAAAGAAGGGGGCGTGGTGGACATCACCATGACCCTGACCTCCATCGGTTGTCCCGCACAGGATATTGTCAAGGCCGACGCCGAAATTGCCGTAATGCGCCTGGAGGGTGTAAATGCGGTCAACGTAGACTTTGTATGGACCCCGCCCTGGACGCCTGCCAAGATGACTGAAGATGGTAAGCGTCAGATGCGGATGTTTGGTTTCAACGTTTGATGGTCGGCATTACATGCGGCTGGTAAACTCGCGCTTGATGTAAAGCATGGGATCGGTGGGGTTGGCTGCCGCCCGGATGAGCTTTTCGGCTTCTGCATCCTCGAGCTCAAACAACGCTCCGTACTCCGAAGGGGCAATTACAGCTTCCTTAAAGTCGGTCACGCCGCGCTCAAGCAGCCAGATGGTCAGCTCTTTCAGTGCTGCATCGCCCTGGGGGCCAAACCTGGGCCCGAAGGCATCCAGGCTCAAAATGCGGTGCTGGCCCTGGCGTACAAATACGGCAAAGCGGGCTTGGGCCCGCTGGTCTTGCCAGTCGGTGATATAGAAAACTGCGGCCTCGGGAAAGTCTACGCCCTTCAGGGCTTCCTTGAGGTCTGAAAGAGTTTCTTGGGGAGCGCCACGAAGACCTACGAGTTCCATGCCCATATTCTAACCAAGCGCTGTTTTTACTTCCGTTGGGCATGAACTGGCGAAGAAGTGTTTTCGCTAGGGCTCTACCCTTACGCCCTTCCAGAAAGCGATGCGCCCCCGGATCTGCTTTGCGGCTTCTTTGGGCTCGGGATAGTACCAGGCCGCATCCTTGTTGATCTGGCCATCGACCTCGAGGCTGTAGTAGCTCGCCACGCCCTTCCAGGGGCAGGTGGTGTGGGTAGAGGACTCGCGCAAAAATTCCCGTTTTACCGATTCGGCAGGGAAGTAATGGTTTCCTTCGACCACCACGGTATCGTTGCTCTCTGCGATGACCCGACCGTTCCAGATGGCTTTCATGGTGTCAGGGTAGCGCGGGAGGCAGGGGGACGAAGTATTGCGGAATACAGAAAGAAAACCGGTGCTGGTAGGGTTTGTTGACTCCAATCCCCCGACCCCTTTCACCCATCAAGGGTGAAAGGGGTGGTTGAGGGTCTGGTTTTTATACCAGATTCGGTTAGTACAGCGTTGTAGAGATGGCTGTACCTGGGGATTTGCCCTTCCATGGCAACCCCACCCTTGCCCTCCCCTGCTAGGGGAGGGTAGGCAGTGTATGGGGTCTATACGAACTAACCCGACCGAAGTTATCCGCGTAGCGGAGGGCGATACCGCCCCTTGGAAGGGAGACGCTTTCTTCGCCGACCGACAGGGAGGGGTGTGCTCTAGGATTCAAAAAGACAACCTATGGGTTTTTGGTTTTTTGAACTGTCTTTTTGAATCCGGTATTACGGGAGCATAAAGGAGATGAGCTTGGTCTCCAGAAACTCCTCCATGCCCCAGTGGCCTCCCTCGCGGCCCAGGCCCGAGTTTTTATAGCCGCCAAAGGGCAGGTTAGAGCCCATGGCGCTGGGGACAGGGTCGTTAACGCCCACAATGCCGTACTCGAGGGCCTCGGCTACCCGGAAGGCGCGGCTCAAATCCTTCGTCCAGATGTAGGCGGCCAGCCCGTAGTCGGTATTGTTGGCCCAGGCAATGGCCTGTTCTTCGTCCTCAAAGGGCATCAGGGGGGCAACCGGCCCAAAGGTTTCTTCCTCCAAAATTTTCATACCCGGCTGGATACCGGTGAGCACGGTGGGGGCGTACAAAAGCCCACCCAGGGGCTTGCCCCCGGCGGCTACCTTGGCGCCTTTAGAGAGAGCATCCTCCACATGCGAGACCACTTTGTCCAGGCCCTGTTGCTCCACCAGGGGCCCCACGTTGGTGTTGGTATCGAGGGGGTCGCCCACCTTGAGCTGGCTCACCGCCTCGGCCAACGCTCCGGCGTAGTCGGCCTCGAGCTTCTTGTGCACATAGATGCGGTTGGTGGTTACGCAGGTCTGTCCGGCGTTGCGGTACTTGGAGAGCAGGGTAAACTGCACGGCTTTTTCGATGTCGGCATCCTCAAAGATGATGAACGGTGCATTGCCGCCGAGCTCGAGCGAGACCCGCTTCATGGTGTCGGCGCCCTGGCGGTAGAGAATCTTGCCCACAGGCGTGGAGCCGGTAAAGGTAATCTTGCGGATGCGCATGTCCTCCATCAAGACCCTGGACACCGGAACCGGGTCGGAGGCGGGCAGCACCTGCAGGGTGCCGGCAGGGCCCCCAGCTTCCTCCCAGAGCTTGGCCAGGTAGAGGGCGCACAATGGGGTTTGCTCGGCGGGCTTGACAATGATGGCGCAGCCCGCGGCCAGCGCAGGAGCGGCCTTGCGGGTAATCATGCTGGTGGGGAAGTTCCAGGGGGTCACGGCGTACACCGGCCCTACCGGCTCGTAGACGGCCATCTGGCGTTTGTTCGGGAAACGCGAGTGAATGAGCTCTCCGTTCACCCTGGTGGCTTCTTCGGCGCACCATTCCACAAAGCTGGCCGCATACAGGACTTCTCCCTTGGCCTCGGTGATGGGTTTACCCATTTCCAAAGCGGTCAGGCGCCCGAGCTCCTCCTGGTGGGCAATGAGCAGGTCGTTCCATTTGCGCAGGATTTTCCCACGCTCGAAGCCGGTGAGCTTTTTCCACTCCTTGAAGGCGGCTACCGCAGCATCGGCGGCCATTCGGGCTTCAGCTTCGCCACAGTCGGCTACCTGGGCCAGCAGTTCGCCGCTGTAGGGGCTCTTAACCGCAAAAGTTCTGGGGGTCTGGTGCCACTTGCCGCCTACATAGGCGCTGCTGGGAAAATCGAAGTCTTTGACCATAGCAGCCCTTAGCATACTCCGGCGCTACCAGACTGCGGGTAGGGGGAACCTTGCAATTACAGGGTCGCTAAGCGAACCCTCACAAACCTCAACCAGGGGCTCTTTAGTGCACAGGTAATACCAGATTCGGTTAGTTCGCCACTGTTTAGTGACGAACTAACCCGACTGAAAGGAGTGCTCTAGGATTCAAAAAGATAGCCTCTGGGGGATCTTTGGATTGGATGATTATCTTTTTGAATCCGGTATGAGGGGTCGCTCGAGCAGTTACACTTGAGTCATCTAAATCATCGATTTTGCCGATGGGAGCCTGTGGTGCAAATCTCGCTCAAACAACTGGTCTACTTTATAGCCGTGGCCGAGTCGGGCTCGATTTCCAAAGCCCTGACCTCCCTGAACGTAACCCAGTCGGTGGTCACGGAGGCCATCAAGAAGCTAGAAGATACCCTGGGAGCCGAGCTTTTTACCCGGCACGCCAGGGGCATGATGTTGACCCATGCCGGGCATCAGTTTTTGCGCCATGCCCACCAAGTGCTGGCTGCACTGCGCAACGCCGAGCAGGCCATCCGCGAACGCCCGGACGCCACCACCGGCCAGCTTAACCTGGGCGTAACCAGCCTGGTGACGGCCTACTACCTGCCCTATTTGCTCGACCGCTTCGAGCGGGTTTTCCCGGGCATTCAGGTGGTCGTGGTGGAAGACCGGCGGGGGTACATCGAGCACCTGCTGATTAACGGCGAGCTCGACGTGGCGGTGATGAATGTTTCGGTGGTGGATAAGCAGGCCCTCGAGACCCGCACCCTGCTGTGGGCTCCCTGGCGGGTCTGGCTGCCCACCAACCACCCCCTGGTGCAGCGGGAGGCGGTGTCGTTGGGGGAGTTGCGCGAGGAACGCTTTTTATACCTGAAGAATGATGAGCTCGAGGAAGTCACCCAGCAAATCTACCGCCTAAGCGGCTTTCCCCAAGTGGCTGTGCGTACCGATTCTATCGAGGCCATGCGCAGCCTGGTGGCGGTGGGTATTGGCGTGGCGGTTTTGCCCAACCTGATGTATAGGCCCTGGAGCCTGGAGGGCGACCGGCTGGAGTCGAGGCCCTTGCTCGAGGATTTACCACGCTTAGAGATAGGCGTGGCCTGGCGCCGGGGGAGTGTGCTGAGCGAGGCCGCCCGGCAGTTCTTGGTGGTGGTGGGGGAGCACAGCCGGGTGCAGGTCTACGGCATGAGCTACGCCGAGCTCCCCGGTGTCGCCGAATAACACCATGCGGAGTACGAACGCCCAATGAAATAACCTATCTCTTTTACCGATATCTCCCATTACCGCAGGTTGCTTGTTGAAAGCAAACCGGGTCCGCTATTGTAGGGAGCAGTTCGACAGCTGGAGACGCCTGCGTGAATGTGGCCAGGCCCCGGGCTGTCGTATTTAAGGAGGGAGCATGCGCACACGATGGTTCATGGCAGTGATTTGTCTGGCAATGCTGACGGGTTTGGCGCTAGCACAGCTTCCGGCCAGCCGGGCTAAGCAGTCCCTGGGGCCCAACGAGGGCCAGCTCAACATCCTGGCCTGGCCGGGTTATGTAGAAAACGGCTCCACTGACAAGAGCGCCGACTGGGTTACGGGCTTCGAGAAAGAAACCGGCTGCAAGGTGACCGTCAAGGTCTTTAGCAGCTCGGACGAAGCGGTGCGCCTGATGAATCAGGGCGGCTACGACCTGGTCACCGCCTCGGGCGATGCCACCCAGCGCCTGATTGCCGGCAATGTGGTAGCCCCCATCAACTGGAACCTGATTCCCAACACCCGCAACATCGACCGTCGCCTGCTGAATGCACCCTGGTATGTGGTCAATGGGGTGCGCTACGGGGTGCCCTACCAGTTTGGCGTGAACGTGCTGGCCTACAACACCAACGTCTTCAAGACCCCCCCGGATAGCTGGAAGGTGGTTTTCGAGGAGATGACGCTCCCCGACGGGAAAAGCAATAAGGGCCGCATCCAGGCCTACTACGGCCCCATCTACGTGGCCGACGCTGCGCTGTACCTGATGCGTACCCGGCCCGAACTCGGCATCAAAGACCCCTACGAGCTCAACGAGCGGCAGTACCAGGAGGTGCTCAAACTGTTGCGCCAGCAACGCACGCTGCTCCAGCGCTACTGGAACGACGCCAACGCCCAAGTGCAGGACTTCACCAACGAAGGTGTGGTGGCCTCGACAACCTGGATTTTCCAGGTCAACACCCTCAAGGCCAATAAGCGCCCCATTGACTGGGTGGTGCCCAAAGAAGGGGCTACCGGCTGGGCCGATACCACCATGCTGGCGGCCAACTCCAAAAACTCCAACTGCGCTTACCGCTGGCTTAACTGGCAGCTTACCAACAAGGTGCAGGCCGACATTGCGGGCTGGTTCGGTTCCAACCCCGTGGTACCGGCAGCCTGCAACACCCCCGGCTCCTTGCTGTCTGCCGATGGCTGCAAGAACCAGGGCTTCAACGACTTCGACAAGATATTCTTCTGGCGTACTCCGACTGTCCAGTGCCGTACCCAGAACAACCAGTGTGTGCCCTATAGCCGCTGGGTAAGCGACTACATTGCCATTCAGGGGGGCCGCTGAGGGTTTGCAAAGAAAGCCAGACTGCTCATGAACCGCGCCGCGGTCGGTCGGGTTCTCAAGGAAAGATACAGGCCGGAATGTTAGAAGATGGCCTCTGGGTTTACAGGAGGACTATCTTTTGAAGGCGGTCTGAGCAGAGGCTACCACAGACCTCAAACAGGGTAGGGTTGGGGTTCAGGAAAGCCCGCCCCAACCCTAACCCGAGACCACGCTACGATGGTACAGATGCTGCAAGAACCCCAAAACCAATCCACTCAGGCGGCCGTGATCCTGCACGGGGTGTCGTGTTACTTCGGTGCGGTAAAGGCCGTGGATGGAGTAGACCTGGAAATCTTTCCGGGTGAATTCTTCTCCATGCTGGGGCCATCGGGCTCGGGCAAGACCACCTGTTTGCGCCTCATCGGTGGGTTCGAGCAGCCTACCTCGGGGCATATTGTGCTGTTCGGGCAGGATGCCTCCCGGCTGCCGCCCTACGCCCGCGACGTGAACACGGTGTTTCAGGACTATGCGCTTTTTCCACACATGAACGTACGCGACAACGTAGCGTATGCGCTCATGGTGCGGGGGGTGCCCCGGTCCGAACGCCACCGGCGGGCCGAGGAGATGCTAGAACTGGTCAAGCTGGCAGGGTTAGGGGATCGGCGGCCTGGGCAACTCTCGGGGGGCCAGCGACAGCGTGTGGCCCTGGCTCGAGCGCTCATCAACCAGCCCAAGCTGTTGTTGCTGGACGAGCCTTTGGGGGCACTGGACTTGAAGCTGCGCGAGGAAATGCAAATAGAGCTGAAGGCCCTGCAGCGCCAGCTCGGTATCACCTTCATCTACGTTACCCACGACCAGGGCGAGGCCCTTTCCATGTCGGATCGGGTGGCGGTGTTCAACCACGGAAAAATCGAGCAGCTCGACACCCCCAAAGCCCTTTACGAATACCCTAAAACCGAGTTCGTAGCCCGCTTTGTGGGTAGCGCTAATGTGCTCGAGGGCCGCTTGTTGGGTCTTCGGGAAGGCAAGTATGCCTTGCGCCCGGAGCGCATCTCCATCGTGGTGGGTAGCCACTGCGGGGCCAACTGCCTCTGCGGTACCCTGCTGGACATCCACTACCTGGGGGCCCAGACCCGCTACGAGGTTCAAGTGGGCAGCGAGCGCCTGACGGCGGTGACATCCTCGGAAGAGCAGGATCTCCAGATTGGTAGCCCTGTCACCCTGCGCTGGGAAAGCGGTTCGCTGCGAGCCTTGCAGGAGGCCCCATGACCCTGCGCCGACGCCTTTCCGATGTGCTGTATTTGCGGCCGCTCCTGCTGCTACTGCTGCTGCTGATACCGCCCGTACTGTGGCTGGGTGTCATCTACCTGGGCTCGCTCTTCAACCTGATGCTCTACAGCTTTTACTCCCTCAACGACTTTACCGGTCAGGTGGAGTATCGCTTCTCACTCTCGGCTTTTCGGCAGCTTTTTAGCTCTCCGGCCAATGTAGATATCGTGCTGCGCACCACCCTGATGGCCCTGGCGGTCACGCTGGCCTGCATCGCCATTGGCTTCCCGGTTGCCTATTACATCGCCTTTTACACCCAGGGCAATGCCAAGACCTTCTGGTATCTGATGGTGCTGTTGCCGTTGTGGTCGAGCTACCTGATCAAGGTGTATGCCTGGCGCTTAATTTTGGCGGGCGAAGGGGTGGTGAGCTGGTTTTTCAACCTGCTGGGGCTGGGCTGGCTTTTGCAGGGTATCCTGAGCCTGCCGGTGATAGGTGGCCCCAGTCTATCCAACAGCTACCTGGGCATGTTTTTGGTTTTTACCTACGTCTGGCTGCCTTACATGATTTTGCCCATCATCGCGGCGCTGGAGCGTGTCCCCAAATCGCTCATCCAGGCCTCGTCCGACCTGGGGGCCAGGCCCGCGCAGACCTTTCGCAAGGTGATCTGGCCGCTGGCCATTCCCGGTGTAGCAGCAGGTTCGATCTTTACCTTTTCCCTGACCCTGGGCGATTACATCATCCCCCAGGTGGTGGGGCAGCCAGGCTTTTTTATCGGGCAGATGGTCTATGTGCAACAAGGCACCGCAGGCAACCTGCCCCTGGCGGCGGCTTTCTCGGTGGTGCCGGTGGTCATCATCGCTATTTACCTGCTCATCGTGCGGCGACTGGGGGCTTTTAATGCGCTGTGAGGGTCTTGAGTCTCGCGCAGGTCTTTGGGCCAGGAGCACGGCTCCAGACTGGCAACTTGCAACTTGCAATCTGTGGCATGGGAGGGAGGGGTATGCCGGGTAAGCCTTCGCTGGGCCTGCGCTTAGCGTTCTACCTGGGGATGCTTTTTTTGCACTTCCCCATTGCCATCATCGTTTTGTATGCCCTGACCACCGAAGATCGCACCTACCAGTTTCCACCCCCGGGCCTGACCCTGCGCTGGTTTGGCGAGGCCATGCAGCGGACTGATATGTGGGCTGCATTGTGGCTGTCGTTGCAGGTAGCCGCCATGGCCACGGCCATCGCCTTAGTACTGGGGACTATGGTGGCGGCGGCCATGTACCGCTTTCAGTTTTTGGGCAAGGACTTTCTCACCGTGCTGCTAATTTTGCCCATCGCCCTGCCGGGCATCCTGACCGGCATTGCCCTCCTTACTACCTTCAAGCGGCTGGCCCTCGAGCCAAGCTTCTGGACGATTGTTATCGGCCACGCTACCTTTTGTATCGTCACGGTGTACAACAACGTGGTCGCCCGCTTCCGCCGCATGGGCTCCTCCCAGATGGAAGCCTCCATGGATCTGGGCGCGGACTGGTTTGCCACCTGGCGCCATGTGGTGCTACCCAGCCTCGCCACGGCGTTGTTGGCGGGTGGCATGTTGTCGTTTGCGCTCTCGTTCGACGAAGTAATTGTGACCACTTTTACCGCCGCCGACCAGAAGACCCTGCCCATCTGGTTCTTAAACGAGCTATTCCGCCCCCGCGAACGCCCCATCACCAATGTGGTGGCGGTTTTTGTGATGCTAGTCACCTTTTTGCCGATTGTGCTGGCTCAGTGGCTTACCCGCCACACCGACGACCTGCACGGGGGAGGTAAGACGGGCTAACAGTATAAGTAGCAAAGCAGAGGACTAAGTGGTCTGGTAACCAGGAACTCGGTATGAACTACAGTCCCTCCCAATGAACCACACATCGCAATTTGGGGCAATCAACGTGCTTCAAAACGTGCCGTAAAACAAGTTACCTGTGCACTAAGCAACCCAAAACCGGACGAAAGTGAGGAAATAATATGGCCAAAACCCTTATAAGAGAGAGCAAGATGTTGATTGATGGAGAATTTGTCGCCGGGGA